>NZ_JACJQW010000016.1:0-161976 GCF_014696905.1 Nostoc sp. FACHB-190
TCATTTGTTTATTTAGCTTATTATGGCAAGGGTTTGGTATTAGGAGCGAATAAAAAATATCCAGAATCTATAGCTGCATTAGAGTCAGCAACTAAACTCAAACCTGACTATGTAGCTGCTTGGGAAAGACTAAGTATAATCTATCGTCAATCCAAACAGCCAGACAAGGCATTATTAGCAATAGAAAAAGCAATTCAACTCCAGCCAAAAAACCCAAACCTTTATAACGAACAGTATGCAGTCTTATTTGATTTAAAACGATATCCAGAAGCAGAAGTAGCAATCAATAAAGCAATCAAACTTAATCCCCGCGCTGCATTTTACGGTAATCGGGGTAATCTTTACTCTGAGCAGAAAAAATGGGATTTAGCCCTGGCTGATTTCAATCAAGCTCTGAAGATAAATCCTGATTTAGCTAATACTTACAATAGTCGGGGTATTCTTTACCAAGAGCAGAAAAAATTGGAAATAGCTCTTGCTGATTATAACCAAGCTATTAAGCTTAATCCTGATAATGCGGTTGCTTACAACAATCGAGGTAATCTTTACAAAGAGCAGAAAAAATGGGATTTAGCTCTCGCTGATCATAACCAAGCTATTAAAATGAATCCTCAGTATGCTGATGCGTACAACAATCGGGGTCTTCTTTACCAAGAGCAGAAGAAATGGGATTTAGCTCTCGCTGATTACAACCAAGCTATTAAGATTAATCCTGATTTGGCTGAAGTGTACAACAATCGGGGTAATCTTTACAAAGAGCAGAAGAAAGGGGATTTAGCTCTCGCTGATTATAATCAAGCTATTAAAATTAATCCTGATTATGCTCTTGCTTACGGCAATCGGAGTCTTCTTCACTCTGAGCAGAAGAAATGGGATTTAGCCTTGGCTGATGTCAATCAAGCTATTAAGCTTAATCCTGATAATTCTTATGCGTACAATAATAGGGCTAATATTTACTGGACACTGAAAAAATTAGAATTAGCTCTGGCTGATTTCAACCAAGCTCTGAAGATTAATCCTGATAATTCTTATGCGTACAACAATCGGGGTAATCTTTACAAAGAGCAGAAGAAATGGGATTTAGCTCTGGCTGATTTTAACCAAGCTATTAAGATTAGTCCTGATTTGACTGTTGCTTACAACAATCGAGGTAATCTTTACAGAGAGCAGAAGAAATGGGATTTAGCCCTGGCTGATTTTAACCAAGCGATTAAGATTAATCCTGATTTGCCTGAAGCGTACAACAATCGAGGTAATCTTTACAAAGAGCAGAAGAAATGGGAATTAGCCCTGGCTGATTTTAACCAAGCTATTAAGCTTGATCCTCAATATGCTGATGCTTACAACAATCGAGGTAATCTTTACAAAGAGCAGAAGAAATGGGAATTAGCTCTGGCTGATTACAACCAAGCTCTCAAGATTAATCCTGATTTGGCTCTTGCTTACAGCAATCGGGGTAGTCTTTACCAAGATCAGAAGAAATGGGATTTAGCTCTGGCTGATTACAACCAAGCTCTCAAGATTGATCCTGATAATGCTCAAATTTACAACAATCGGGGTAGTTTTTACTATAAGCAGGAAAAATGGGATTTAGCTCTGGCTGATTTAAACCAATCTCTTAAGATTGATCCTGATAATGCTCAAGTTTACAACAATCGGGGTCTTCTTTATTATAGGCAGAAGAAATGGGATTTAGCTCTGCCTGATTATAACCAAGCTATTAAGATTAATCCTGATTATGCTGAGGCTTACTACAATCGAGGGTTCCTTTACTCTCAGCAGGAGAAATGGGATTTAGCTCTGGCTGATTTGAATCAAGCGATTAAGATTAATCCTGATTACGCTCAAGCTTACTTTGCGAGAGGATTTGTTTATAATGGTCTCGGAGATAAACAAAAAGCTATTCAAGATTTACAGCAAGCAGCCCAACTTTTCCAAGCTCAAGGAAATATTGCTATTTATGAAAGTGTTATGATTTTATTAAAACAGTTACAACAATAATTGTAATTATGCTTTAATTTTCCGCCTTCCTTACTAGGGAAGGGTGTTAGCACAATAGTAGTTAGTAGGGTGCGTCATTAGGAATTATCTCTTGGTGTAGTGATAATTTATCGAACTGACGCACCGTAAAATTGGTATATTTTTTTTAGATAACAATCACTAAAACACATATTCAAATAAATAACGACACTAATTTAAAAAAGAAATCATAAACGCCATTTAATTTATATTAATTATATAACGATAACATCTCAATTAATCGCTAATTATTGATTGGCGATTATAAATGTAATAGAATAATTAAATATCAGCAAAACTTTTCCCAATAGCCAAATTAAATGACCCGCTTTATACATGACAAATTTGCCAAAGACTACCTTGAAGAACTATTAAAAAACTACGGAGAAATCAAGACATCAGAAAAAGTAGCAGGAGAGATTAAAGAAATCGATGTTTTATTCACTCCAAATCAACAGCGAAACTCTAATTTAAAAGTTCTGGGATTATTAGGAAGATTGGCTGAAAATCCTGCAATCATAGAACCTTTTCGCAATCCAGTTTCTACCGACGAAATTTGCGACTGTATTCTCAAATTATTAGAAGTCAAAGCTTTGCTCCGGCGAGAATCAAAAGCCAATAAAACCAAACTTCAAGATTCAGAAATTCCCCAATTGTGGGTTCTGACTCCCACGGTATCTGAAACTAGATTATCTAGTTTTGGAACTAGACAAAAAGCAGACTGGTTATCAGGAGTACATTTTCTCCCAGATGCCTTGAGGACAGGTATTATCGCCATACATCAACTACCACAAACACCGGAAACATTATGGTTAAGGCTTTTAGGTAGAGGGAGCGTGCAGTCACAAGCAATAATTGAGTTGCAGGCGTTACCATTAAATCATCCATACCAAAAAGCCAGCCTAGAATTAGTTTACAACTTGCGTGAAAACTTGAGAGTAAATCAAGAATTAGAAGCAGACGATAGGGAGTTAATTATGCGATTAGAACCGCTTTATCAAAGAGACAGAGAACAAGCCAAACAAGAAGGAAGACAAGAAGGAAGACAAGAAGGAAGACAAGAAGGAGAACAAAACTTAATACTGCGCCTACTTAATCGTCGTATTGGTGAAGTTGACGCTTCATTAATCAAGCGAATTCAAGGATTATCTATTGAACAATTAGAAAATTTAGGAGAAGCGTTACTAGATTTCTCTACAGTTGATGATTTAGAAAATTGGTTAAATCAACAATAAAAAGTCTCTACATATTCCCCCTTCCCTACGAGGGAAGGGGGTTAGGGGGTTAGGTTTTACATTAACTTTGCTGTCGTAATCTTTACTTACCTAATTACTTGCGGAGATTTTCCAGCCTGCCAATAATTAACTGTATTTGCTCATATCTTTGATAATTTTTCTGCTCGTACAGTTTACGAGCTAATATTCTATATTTCTGAAGTGCTGTTAGTATATCTTTTTTCCTCAAAGCTGCACGAGCTTCATTCTCCACCTCTTCTATAGAATAAGGAGAAGTTATAGAAGAATTTGTTGGACTTCTTAACTCTGGATCTTCTGGTAATAACACCAGTTTAGTCAGCGATTTGATTTCCGCATCCAGTTGGTTAACATTTTCTAAAAATTTATCAAACTCAGCTAATTTTTGATGTTCTAAAGCCACTAAACCTTTTTGCCAATAAAGCTCTTTTGCTACCTGAAAATCTGCTAATTTTTGTGCATTTTCCTCTTGTATCAACCCTCGCTGATGGTAAGCTGCTGCATATTGAGGGTTAATTTGAATCGCCTGATTGAAATCTGCAATAGCTAGGCGTTTATTCTCTTCAGCCCTCGCGCTTACTTCCACACGACAAATAACTCTATAAGCATCGATTTTTTTACATCCGGGTACGGTTCCATCTGGATTTAAAGGTTCTCCTTGAGCATATCTAGCATAAATTAAACCCCGTTGATAATAAGCTTCGGCATATTGGGGATTAATTTGAATAGCTTGGGTAAAGTCTGATATTGCACCTGGATAATTTTGCTGATTTACCTTTTGTATCCCTTGTAAAAACCAGTTGGTAGCTGTTTGGTTTGTTTGGATTGGCGTTGGTAATGCCTCGATTGTTGGTAACATCACCCCAAAGGTGGTAAAAATAGTAATTGTCAGACTGAGACAGGTAACAGTTAGCTTCATAATTGATAATTAATAAAAATTATTTATCTTGGCTGCATAGGCGGCGTTCTTCTATACCTAAATTGGGATTGGTATTGAAGTAATCTTTTAACCAATCACAACTACGCTGTTGTAAATCTTGGGTATTTAAATCCCATAATCTGATATTATTTTGAACATCTACTAAAGTAATAATATTACCGTTGGCACTAAAATTAACTTCCTTGATATTATGAGTTAATCCTGGTAGGGTATGGAGTAATTCACCTGCTAAATTCCAGAAATTAACTTGAGTCGCACTGGCTGAAATTAGCACTTGGCTATCAGGACTAAAGCTAATATCATAAACTTTATCTTGATGCTCGAAGGTGCGTAATAATTTTCCGCTATGGCTATCCCAAATTTTCACGGTTTTATCGAGACTAGCTGTAGCAATTATTTTGCCATCATAGCTATATACAACAGATGTGATATTATCTTGATGCCCAGATATGATTTTTAATAAATCGCCTTGTAGATTCCACAAGTTTACAGTTTGATCATTATTAGTTGCTAAGGTTTGACCATCTGGACTAAATTGGATAGTTGTTACTAAATTAGTCTTATCTTGCCAAGTTTTTAATAAATTACCATCCAGATTCCACAGTTTAATTTTGTTTTCACGTCCGCCAACAGTCGCTAGTATTTTACCATCTGGACTGACGCTGGCATCTCGAATCTCATCAATTACATCTATATGATTACTAAATCTGTGGTTTACTTGCCAATTTTTTAATAGATTTCCTGACAAATTCCAGATTTTAATCTGATGATCTTTGCCAATAGTGACGAAATTATTATCAACAGGATTAAAAAGAACTTTGATGATTTCTCCTTGATGTGCTGGAAAGCTATGAAGTAAACTTCCGTCGCATTTTCTGAGGGTAATAATACCTTGCTTATCGCTAATTACAATAGTTCTCTCATCAGGACTGACACTAATATGATTACCAATAAAATTCGGTGACATCCCCTCTAAACGCCATAGTTTGATGCTATTATCTGCACTTGCAGTAGCTATAGTTTGACTATCTGGGCTAAAACTCACTTCTGATGCTTTACTTCCGTGTCCTGACAATGTATAAAGTTGTGTTTTAGTGTCAATACTCCAAATTTTGACTGTATTATCTGCACTAGCACTAGCTATTAATTTACTATCAGGACTAAAACCAACATCTAAGACTTCATCTTCATGACCATTAAATGTATGTAATAATTTGCCTCTGACATCCCAAAGTTTTACGGTTTTATCTTTACTAGCGGTTGCTAATTTCTGACTATCTGGACTAAAGTTAACGCTTAATACTTCCTCACTATGACCTGATAAAGTTTTTACAAGCTTCCCTTCTAGATTCCAAATCTTAACAGTTTTATCAGCACTAGCTGTAGCAAAGGTCTTACCATTAGGACTAAAACTTAAACTCCAGATTTTCTGGTTATGGGCTGCAATTGTTTTAATTAATTTACCATCCAATGTCCAAAATTTAACTTGACCTTTTTTATTGCCAGTCGCTAACATTTTGCTATCAGGAGTTAAGCGAGTTGCTAATAATCCATCTGGTTCGGAAATTCTGACAACCGGACGAGTATCAAATAATCCGGTGGCGGAATTATATCGCCAGATAGTGACGGTGTTATCAAAGCTTCCTGCAATTACTAATTGACTATCTTGGCTGAACATGACAGTAAACACACTCTGCTGATGTCCGGTAAGTGTTTGGATTAATTGTCCGTTTTTTTGCCAAATTTTAATTGTTTCATCTCCACTCGCTGATGCTAAAAGCTGACCATTAGCACTAAAATTTAAACTGGTAACTTCACCTGTATGACTTTCTAGACGGTTGTATTCTTTAATTTGTCGGAGATTTTCGACAACAGGAATTAATAAACCTATCTTGGTTTTGGTATCTAATTGCTTGAAACTTCCTAGTCTTTTGAGTACGTCAATAGTGCTGATTAATGTTTTGATTTGGTCATTATTTGAGTTTAAATAACTCAGAGTATTTAATTGAGTAATCTGAATTTCTTGCCTCAATCGCTCTGATTGTTGCCATTGAGACAAAGCAAATACTGATAATATCAATGCACCAATTAGCCCAGTGGATAAGCTAATAATTATTCTTTGTTTAACCGTGTGCTTCTGCTGTTCTTCTCTTTCCTGTAATTCTAAGCTGAAATTAATAAAAATCTGCTCATTAGCACTAATTTCTGTAGGGCGTTGATGTAACCATTCTGCGGCATCAATTAAGGGTTTACCTCGCAATAATGCTCCGGTATCTTTATTACTATTTTCCCATTGTCTGATGACTACTCTTAATTGTTCTTGCCAACGGCGAAATTCTCCATCAGTTTCCATCCATTGTTTTAGTCTGAGCCAGTTTTTAATTAATGCTTCATGGATAATTTCTACGGTTTCAATATTAGTAATTTCATGGCGATTTGTAACTAATAATCGTCCATTGGCTAACTGTGCAACTAACTTCCAGTTTTCTTCTCCCAGTTCTTCACGAGTCGCTAAACGGCGGATATCTGCATTATTTTCTGTAGGTTGTACTAATTGAATAAATATTTGTCGTACTTTTTCTTGTTCTGCTGCACTCAGTTGAGTATAAATTGATTCTGCATGGTTGGCTAAGGCGGTTTCTACTCCGCCAATATCTGTATATGCTTGATGAGTTAGCCATCCTTTTTGTTGTTTTTCCCACAACTGGGTTAAGGTAAATTCCAGCAGGGGTAAGTGAGAGGGAGATGTTAACACTACGTCAATCAGGCGTTGCGTTAATCCTGGTTCTAACTGTACATTCAGGCTATGGGCGGGTTTTTCTATGGCTGCGGCTAATTCTTTGGGGTTCATCGCCCCTAAGTTGATTTGTGCATCTTGTAACGCATCACTCAAGGGACGGTAGGATAATACTTCGCCAAAAAAGTCGGCGCGGAGGGTTAAAACTAGGGTGAAGTAGGGAACAGTTTTCACCGCCGTCAGGAGATGATCTAGAAAGATTTGGCGTTCTTTGCTGTTTTGACAAAGAGTATATAGTTCTTCAAATTGATCAGCAATGAGAACTATGTGAGAGTTGGGTGCAGCAGTATGGAGGGATTCGAGGAAGTTTTGGAAGGTATTCTGGCTTTCTTTTAACCTGATCTCAAATTCCAACTCCTGCAACCTTTCCCCAGGTTTTAGTTCTTGATGAAGTGCGATCGCTAATGATTCTAACGGATTATTCCCTGGACGAAAAGACACTATCTGCCAATGATGGCTTCTCTCCCGCTTTAATTGCGGAATCAACCCCGCAAACACCACTGAAGATTTCCCACTCCCCGAAGCCCCAACCACTGCTACTAAATGCTGTTTCTTCACCGCCGCTACTAACTGTTGTGTCACTGTTTCTCGCCCATAAAAATAGGCTGCGTCTTGTGCTTGAAAAGCGGCTAAACCCCTGTAGGGACATTGAGTTACAGCACCCAAACTTTGCCAGGTCGGGGGTGTTGCTAACAAATTTTGGACAATTATTGGCAACCAACTAGCACAGGGATATTCTGTTTCTAAACCTTGTAATTTTTTGCGGGCAATATTAACAGATTGATAGAATGATTTGTTGTTAGTAAACTGTTGAATAAAGTCCTTTAAAAATTGATGGGCTACCTGATCCGGTACAGGTTCACGCATCACAATTACTTGGGGAATATGCAAAGTTTCTAACTCAGCCGCAATTCCCAAACCATCACAGGAGTTAAAAAAGGCTAACTGTAAACCCTTGCTGACGGCGGTTTGCAACCCATACCGCAGTTGTTCCATTGTTAAACTATCGGTGCGGTTGAGAAAGATTCTACCTTGTGTTGATTCGGTGCGACTATGACCAGAAAAAAAGAGAATATCCCAGCCTGTTTCATACCAAAGATATTGATTAAGTTCGGCTGGTGTAGGTTCAGCTAAAACGACAATTTCGGCTGCTTGGCAATATTGTTTGAGCAGCTTTTCATCCTCAGCAACATTAATTCCTGCGCTATTACCCAAGATAATTAATATGCGGATATGGGGACGGTTACTAGTTTTAATGCGTTGGGATGTTAGAGAACTAAATGCTACTTCTGCATGAGGATAATAGGTGAATAAATTCCATAATTGCCAAGGTAATTTTCGCAGTTGGGTTTCATTGGTGCGAATAATCACGCGCACTTCATCATCAGAATTTAGCTGTGATAAACATACTTCTTTGATGCGCTGGAAGGAATCAGCTTGTAACCAATTGATAAATTGCTGTTTGAGAATGTCGGCTTGGGTGTGACATTCTGTTTTCAGAGATTGAAATCTGACATTAGTAATTTGGTCTTTTTTGGGTTTAATGCGGTATCCATCCAGACTGCGATAACTTTTCGACCAAGTTTGATATATCTCAGGTAGGGTAGGAAGCGGTGGTAATTTTAATGTGTTGTCACTTAATTCGATGTCGGGAAGCGAACCCTCGACGCTAATTGTTAAACTGGCGCGAAACCCTTCATGGAAATCACCATCCAGCTTGAGAACGACTAACTTATTGCTTGTCACACTCTTACCCCTGCATAATTCCTCTATTACGAATTCGATACGCTTGGGAGTATTTTACGCGAATGGCTGAGTTTGTTATAAAAATTGATTGTGATGGTGGATAGATGCGCGATCGCCTCATCTCCCATATTCTGAGAACATAGTCTGTAGGACTGATAATGCTAGACTTGAAACCAGAGTCAGGAGCAAGTCTCATGTTTCAAGCTTTACCGAAAACAGTAAATTTTGCTGAGTTCCTGAATTGGAAGCCAGACGGCGGATATTATGAACTACATAATGGGGTGATTGTTGAAATGCAGCCAGCAGGAGATCATGAAGAGATTAATGGTTTTTTAGCTGGTGAGATCACTTACGAGTTTAAAAGATTAAAACTTCCTTACATCATACCCAAACAAGCATTGATTAAAGTTCCTGATCAAGAGTCTGCTTATTCTCCTGATGTGATCGTGATTAATCAACAGCAACTTTCATCAGAACCGATGTGGAAAAAGTCATCAACAGTGACTCAAGCTACATCTGTTCCTTTAGTGATAGAAGTAGTCAGCACTAATTGGAAAGATGATTATGCACATAAGTTAGTTGATTATGAAACTTTTGGTATTCCTGAATATTGGGTTGTTGACTATTTAGCTTTGGGTGGTAGGCGTTACATAGGTAATCCCAAACAACCGACTATTTCTATTTACTATTTAGTAGAGGATGAGTATCAAGTTAGCCAGTTTCGAGGTAGCGATGTCTTACGACAAGTCGCTTCGCGCCTACGCATTATTTCCCCAACATTCCCGGAATTGAATTTGACTGCTGAACAGGTTTTCTCCAGTGGGCGTTATTCAATTGAGTGAAACCCAACTAAGTTCAAAATTCTAGCTGTTGGGTTACACTCCTAAAAGTAAAACTACAAATAATCTTAACTGTGGTTAGGACTTGCATCAGTACCTAAATTAGTGAAAAATTGATCCGCGAGTAGTTTTAGTACAGCATGGTGGCAATCTGGCTACCACTGTCAATGGTGCAAGAGTTAAAAATTGACTTTTGACTGCCTAGACTGTTCTCGTGTCACAAGGCACGCAAGAGGAAATCAGTGAAAGTTTTAGTTGTAGGTAACGGCGGGCGTGAACATGCTCTAGCATGGAAATTATTGCAATCCCCGCAAGTTGAGCAAGTCGTCTGTGTGCCGGGAAATGGCGGTACAGCTAATCTGGCAGGTTGTCAGAATTTGCCCTTGGCTGTAGATGATTTTGCGGGAATTAGCCAATACGCCTTAGCAAATCATATTTCTTTGGTAGTAGTGGGGCCAGAAGTTCCACTGGCGAAGGGAATTACAGACTATTTGCAAGCTCAGGGACTAATGGTATTTGGCCCTGTTAGAGCAGGGGCGCAAATTGAAGCCAGTAAGGCTTGGGCAAAAGCACTGATGCAAGAAGCTGGTATTCCTACAGCTAAGGCTGCGGTATTTACGGAAGCAACAGCAGCTAAATCATATATCAAAGCTCAAGGTGCGCCGATAGTTGTGAAAGCTGACGGATTGGCGGCAGGGAAGGGTGTAATAGTTGCTACTAACATAGAACAAGCTGAGAGTGCCATTGATGCGATTTTTCAAGGGCAGTTTGGCAGTGCGGGTGAGTTTGTTGTGATTGAAGAGTGTTTATTTGGGCAAGAAGTATCGGTGTTGGCTTTGACCGATGGGTTAACCATTCGCCCTCTACTGCCAGCACAAGACCATAAACGAGTCGGTGAAGGTGATACAGGTGACAATACTGGCGGGATGGGTGCATACTGTCCAGCGCCCATTGCTACACCAGAGTTAATGGCTAGGGTGCAAACAGAAGTTTTAGAAAAAGCGATCGCCACTCTCCGCAGCAAAGGCATAGACTACAGGGGTGTACTTTATGCCGGGTTGATGATTACACCAGAAGGCGACTTTAAAGTGTTGGAATTTAACTGTCGCTTTGGTGATCCCGAAACTCAAGTAATTTTGCCATTGTTAGCCACACCCTTATTAGATTTAATTCTGGCTTGTGTCGAACAGCGTTTAGGCGAAGTCCCCATTGCTTGGCACAGTGGCGCAGCCGCTACCGTCGTGGCAGCTTCTGGTGGTTATCCAGGAGATTATCAAAAAGGCAAAGTCATTACAGGCATTGACGCAGCCGAAACCGCTACAGTCACCGTATTTCATGCCGGGACAAAATTGAACGACCAACAGCAAGTAGTAACTGATGGGGGAAGGGTATTAAATGTCACAGGCACAGGGGAAAACTTTCAACAAGCGATCGCCCAAGCTTACACAGGTCTGAAATCTATCCAGTTTGAAGGAATATATTATAGGAGAGACATTGGTTATAGAGTGCTGAATCAAGTATGAAGTGTGAAGTGTGAAGTATGAAATTTATTTTGCCTTAGCCTACGGTAACGGCATTGCTAACCAACCTTCAGACTTCAGACTTCTCTCTACCCCATTAGTCAAATTAACTGTTAATTTTTTAGTTGTTGGGGTTTATTCCAAAAACTACTAACAACTTGATTGAAAATGTTAGCTCTGTTAAAAACAATCCGAGAAGCGATCGCCAATTGGTGGTCAGATTTCACCCTCCAAACTAAGCTGTTAGCTGTTGCCACTTTGGTGGTTTCTTTGGTGATGAGTGGTCTGACCTTTTGGGCTGTAAACACAATTCAGCAAGATGCGCGTTTGAATGACACCCGATTCGGCCGCGACTTGGGACTGCTGCTTGCTGCTAACGTTACCCCCCTCATTGCAGAAAATAATCTCACTGAGATTGCCCAATTTTCCCAAAGATTTTATAGCAGTACTTCCAGCGTGAGGTATATGCTTTACGCTGACGAAGGCGGCAAAATCTTTTTCGGGATTCCCTTTTGGGAACCAGAGGTGGAAAACTCTTTATTGACAATTGAGCGAAGAATACAATTACCAGAAGATTACCCTGGTGATAACGATAAGCCAATGGTGCGGCAACATAACACCCCCGATGGCATTGTCACCGATGTATTTGTTCCCCTCATTGTTGAGAAAAAATACTTGGGTGTCTTGGCTATTGGGATTAACCCCAACCAAACAGCCGTAATTTCTACTAATTTCACCCGTGATGTTACCATCGCGGTTTTTATCACAATTTGGGTAATGGTGATTTTAGCCGGGGTGATTAATGCTTTAACCATCACCAAGCCGATTAAAGAACTGCTAGTCGGGGTCAAACAAATCGCCACCGGGAATTTTAAGCAGCGCATCGATTTACCTCTAGGCGGCGAACTCGGAGAATTAATTCTCAGTTTTAATGATATGGCAGAGCGTCTAGAACGCTATGAAGAACAAAATATTGAAGAACTAACCGCCGAAAAAGCCAAACTCGAAACTTTGGTTTCGACGATCGCCGATGGTGCTGTGTTGATTGACAACAACATGCAGGTGATTTTGGTCAACCCCACAGCCAGAAGAATTTTTGGCTGGGAAGGTAATGATGTCGTCGGTAGTAATGTCCTGCATCAATTACCCCCCGCCATTCAGATGGAAATCACCCGTCCCTTGTACGAAATGGCTGCGGGTGAATGCGATAGTGCTGAGTTCCGCATTCATCTTAATCAACCAACTAAGCGCACTATTCGGATTTTATTAACCACAGTGCTGAATTTACAACGGGAAAGTATTAAAGGAATTGCGATTACTGTACAAGATATTACACGGGAAGTAGAACTCAACGAAGCCAAGGGCCAATTTATCAGCAACGTGTCTCATGAACTGCGGACACCGTTATTCAATATCAAATCTTTTATTGAAACGCTGCACGACTACGGCGAAGATTTGAGTGTAGAACAGCGTCAAGATTTTCTCAAAACAGTCAACCATGAAACCGATCGCCTGACTCGTTTAGTTAACGATGTTTTAGACTTATCTAAGTTAGAATCTGGTCGTAGTTATAACTTTGATGGTGTAGACCTCTCCCAAGCCATCGAACAAACCCTGCGGACTTATCAACTCAACGCCAAAGATAAAGGCATTGAACTCCTTCAAGAAGTTGCCCCCAGTTTACCCCTAGTCATGGGTAACTATGATTTATTACTCCAAGTCTTAGCCAATTTGGTCGGTAATGCCCTGAAATTTACAAAAGCCGGCGGTAAAGTAGCAATCCGCGCCTACCAATTAGATCCCAAACCCAACTCCCAAAATCAATCTCCCCGTGTGCGCGTGGAAGTATCTGATACTGGAATTGGTATTGCTTCCGAAGACCAACAAGCCATTTTTGACCGCTTCTTCCGCGTTGAAAACCGAGTCCACACTTTAGAAGGTACTGGTTTGGGTTTATCAATTGTCAGAAATATTGTGGAAAGACATGGTAGTAAAGTTAACTTGGTTAGTGAAGTTGGCATAGGAACAACTTTCTGGTTTGACTTAACTTTATGTGACTAGTACAACAAGGCAAAAGTAAAAAGAAAGAATAACGATACTACAAGCCTTTTAGCAATTTCTTATGGTCTATTTATTTACGCCGACCTGTACTAGATTACTGTTTCTGGGCGCAACCTTCTAACACTTTATTACCCAATATCAAAACAGCCGAATAAGGGTAGTTTTTATCTGACATTCCATCACTACAAGCACTCACTTTTTGCAAAATCAATGTATTGTTACCCCTGAGTCGGTAAACTCTGACCAAATCAGCAGGACGGGCTTGGGCTGCTAGAGGTTTTACATAAGGGAAGGTTTGTTTTTTAACCTCTGGTGAAGAGTAAACAATGCCATTTTTACTAACAGTTACACTCCAAAAAGGTTCTGTACCTAAAGCGATAAATTTTTCATTACTAGGAGTGACTGCTTGCAAACTAGAACTGTATGCCAGTAAACTAGCACTCATTCCCACAAAAGCGATGTAAGAGATAAAAGCTTTCATTGCTCAAGATTTTGAAATGATGAATATCTAATAGATACACATTCAATATTCCAATTCCGCTTGGCAATCAAAAGTCACTCTCACGGTTAACAATATGAGTATATTTTTGTTGACTATTTCCAAGAAGATAGAGGTGGAACTTGTGTTAATTCATGGCTGAGAATTTCATGAATGTAACCGTTAGTGGCAAGAATGCGACCTGAGTTGATTTGTAAAGGGCTACCATCATAAGCGGTGACTTTACCGCCTGCTTCTTGTAATAAAATAATGCCAGCGACAATATCCCAAGGTGACAGTCCGCGTTCCCAGTAACCATCAACACGACCACAGGCAACATAAGCTAAATCAATGGATGCTGAACCGCTACGTCTAACTCCTTGGGTGAGGTGAGTCAAGTGACAAAATTCAGCATAATTATTATCTGAGGTTTCGCGGCGATCGTAAGCAAAACCAGTTACTAATAAGCTTTTACGTAATTCATTGGTTTGAGAAACTTTGATGGGGCGACGGTTCCGAGTTGCACCTAAACCAGCCGCCGCCTGAAATAACTCATTATGCAATGGGTCATAAATTACGCCTACCTGCGGCGTACCATTAATTAACAACCCAATAGAAACGGCAAAAAAAGGATATTGGTGGGCGTAGTTTGTCGTACCATCGAGGGGATCGATCGCCCACAAAAATTCATTATCTTGATTGCCTATCTTACCTGATTCTTCCGCCAAAATAGAATGCTGCGGCAAGTGACGGTGGATAACTTCTAACACCACTGCTTCTGAGGCTTTATCCGCCGCCGTTACCAAATCACCGGGGCGGCCTTTTTCAGTTACTGCGTCTTCTAATTTGCCTAAATAACCTTGTAAAACTGCACCTGCTGTTAACGCCGCCTCGGTAGCAATATCGAGAAAAATTTGTAGTTGAGTCATAGGTGAGTTAATTGTCAATAGTCAAGAGTCAATAGTCCCACACTCAGCACTCACGACTCAACACTGAATCATACATTCAAAGGCGCGATCGCTGATCCCTCAATTCATCGATTCAAAAACCGGAACTCAGCCGGAGTTTGGCGCATAGGATTTTTTGGGTTCCAAATTCCCTCTCCCATAATTCTTGCCCATTGCTGGGCGCGTTCTAGACGTTGATCGTATTTGTGATTAGGCGATCGCCCCACAAACAGCGCATATCCTTGTTTGACGATTTGTTCATTTAATAACTGCTTATCTTTCCAGACATAAGCTAATGTCCGCCCCAGTTTATCTTTATTTTCAATATCAAACTCTAGCTTGATTGATTGTTCTACACCACCAATTAACTTTTCTAAGCTTTGTCTCGCTTCATCACCCCAAGGATTTTGCCGCAAATCTGGCGCATCAATGCCAATTAAACGCACTGGCGAAGCAAAATTAGGTTGTTCACCCATACCCAGCACTTCTAAGCTTTGCCCACTCACTACACGCGCTACTTTCACCAATACTTGATTATCTGTGGGCTGATTTTTAGCTTGACAACTTACCAATAGTAATAAGCAAGCTAATATAGCTATTTTTCGCGTCCACCACCCAAAACATCCTGAAATAGTAGATATTCGCATTTTGACTCCTTTGCACCCTTTGAGAAGCCGAGGGAGTTGGGGAGAGGAGTAGACAAGTGAGAGGGGGTAGACAGGGGAGAAGAAATATAGTTTCTACCTTGTCCCCCTTGTCCCCCTTGTCCCCCTTGTCTCCCTTGTCCCCTTGTCCCCCTTGTCCCCCTTGTCCCAGTATTAATCTTCGTCTAACGGTAAACCCGCTTTTACTCTACCTTTAGCAAAGTAACGCCCAAATTGGAGTTCATAGACTTCATCTTCGTCTTGTGTTTCTACATCCAAGTCGGAACGGGCGTAACTCACACACAGCAAGGCGTAACCTTGTCGGCGTAACTCTAAGGACAAGCCAACCGCCTCTGGTTGATCAATTTCTCCCGACAAAACCCTAACAGCGCAAGCTGTACAAGCCCCATTACGGCAAGAAAAAGGCAATTCCACGCCTTGTTGTTCGGCAGAGTGTAGGATGTAGCGGTCATCTGGAACTTGAAGAGTGTGTTCTTTACCAGTGGCGCGATCGCGGATTTTAATTTTGTATGTACGGGACATCGTGATTTTGAATTTGGCTTTTCTCTACTCTAAAATGTCTTGCTAGATATTTGCATTTTCTATAAGTTTATATTACAATAAAAAATTGTGACACCTGGAGAGGTGGCCGAGTGGTTGAAGGCGCAGCACTGGAAATGCTGTTTGGGGGCAACTTCAACGAGGGTTCGAATCCCTCCCTCTCCGTTTTTACAAAGCCTTTAGGGCATTAGAGAAAAGCTTGAAGAAACTTCTTCAAGCTTTTTTCTGTTATTTTGTTTACGTATTCTCAATTAACCAGTACAGTACGTAGGATGCGTTACGACTTGGTGAAATTCTTTCAAATATAGGACTTACGCATAAAAACGAAAAATCAAGGGTTTTGGCGAGGGTGTAGGGGTTCAGGTGTATAAGGGAGCCACTGGCGTGGGCGGGTTTCCCGACTTGAGCCAAGTGGCGTGTGTACTGATTCAAAATCCTTACACCCAATCTCTACAGATAATCTTTGTGCGTAAGTCCTGAAATAGTTTCAGTACTTGCTTTTGACAATCGCTTTTAAAGCATCTGATAGATGTGTGTTATTAAGTGAAAAAATTTCGATGCCATCATCATCCAATTCAGTGGTTACTTGAAGATTCTCTGCCAATTTTGTATCTAGCAGCTGCAACAATTCTGCCAAATTAGGAGCCAAAACACATTTTTCATCTTCATCTCTGCCAAAGTTGATAATTTGCCCAATACATCCATTAACATCAGGCGCTAAATCAATACCGATGTGATTTCCTCCTCCATCGTGCATCAGAGGTATCCATTTTTCATGTGCATAGACGCTTTGGATAACGCCTTCTGGATAAGATGTGCAGAAATCATTTAAACTTTCTAAACCATCTTCAATGATTTCCTTCCAACTTAACCAATTTCGCTCCACTTCAGACAGCGAGAGAAATTGTAACCCATAAAAAATGCCCCGTCCTTCTCTAGACTCTCCATTATTGAGTCGATATAAAGTTTGCATCTCTGCGGGAATTTCATAACCAAGTACCGTTTGCAAATGTAAAATTTCATCTTCACTTGCTGGTGGGTTGAGATACTTGTAATATTTAGGAAACCTATTGTGAATCTTTTCTCGATAGCTTAACCAGGATGCACTAACAAGATTATTCATTTTAGATTAATTTGCTGCAAATAACTCTTTTTTAAGCTGCTGAGAGGTTTTCTCAATTGCATTGATGCTACCTGGATTTACTAATCCATAATAGTCAAAAATATAAACTCGATTATTTTGTGTGGCTTTGAGTTTTTGCCAAAAAGGTTCTTTACTAAATGATTCCAAAATCTCCTTATTTGAGGTTGCTTGCGGAGGGTTGATGACAATTATTGTGTCTGGATTAACTTCTAAAACTTTTTCTGCTGATAAAGTGACATAACCACCAAACGGACTTTTACCTTGTAATTCGGCGGCGACATTCTTGAGTTGAAATTTTTCTAGCAAGTTTCCCGCCCAACTGCTTTTATTTGGGGTGAGAATTGGTTGATTACTCACTAACACTAAAGTAGAAATATTTTGCTCTTGTTTTTCTGGTAAAAAACTTTTGTAGCGAGTTAACAAAGGTTCGGGGTTTGCACCAATTAAATCACCCAGTTTTTGAGTCAGACTTTCTAAAGAATCCCATGTTTTAAGTTGAGTCAATACAGTCGGAATTTTTAATTCTTGTAATCTTTGAATTACTTGGGTAGAAAAACCTTCGATACCAATGACTAAATCTGGTTTGAGAGCCACAATTTTTTCTAAATTAGGAGGAGTTTGACCTTCACTCACACGAGGAATATCCTTCAAACCAAGTTCGTTTTTAAATAATGAATTTCCCGCGATACCTACTAGTTTAGTTTTATCGAGTTGATAAATAATATCTGTGGCTAGGGATGAAAGACTAACTACTCTTTTGGCTGTTGGTTGATTATTAGGGGTTGCTGTAATAGCAGATGTTTGTGGTTGTGGCTGTTGAGTTGTAGCAGTGCTACAAGCCATTAAAAATATACTGATGAGAATTGCTAATGCCGATAATATTAAACGATGATACATATAAGAATAAACCTATGGTAACTATGAAATTTACTGACAAAAATGGCGAGTGTAGACATAGTAAAAATTCCCCCAAGAATTTATAGCTATGCTACCTCGCCATTAAGTATACAAGGTTTATTGAGAAAAGCTTTAAATACTATACATTAGTATGTTGTCAAACTATTGTTAATTAAATAACATTTGTTTGTTTTTGTAAAAAATTTATAGTAAAACTTTTTACTTGTGAGAAATATTTATAAATAATGGTTTAATAGCTGGCTGAAATGTTGTTTTTACTGCATCAATGCCCAATCTTCAGGAGTATTACAGTTAAGTAACATCTTGGTATCAGGCACAGCTAAAACTTGTACCGAATATTG
Source organism: Nostoc sp. FACHB-190 (assembly GCF_014696905.1). Classification (NCBI taxonomy): domain Bacteria; kingdom Bacillati; phylum Cyanobacteriota; class Cyanophyceae; order Nostocales; family Nostocaceae; genus Nostoc; species Nostoc sp. FACHB-190. Next base: position 18,209 of record NZ_JACJQW010000016.1, read on the forward strand.
CTGAAGCCACTGCTGAAACGATCGCCCGCCTTGGTTGATAAAATCTAGTAGTTGCGGTAAACATCGCCGGCGATAAAAACCACACAGAGGTTCCCAGCCTTTAGGATGATGCGCCAAAGCGGCGATCGCATCTTCCCCCACATTATCAAGTTGCGCCACCCATCCTTGCAATACCTCAACCTGCAACTTTGGTAAATCGCAAGCAAGTAACAACACCCAATCAGTTTGTACCTGTGTAAGTCCTTGAGCAAACCCCACCAACGGCCCGTGATTTAAAGGTGCTTCTAAAATAAAATTACCACGAGGTAAATGTAAGTGTTGATAACGTTCCAGCCAAGGAGTGACAATATAAACAGTCTCAGCACAAGCCGCCGCAATCTGACAAGCTCGCTGTAATAAAGGTACACCATCAACAGTCAGCAAAGCCTTATCCTGTCCCATCCGCGAACTTTTACCGCCAGCCAATACAATGGCTGATAAAAGTGCTGAGTGCTGAGTGCTGAGTGCTGAGTTATTTGTCATTGGTCATTAGTCGTTAGTCATTAGTCATTTGTTCTTTTATGTTCTTTTCTTCACCTTTACCCTGATGTCGTCACTAGCCCTGAGATATTCTTATTTATCAAGTTTCATCTTTATAAATATAGGACTTACGCAAACTCTACTATTTCTTGGCGTTCTTGGCGGCTTGGCGGTACCCTGCGGGAAGCCGCTTCGCGTCTACGATAAATTAAGCTTGTGGGCAATTGCGTAAGTTCTGAAATAATCTAGAATTTTGGCATCGATACGTTCTTTAATATTATTGGGTAGTTTATTTAGTTGTTTTATCGCACCCTTGGTTAATTCAACTTGATACATTAAGCCGTTTCTTTGTTATATCCTTGATATTCATACCAAGAAACAGTACCATTAATGCGTCTATCTTCTCTAGCTTCCTTAATAGCTTGTAAATCTTCCTCATTTTCTATATCATCGATTCTTTGTAAATACGTGAGTATTTCATCTAATACACTGTCATAAGCTTGATTTAACAACACATTGATAGATTCAATTATTGCTTTTCTTTCTTGTTCAGTTTTCATTGCTATTTTGCTTGATTTATTAGATAGACTTGATCAGTTTTCTGCTTCCTAAAAAGGAATCATCCTCTCGTTTGACTTTGCTGCACTTGCTGTAACATTTGCTCAACACTGGTAGCTGGTGCAAGACACTTTAAACCTTGGCAAACTAAAGCGATACTTCCTTCTGGGAGGTTAGATACTACCGAAAACGCGGCTACTGGCAAATATTGAGGAATGAGAGATTGGATTTGCTCAATGGTACTGCGAATTAGGGTAGAGTTACGATACCAATCTAAAGCGGTGAATAAGCTGGGGCAAGCTTGAGGATGACTAGCCATGATGCTTCGGAAGGCTTTTAAACCTTGCTCTGATAAATCGAGATAATGCAGATTATCAGTGAGTAGAGATAACCTGACAAGATTTGCGATCGCCACTCCGTTAGCAGAAGGTGTAGCATTATCCGCATAGCTGCGTTCGCGGATAATTAATTCCTGACTAGCATCGCTAGATGTGTTAAAATATCCTCCTAGTTCTACACTCCAGAGAAATTCGTCGAATTCTTCTTGGATAGCGATCGCTTTTTCCAACCATTGTTGATCATGTGGGCTACAAGCTTGTAAGTCTAATAACGCTTTAATAAAAAAGGCGTAGTCTTCAGACTGCGCTAAAAATGTCGCTTCACCTTGATAATTGAGTCGGTGGAAACGTCCATTGACAAACTGATTTTCCCAAATAAAATTAGCGGCTTGTGCGGCTAATTCCAAATACAAAGGTGATTGAAAGACCCCACCTGCTCTAGCTAACCCAGAAATCATCAAACTATTCCAAGCCACAATCATTTTTGTATCCGTCACCGAGGGAATACGCCCCGGCCAATTATGGGTTTTGGCTTCTTGATTATTCCGGGCTGGGGGAAAAGTCTTTAATGATTCTGCTTTATCACCATAACGCGCTGTAAACAATTTCCCTAATGCCGTTTCTATTTCTGGACTCAATTCCCCAGGGTTACGCCTTTGCAATACATTCAACCCTTCAAAGTTGCCTTGAGGACTAACTGTAAACTCTTGTTGTAATAGGTTTAATTCTTCTGGTGTTAATAACTGTGCGAGTTCGCTGTAACTCCACACATAAAAAGCCCCTTCTTCTGGCTCGACTGCATCAGAATTAATGAAACTATCTGCATCTTGAGCCGCGTAAAAATACCCTTCTGGGGCAATCATTTCGCGTTGCAGCCATTGTACAGTTCCCGCCACAGCCCTAGCAAAAGATGGTTCTTGAGTACCCGCACTCCATAAATTTGCTAGATACTCGACAATTTGCCCATTGTCATAAAGCATCTTTTCAAAGTGAGGCACTGTCCAGGTGGGATCAACTGTATAGCGATGAAAGCCACCACCCACATGATCATAAATCCCACCCAGGGCTAAATCTAGTCCGCGCTGAGTACAAATTTTCTGACCATCATAGCGAGATGGCAAATTAAACCGATTTCCCCGCAGTGCTAACTCGGCATAAGGCATCATCGGGAAACTGTTACCGTATTGATTAGCAGTAATGATCCCCGTGCTAGTTTCCCAACCTTTGCCCAGTAATTCATTTTCTGCAACTAGTTGGGGATCATCATTTTGCAAGACCGCAGAGGTGAGGAGCGAGTCTAAAATTACTGCTTTGCGTTGGCGTAAATCTTCTTTTTCGTTGTCGTAGTAATGGCGGAGAGCTTGCAGCACCTGTAAAAAACCAGGACGACCATAGCGGGGATCAACCGGAAAATAAGTCCCAGCGTAAAAAGGAACCAAATCTTCCGGAGAAAGAAAGGCATTTAACGGCCAACCACCTTGACCAGTCATCATCTGTAACGCCTGCATATAAATGCTATCGATGTCTGGGCGTTCTTCTCTATCTACCTTGATAGGCAGAAAATTGGCATTCATGTAATCTGCGATCGCAGCATCAGAAAAAGCCTCACCTTCCATCACAGTACACCAGTGGCAACTAGAGTAACCAATGGAAAGAAAGATAGGTTTATTTTCTGCCTTAGCAGTGGCGAGAGCTTCATCACACCAAGGCCACCAATCAATCGGATTTTCGGCGTGTTTACGCAGGTAGAGACTCTTGGCTTGGGCAAGGCGATTAGTCATGATCTTGTTGTGTGAGGATAGATGCCTTATTTGCCCAGTCTACATTCTGAACGTGGGAGTAGAACTACTCCTTACATAAAAAAACAAAACTTACACCACAGGTTTTCAATAGTCAGGTTAGTAAAGCTTGTGAGAAGAGTTGAACAGCTAATCAAACAAACATTTTTTCCTTTGCCTTGTTAATTAGGGCAAAGAGCGCCACAGAAAGCTGATGATAGTTGTTGACATCTCTGGTGCGGGTGGTTTAACCTGGGCTTGAATTTTGGTATTGTAATTAATTCCTGCTATCAGATGGAGCAAGAAAGTAATGATGGCGGCTTGCACAAGTTTTTCGAGCATGGCAGGTCTCCCTCAGTTGATAGCACTGCAAGTAAAATCTTTTTTCTAAATACACCCCGTACTCATAAATTTCGTAATTTGCCGGGATTTTTTGGAAAATTGCCTTAATTTTTGGTAAATAAATCTTGACAAAATCCAAATTTATAGATAAAGGTATGACAGTTTCATTGTCAGAGCGATCGCAGTTGTGGTTTGTCATTGCTCCTCTCTGGCACGAACCGACTCAAATTCCTAGACGCTTTCCCCTATAAAAAGTGCCTGAGTTATGATTTACATCTGTCAGATAGAAGAGAAAATTAGCTCTCTTGCAGGTGATGACAGCCATTCGCCGTTCTCATCGATAAAATAGATGTAAATTAGCTACAGGAACGCTGCATGATTCCTATCGTTATTGAACAATCGGGTCGGGGCGAACGCGCCTTTGATATCTACTCACGACTGTTGCGTGAGCGAATCATCTTCTTGGGACAACAGATTGACAGCAACTTAGCTAACTTAATAGTTGCCCAAATGCTGTTCTTGGATGCAGAAGACCCAGAAAAAGACATTTATATGTACATTAATTCCCCCGGCGGTTCGGTAACTGCTGGTATGGGTATTTTTGACACTATGAAGCATATCCGCCCCGATGTCTGTACCATTTGTACCGGATTAGCGGCGAGTATGGGAGCTTTTCTCCTGAGTGCGGGTGCTAAAGGTAAGCGGATGAGTCTACCCCATTCCCGCATTATGATTCACCAACCTTTAGGCGGCGCACAAGGCCAAGCCACCGACATTGAAATTCAAGCGCGGGAAATTTTGTATCACAAAAAGCGACTCAACGACTTTCTTGCTGAACACACAGGTCAGCCAATTGAGCGCATTGCAGAAGATACCGAACGCGACTTTTTCATGTCACCCGATGAAGCCAGAGAATACGGTTTGATTGACCAAGTAATTGACCGTCACGCTGCGGGTAGTCGTCCGATGACTGTGGTGTAGTTATTTGTAATTGACTATTAAAGCTCCCATCAACACCTGAAAATTTTTACTTTTAAACCAGTATATTGCAGGGGTTATGGGAGCTTTAAAGTATTACTGCTACCTGAGACAAGATATTATGGATAGCGATCGCATCTACCAGTTAATAAATCAAGCAGAAGAACTTGTACAGACGGGGGAGTACAAGTTGGGAATTAGTGTTTTCCAGCAAGCTTTACAAATTGATCCACGTAATGTTGAAGCACTCAGACAATACGCTAAATCTTTGACGCATATACAAGAATTTGAACAGGCTTTTCAAGTTTTCGAGCAAGCCCTAGAAATAGATCCAAATAATGTAGATACATTGAGAAATTACGGTACTACTTTGGGAAAATCAGGTAGAGAGAATGAAGCTTTAAGTATTTTTGAAAAGGCTTTAGAAATCAAACCGAGAGATATTAAAGTTTTGTTTTCGTATAGCACAACATTAAAGAAATTAGGGAAAAATGAGCAGTTGATTTGCGTATTTGAAAAATTAATAGAACTTGATCCTCAAAATTCTCAATTATTAACTAAGTATGCAAATACCTTAGTTAATAATGGTCAGCATGATAAAGCTTTTCATGTTTTTGAGAGATCACTTAAAATTGAACCTAGTAATCCAAGAATACTCAATAGTTATGCCAACGTCTTGTTTTCTAATGGTCGATATGAGAAGGCTTTGCAAATTTTTGAGAGATCACTAGAAATTGAGCCTCATAACCCAATAACTTTAAGCAGATATGCAAACACTTTTGCTGCAATTGGTGAGTATGAGCAGGCTTTTATTTTTTTTGATAAATCACTACAAATTGAAGCGAATAATCTAATAACATTGAGCAAGTATGCAGTTGCTTTGACTGCAATTGGTAAGTATGAGAAAGCTGTTCAATTGTTTGAGCAATGTTTACAGATTAAGTCCCAAAATTCTGATGCGCTAAATGCGCTAAACAGTTATATTTATCTTCAATACGCTCTCGCATTAGAAGGAATAGGTAAATACAAAGACGCAATAGAGCAATTGGAAGCCATCAAAATAGAGACTCAAACTCAATATCAATCTAATGTAATTAAACTCTACTTAGGTAGACTACACTATCGCATTAAACAACCAGATAAAGGTAACGAATATTTCGAGGCGGCAATTGCTAATTCTGATGACAAAGATAAAACTTTACTTTACAGTGCCAGAAGCATCCTTGCCAGCGATCCCCATAGTGAAACAGCTATTAAACTGTTACAGCAAATTGCCGAAGAATCGCCCCGCTATGCTCAAGCATTTGAGATGCTAACTCTCAATTTGAGTGAGGAAGACTACTTTGATATGGTTAAGACTGATACCCAAACTGGGTTAATTGACACAGAGATGCTTAATAGAGCAATGTATCATAAGATTGCCAATGAGATTGGTATACTTAAGGGAATTGCTTATCGGATTTTGCGCCACTCTGAACTACAAGATCCTCTGTTAAGCTGCATTATTCAAGATATTGAAGATGTATTTGAAGAGGTCAATAGACGACGGGCAGCGCAAAAGTCTGAAATTGAAACTATCTCTCACGATGACTATGGAAAAATTCTAGCCGTGATTTCTAAAACAGCCCATGATATATCAGATTTTGTCAATAATCAGCTTGCTGTAATTGAGTCTAAAACTCGTCGGGCAATACGGAAGTTACAACCAAAAGATGTTCACTATACCCAGCTTGAGAAATTGCTGGCGCAACTAGAACTGACTCAGACAGCCCTTAGTGATTTAAAAGCGATTAACGAAGGAATTACCATTAAGAATCATCGCTTTAAAGTGAAAAAGCTGTTTGAAAAGTGGGAAACTACTCCTCGGATTGACCAAGCTCAAATTATGCTAGAGATCCAAAATGGTGATTCTGAATTTTATGGCGATGAAGAAAAAATTAAAAGTGCGCTGAATGAATTAGTAGAGAACTCCCTCAAACACAACTCCGAGCAGCAAAATTTAATAATTCGCATATCTTCTCAGGATGTTATTAATCCACTGGTATGGGGCAGAACAATTCCTGGTGAGCAGAAATATTTGTTTATCGAATTTGCTGATAATGGTAAAGGGATTCCTGAAGATAAAAAAGATTGGATTTTTCAACCACTAAAAACCACTTCTCACGAAGGAAAAGGTAGTGGTTTAGGGTTGTTTATTATCCGTAAAACATTAACTAAGATGAATGGGTATATCCGGGAAACTGGATACAACGGATCTATATTTGAAATTTATATTCCCTATACAAAAGGAGAGTTACATTAGACAAGATGCAAACGGAAAATGTTCATTTATTGGTGGTGGAAGATAACCCTCGTTATTTGAGCGAGTTGCTGGAGTGGTTAGGAGACTATGGTTATCAGCACATAGAAACTGCAACAAGTTCTACCCAAGCACAGGAAAAATTACAAACTCCCTTCGATGTAATAATTTCTGATATGCGGATGGAACAAGATGACAGTGGCTTTGTAATTTTGAATGAAGTGAAGGAAAGAAACCTTTCTTCTGTAGTAATAATTCTGACAGCTAACGATACAGTCGGTGATTGCCGTACAGCATTTAAATCAGGAGTATGGGACTACATTTCCAAAAATATGCGCGGCAATGTTTATGATGTTCTGCATGAATCAATTCAAGATGCGATCGCTTACTTTAACCTTTGGGGTAATGCTCAAAATGAGCAATGGATTACCGAAAATCTAGAAACTTTAGAACAAAATTATTTTGGTCAATATATTGCTGTGATCAACAAAACAGTCATTGATGCAGCAGATACAGAAGAAGCTTTAAAGCAACGTATTGAAGAACGACAACTACGCCGCTTTTTAACCACAATTCGCAAAATTGGCGATTTACGTCCCATCTCTGAGTTGATCCAACTGCCAGAAAGCGATCGCCTAGAATACAAAAGTACCTTTCAGTGGGATGTTAAGCGTAATTGTGAGAACAAAGATTTAAGATTTAGCAGCCTCAAGACAATTGTGGCTTTTCTCAACTCTGAAGGTGGCACTCTGATTATTGGAGTTGAAGATAATGGTAATGTTTTCGGACTTGAACAAGATTTGTCTTTACTGTCAAATGGAAATCTTGACAAATTAGAGCGAACAATTATTGATACAATTTGTAACCATATTGGAAAAAGTTTTATTCAGCAAATCAAAATTAGGTTTGAAAATATTGATGATAAATGTGTTTGTGCAATTGATGTTAAAAAATCTCATAAAAAAGCTTGGTTACAGAAGACTAAAGAAAAGAAACTAGAATTTTATATCCGAATGTCAAACAAGTCTGAACCTCTAGATATTCCAGATATATATGATCACCTCTAAGGGCAAGTATATCTGTATATTTATACTAAACCAGGAGGTATTGCCTTCATATAATGATTTTAGTAAATAAATTTAGGTATTTAAATTTCACCCTACAAATTCTATTTGGATTAATCTAGAGGTGTGGCTAGAGATTCCAAATATTTGAGAAAATCTAGTAGTTCTTCTTCAGTTAATAAATGGCGCGATCGCTTACCATAAGTTTTCATCAGATAATCTCTGCCCCACTCTACACTGACATCTAATCGCTGCATTTCTTGATCAGTTTTAGCTATAACTTGAACAAAAAAATCTTCTCCTGATGATGGCGTAGGTTGAGCTTCCAAGTATCTCAGAAAATCCAGTAATTCTGATTCGGTTAATAAAGTCCGCCCTCTCTTGCCATAAGTTTTAATAAGATATTCTCTTCCTTGTTCTGGTGTCCAGCCTAAACGGTGCAATTCAATATCAGTTTTGGCTAATACTTCTGCTAAATTCACTGGTTTCATAAATGCCTATCTACGGTTAATTTTATCCAAATTCTCTTGACTATTAACTATAGCTGCTATTAATCCTTCAAGGGAATAAGGATTTGCTTCAACATCAACTCTGTTTAAAATACTGCGGCAAGCATTTGAAGTCACTGGGCCAATGGAAGCAATGCAAATATTTTCTAAAACAGATTCGGTATGAATAGATTTAATTAATTGATAGAAACATCCCACTGTTTTCGGACTAGCAAATGTGACTACATCAATTTTATCTGCTTGAAAAGCCTTGGCAATTAATGGTGGTATTTCAGTTGTACAATTTGATTGATAAGTCGGAACAGCTTGGACTTCTGCGCCTAATAAAGTCAGTTCCTCAACAATATTTTCTCGCCCACCTGCTTCTAATTGGGGATAAAGAATTTTAGTATCTTTGAGGTTATCTCTGTTAGGAAAAGACGCAATCAGAGAATCTGAAACAAATTCTGGGGGTGAAAAATCTGCGGTTAAGTTATATGCTTGCAACCGTGCTGCTGTTTTTTGCCCGACTACAGCTATTTTGATTTTGGTGAGTGTGCTGGTATTAAAACCCAAGTTAGTTAATCGCTCTAGAAAGTAATCTACGCCATTAGTTGAGGTAAAAATCAACCAATCAAATTGATTAAGGCTTGCGATCGCATCATCTAGTTTGGCATAACTTGTAGGCGGAGCAATACACAAGCAAGACATCGATAATGCAGTTGCACCCATTTGTTCGAGAAGCGCGACAAACTGATCAGACTGTTCAGCCGCGCGGGTGACAACAACTGTCACGCTACTCAAAGGTAGTTTTGCAGTTTGGTTTTGCTTGGATGAATGTTGATAGTCAGCCATAAATTACAAACTAAAACCTACACTAACCTCTTAAACTTGAGATTATTTAATGCTACCAAAGACAAGGTATGATGAGTAGCGTTAATAACTCAAGCAGAAAAGTTTGTATAGGCAGGTAAGTTATCCGATATCTAAATTCCAGGGCGGAGAATTTTCTCGGCGACTTGGGGAAACCAACGTTGGAGGAAAAACAGCAGTTTGGTTTTACCGATTCGCATTTCATAGCGATCGCACCTAAAATTATGCCAGAATTCATCCGCCAATGCTGCTGGAGAAATTTTACCTTTACCCCTACCGTGAGTCATTGGTGTATCAACTAAAGGCGCGATAATTTCAAATACTTTAATTGATGTGGTTTCCAGTTGCCAGCGCAGGGCTTTAGTGGCAATATGTAATCCGGCTTTACTACCGCAATAAACAGGCGCAGTTTGTTTCGGTACTAATCCCAAACCAGAAGAAACATTCACAATAGCCGCGTTTGGCTTAGTTAACAAATGGGGTAACATCAGTTTAATTAATTGCAATGGTGCAATTAAATTGGTGCGTAATTCTTCTTCAATTAAATCAGGGTCAATCTCTGGATTGATAAATTCATAGTTGTATTGAATCCCGGCATTGTTAATCAATATGTTGACATTGGGGTAGCGATTAACCAGATGTTGTAAAGCATTAAAATCTTGTAAATCAGCAACTTCAGTTATAATTTCCGGCAAGATTTTCTTGACTTCAGCGAGTTTCTTAGCATCACGTCCAGTAATAATCACTGTATTGTTAGCTTGAAGAAATTTTCTAGCCAATGCCAAGCCAATTCCTGATGAACCTCCAGTAATTAACACTGTATTGTTTTGAGTTGAAATAGAGGATTTCTGCACTGATAATTTAACAGCAATTGCCGCCACGAGAATTTGAGCAGCACTAAACCAATAGGGTGTAGCTGGGCTAATGTTTTGATATAACCAACCTGCTAACAAGGGGGCAATCATTCTCGCTAATGCTTGCACTGTTTGAATGTTGCTGTTGATGCGTCCTTGAATTTTTTCACCAACAGTTTTGGACATCAAGCCAATTAAAGAAGTTTCGGCTAGGGGCTGTCCAATGCCAACCAATACAATACTTGTATAGAGAACTATAACCGAGCCTGTGATGGCGAATATACCAGATAAACTAAAAGCTAATCCGGTAATTAATGCCCCAGAAAATGCCATACGAACTTCGCCCCATCGAGGCAATAACCAGGGAATAATTATTACTTGATCAATAACACTAATTACACCAAATAAGGCAAATAACGGGGCAATTTGTGGGGCTGGCCAGTTAAATTGCTCATTTGCTAAAGCAGGTAAATTAGAAATGAGGGCAAACATCGCCATATTCACCATCAAAAAGCTCAACATCAGCCAGCGCAGTTGGGGTAGTACCAAACAGGCTTGCAATTGAGTGAAGGGATTTAATTGAGCAAAATCAGGTTGAGGGGAACGCTGGTTTGATGGTAAAGTTTCCGGCATGGCATAATATCCCCACACCAATGCAACCACAAAAGCGATCGCCACAACATACACAGGTAAAGTTGGATAAATAGCCGACAATACACCACTCATAACCGGGCCGATAATTAGCCCCAAAGCCATCATCCCACTCACCCAGGAAAAAGCACGAGTCCGTTGTTGAGGTGTGGTAGTATCGGCGATCGCTGCAAATGTCATACTAGCTGTACCATCGGTTAGCCCCACAATCAGCCAGCCTGCAAATAGTACAGCTAATGCGCCCCCACTGCCAAAGATAAAATATCCCAAACTAGCCCCTAAAAGGCTAATCAGCATCATCCATCGCCGCCCATAGGCATCGCTAAGATAACCAATTCCTGGCAGTGTCAAAAATTGGGCAAGTGAAAATGTAGCATATAGTAGCCCAACTTCCCACGCTGTACCGCCGTAAAGCCCCACCAATGTCGGCATAATTGGATTTAGGACTCCGAAACCCAAAAATGCCAGAAAGCCTGTGTAGAGGATAAAAGGATGTAGTTTTTTCTTCACCATTGCCCGGTTTGAGCGATCGCATTTCATAACATCTTTTTCAGATGTAATCTCAAATCATGGTGAAGTCATTAACCTATGTTAATTCGGCTGGAGAATTTTCCGAATCCGACTGAGGGACACAGGCGAAATACCCAGATAAGAGGCAATGTGATATTGCTTAACTCTGTGTTCTAAATTAGGATACTCTTGCAAAAACTTTTGATATCTGGTTGTGGCATCATCTAAAAGTAATTCTGCCTCTCGCCTCTCTTTTTTAATAAATAATGCCTCAACCAATTTATGATTAACAGCTTTCCAACATGGGTGTGCTGCACATAATTGGACATACTGACTATAATCAGCAACTAATAATAATGAATCTTCTAAAGCGGTGATAAAAAATTGAGCAGGTTGTTTTAAAATCAGCGCACTATAGGCAGTCAAAAAATGATTTTCTGGACAAAATGATTTAGTAAATTCAGTCCCCGCCCCATTCACATAATAAAGACGAAATATCCCCGCCACCACAAATCCAATTTTGCTAGGAACTTCCCCCGCACGGATGAAAAACTCTCCAGTTTTGCAACTGACTGGTTGAAAGATTTGGGTTAATTTTGCCAGTTCATCCTCTGGAATCTCAACCAGAGTGCGTAAAACATAACTCAGTTGCAGATAGGGCTGAGAAAGCATGACTAATGCTGGAAGTTGTGAGAGATAATCACTCTAGCAGATGCAGGCGCAGATATAAGTAACTCGGTGGAAATAAACAAATTCTATGCAGCTTCATAAAAAATTGGTATTAGACACCACAAAACTTTTACCCCTGTCACCTGTCACCTATTACCTGTCCCCTGCTATATGAGACAATCAAACCACAAAATATTTATGCAAAAATTCTAGTGTATGCAATGGCTCTAGGAGAAATTGCTGGGTGTAAAAATTGTGGTGGGAGTTGTTGAGAATGTCCAAGCAATTTCATGTTTTTCTGGCTCATCACAGCGCAGATAAGCCACTGGTGCGGGAAATTGCCACTAAACTCAAACAGCGTGGGTTCAAACCCTGGGTTGACGAAGAACAAATTCCCCCAGGACGCTCTTTTCAGCAGGCAATTCAACAGGCAATTGACACGGTAGAAACTGCCGCCATCATTCTTGGTAAAGATGGTGTCGGACGTTGGCAAGAGTGGGAAATTGAGACATTCTTTTCTAGGTGTGTGGAAAACAAGATGATTGTCATTCCTGTTTTGCTTCCCGGTGTTGATGAAGTGCCGGAAAAGCTGCCATTTTTACGCAACCTGAGATGGATCAATTTTGATAGTCTAGATGACATAAATGCTCTGGGATTACTGATTTGGGGAATTACAGGCGAGAAACCCGAAGAAGAACTGAAGGAAAGTTCGCCATCTGAAACTAGTACTGAGAAAATTCAACCAAGTTCTTTCGATGCCGATACTTACTTTAACCAAGGGTTAGCCAAGTACAACTTAAGAGACAAGCAAGGGGCAATCTCTGACTTCAATCAAGCCATTCAAATCAAACCTGACTTTGCTCTTGCTTACATCGGTCGCGGGGTAGCCAAGTCAGACTTAGGAGACAAGCAAGGGGCGATATCTGACTACAATCAAGCCATTCATATCAAATCTGACTTTGCTGCTGCCTACTACCTTCGGGGGATAGCCAAGTCAGACCTAGGAGACAATCAAGGGGCGATATCCGACTACAATCAAGCCATTCAAATCCAACCCGACGATGCTGATGCCTACAACAATCGCGGGTTAGCCAAGTCTGAATTAGGAGACAAGCAAGGGGCGATATCCGACTACAATCAAGCCATTCAAATCAAACTTGACTTTGCTCAAGCCTACATCAATCGAGGGGTGGCCAAGTATCTTTTAGGAGACAAGCAAGGAGCAATTGCTGACTTCACTCAAGCCATTCAAATCCAACCTGACTTTGCTAATGCCTACATCGGTCGCGGGATAGCCAAGTCTAGCTTAGGAGACAAGCAAGGAGCAATTGCTGACTTCAATCAAGCAGCACAACTTTACTCGCAGCAGAACAAGATGAGTGATTATCAAGATGCTCTTGATCGAGTGAAAAAACTGGAAAAATCATTTTGGGAAAGGTTGTTTTCATGAAAAGAGATTTATTTTGAACTTATAGGCGTAGGTTGGGTGGAATGAAATGGAACCCAACATTTAAATAACTCAATATTGTGGGGTTTCCCTATGGCTCCACCCAACCTACTGGCGTGTCAAGGCTAAAATGTTGCAGTTTTCTTCATAGCATTTGTTGGGTTACGCTGTCTGTCGCTTCACCCAACCTACGGACTAGCATTACCAATTGGTTAAACTACTCAGACAAAAAGCGATCGCCTGCACAACACCGAGAGCGATCGCTTTTGATTTAAATAGCAATTAACACAATCTCTTACTTTTCCATTGCTAAGGAATACCGGGATAAAATTGCCTTCATTTTCAAGTTAGTCAACTGAATCACAGCTTTAATCATACTTTGCTGATCAGGCAGTAAATCTAAACTCTCTAGAGCTTGATACAAAGTATTACCAGCTTGCAATTTTTCTTTCAACTTTTCGCGTTGCGATAAATTTAAGATAGTATTAATTTCCTTATTGCGGCGTTGACGTAAAGCTTGCAATTGTTGACGTTCTTGGGGTGTAAAATCTGCTTCCGAATATGCAATCAAGTTGCTTTTCCTTGGGGAAGATTGGGCGATAACTACGCCAGAGTTAGCATGAGTTTGTAGAGGTGTAGCTAACGCCATCCCAGGTATCAAGATGACAAGGACAAGAATATTAGCTAACAAAGACAGCCATTTGGGAAAGTTAATTACCATTGTGCGAAACACATAAACGAAATTTCATACTCTGCCTGTTTTAGATGATGGAATTGGAACTTAGATACCAGCATCGTCTGGAAAAATTTTAGATTCTACTTCTTTGTAAATCTAAAATTACCAATCTCAAATCCAAAACTGTTGGAACATTCACAACCAGATGGTAGCTTAGATGATTTTGCTACCTCTGTCTAGAAGGCGCACAGTAAGATACAGAACATACAGCAGATTCGATGTTTATGAGGTACAGCAACTGATTGCAAAAAGTAATGAGTAATGAATAATGAGTAATGAGTCAACAACTTACTTATTACTCATGGTGTACCTCAATTACTTCAAAAGTGCTGTAAGTATTTACTGAATATCTATCTCTGCCAAGCATCCCTTAAAACTATTATCGGAGATTAGGGAAACTGAAAAGATAAATCACGCTACAGAAAATAATTTCTCAAATTTACATTGAAAAATCAGATACACAATTGTTCAAAAAAGTCGAGTATCTGAACCAGGATAATGTTGACAAATCAAACAAACTTAACATAAGAGATTTTTATGTATTTTATGCAACTAAGCTATTGACAATCAAGCAAAATAAACCATTGTTTGGTGAGCATAATTATGCCCACCGTATAAACTACTGAGACCTTTTCATTCTGTTAATTTCTTGTTGTAATTCTTCAATTTGTCGGCGTAAGTTTTCGGCTTCGCTTGCGGAAGTTTCTGAGGCAACATTTACAGCGCCTTCCGAGGGCGATCGCTGATAATTACCTCGGCGGATTTGCTGATATTCTTCTGATACTGCCCACTCCCGTAAGTAATGTATCCGTTCTACAGCAAAGGGATGGCTTAACATCATGCCCTGAGCGCCATTGTAATTCAAGAATTTATAAATTTGATTCAGTCCATCTTCATCCAATGCTTGATAATTTTCTGACTGCCGGATAAACTCTTGTAAACTACATTCATGGGCATATTTGTTACTACCGCCAGATATCTTCATCATCGAAGACATAACTGGATTTAAGTCATCAAGCACTAACAATGCCGCCCGATCTGCTGTTAATTCCGCTTTTCGCCGCCACTCAAAAAAAGCATAGATTAAAGCTTGGGTAACGAAATTACCAATACCAAAGGTCAATTCACCCAGGGCAGAAGCAGCACTCATCGCCCACATCGCCATTTGAATTAAAATAGTATGACCACATTTAATATGTCCCAGTTCATGGGCTAATACTGCCCTAATTTCGACTTCTTCCAGCAAGTCTAGTATGCCTGTATTTATGACAATGAAAGGATTTTCTTGCCCTAAAGCATAGCTATTTGCTTGAGGATCTTGTGAGACAAACAGTGTCGGTTCTGGGTAAACGTCCAAATCCCGCACACATTCCCGAAATATCTGGTAAATAGTGGAATATTGCCTAGGCCCTACTTGGATGGTGTTACCCATTAGATAGACTAACTGCGGGCGTTCATAGACAAATTCCATGAATTTACGGGCAACTAACTCAAATCCCGGTAAATTTCGTAAAGCTTGTTCAGCTTGGCGATCAAGTGGATGCCGGAAAGCATCGCTGGAAATTCCTGTGTACGTTGGCATAATTTAATTCAGTGAACAGTTATCAGTGAACAGTGAACAGTCTAAGTTATCAGTCTAAATAACTGATAAATGAATCAGAGAAATGGGGCTAATGGAAAAATCACTTTGTATGGGATTAAAAGCGTGTGATTGAGGCAGAAGTTCATTTATCACTACATAACTTCCTGCGATCGCAGGCGGGGTTCCCTTCCTGGCCTCATCATTTGACGATGGCAAGGTTGGTAGCCCGCGCCTTGCGTCTAGGACGTAGTGCTTTAATTCAAGTCGGGGCGGCTTGTGGTTATCAAGGAAGATATCGCACCAGCTTTGTCGCATCAGCATTAATGTGGCACGGCCCTGTTATTATTGTTGCGCCAGAAACAGTGCAGCAGCGTCTGTTGCAAGTAGAAATTCCCCGCTTACAACAGTGGTTACAAGTGCAGAAGCCCATCCGCACAGGTAATACTTGGCCGAATTCTGAGTTTCAAGGGCTACTCCTAACGACTCCAGAAGCTTGGTTAAAAGGGCAATTAACTTCTTCTGATGCTTTTTTGCCAGGTGTTCCCACAATTATTGATGGTGTTGATGATTTAGAAGATTGGGTACGTCATCAACTCATTCAAGATGTGCAACCCCAAGACTGGGAAGAATTGATGTTAGCTTGTCCGCAGCAAAGGGAAGCTATTCTTTCTGCAAGAACACAACTCACCAAAGAAGTATTTCAACACCCAGCCAACCCTTATGAGTATTATCTGATTTCCCAGCCAGAAGCAGAAATTCTGCATAATTTGTTTGCAGAATTAGAATTAGCAACTATTCCTGATGTTTGGCAAAATTTCTGGCAGCAATTTCAATACATCCATGAAAATACGCCACTAAATCAGCCACCCCATCTTTTTTGGACGACTATCGCCCGTCGCCAAGGTTTATTTTCTTTGCATTACACGCCGATAGAATTAGCTGAAATACTGTCGCCGATTTGGCAAAGACAGCCAGTGGTGTTAATTGGTAGTGCTTTAGAACCAGAAACCGAAGCGCCTGTATTTCGCCAGCGTTTGGGTTTGGATGATGTTACTTGTCTCAAGTTCTCCTCCGATAGTCAAGCCCAAGCCATTCAACTGTATGTCCCCCATCAGTTACCTTTACCGAATACACCAGAATTTCAACCAGCCTTTATTCACAAAGTCCGTACCTTGTTGTGTTTAAGTGCAACAGCACCAGGGTTGACTGTTGTGTTGGTGGGAGATGTCCCCCTCAAGGCGCAAGTCGGCGCAATTTTAGCTTCAGAGTTTGGTTCGCGGGTGCAGGTAGAAAAAACCTGTTTAGATGAAAATGGTATTTTAATTAGTGGTTGGGAATATTGGCGAGAACATCAACAAGTTTTACCAGCGCCACATTTGTTAATTATTGCGACTTTACCGCTACCATCTCTAGAAAATCCCCTGGTGGCTGGGAGGGTAGCTTATTACAAGCGATCGCACCAAGACTGGTTTCGCGTATACTTACTCCCGGCAGCATTGAATGAACTACAACGCGCGATCGCTCCAGTACGCGAGAATCAAGGTGTAGTAGCATTGCTCGACAGTCGAGTGATTAACCGTAGCTATGGTTCTCAAATCCTCGCAGCACTTAGCCCTCTAGCACGCATCAACTATCTTGACCCTAGTTTATTTTCTAACCCAGATGAAGAAGATTCAGCTTAAATGACAAGTAACTATTTACATTTTGTCAACGGATAGCGATCGCATCTGAGCAAACGCTATTATCAGCTTATTCGCAGATTTTCAATAACACACACTAATTGAAATTTTGAATTACTGATTATGGGTGAAGCAAAACGTCGCAAAGAAACACTTGGAGAACAATACGGTCAAGATGAGCGTATATTGTCTTGGGTTCCCATCACCAAAAAACAATCCGAATTATTTGTGGCTTGGACGACTCGCGGAGCCTGGATTGGTATTGGTACAATGGTTGCTGCTTGGGTAACTATCCGTTTTATCGGCCCCGCCTTCGGTTGGTGGCAAGTTCTAGATTAATCCAGTTCAGAGAGTAGATATAGCAATCTTATTTGATTTGTGAAAATCGAGAGGCTCAGATACCCGACTTCTTTAAGAAGTCGGGTATCTTTTGGTTCACGAATGATTTATGACTGCGATATCTACTCTGTATTATCCCCTGGGAATTAATCAATTCGCTTTTCTAAATATTGACCAATCATTAACTGTTCACCAGAGCGAGAGATGATTGTTTGTCTGGTGCGATATTTATTCCCAATTAACTTTAATTCTTCCTCAAACACTGAGCCATTGTACTCAGTTCGCAAGCACAGAGTTTCAGAATTAGGAAAATGATACTCTGCGGTGATGGGTTTAGATGTGGCAAAACCGCGATCGCGGTACAAAATATTTCCTAATACACCAAATAATGTCGAACCTTGAGATTCTTGTCTACCCTTTAGTTTATCTGTACTATTCCAAATTACTTCTGCACCACAAATCAAACTAACCATATCAGGTAACTCATGCAGTTGTGCCAGCTTTTGTAATTCAGCGCATCCTTGGTCTAAAAACCGAATGGTAATCATACTCACCATTTCTTTGGTTTCACCTTCTGGCAGAGTATAGTAGCGTCTTTCTGATCGCCACTGACCGGCTGATTTTTGGAAAAATTCTGTAATTTCGGCTTCGTTAGCGGTTTGAGTCAGTCTTAGCGGTGATGTCACTCGTTATTGTCCTCGTCTATCCTAAAAAATAGCGTTTGTTCATATACTACATGGTGACAAAAGACAATTACAGTTTAGATTTTTTAATCTATCTCATAAATACTCAGACGTGCCGATTGCTTTTTTAGCAGCTTTGTTAGTATATATTAGGTATACTTAGTAAAACTAAATATAGTTATTTCACCATTGCTAATGCCAAAATTCTGGCAAGAACTAGCACAAAATTTGATTTGTCAAAATCTTCATATCTAAGGCTTATGGTCAAGATATGAGGAAAACATAGCTTTATCTGAATTCTATTGCAGATAAAACCGTTATACATCTGCACAAGCAGGGAGGATATTTTTGTGAAACTTTTATTTAGTAAAAGTAGTAAAAATTGACACAAAAAGATATGTCTCAACATTAATTTATTATCAATGCTTCTATCTAGAGACATATATTCAGAATGGCTTGAGTATAAAAGGCTGCTATTTTCGGAAAAACTTTATATATAAGCAAAATCAATCATTTGCCACCCACAACCGCAAAAATCGATGAAACAGCAAACCTACATAGCTCAAATCCCAGTGATGAATAGCCAGTTAGATTTAACCGCCAATATTTACGCAGAAAACCCAATCAACAAACGGATGTTTCCTGACAGTAAAACCAAGAAATTCATATCATTGTTTGCTTGTTTATTCACCACAGGATTACTTTCAGCTAGTTGTGCATCCCTACCGAAAGAAGCAGCCGAAGCACAGTCACAACAACGTCGAGGCGGACAACAAGGTGGTGCGACACCTGTAGATGTAGCGATCGCCCGGACAGATACACTGGAAAAACAGCCAGAATATACAGGTACAACCATTCCCTTTCGGATAGTATCGCTGCGATCGCAAGTAGAAGCTAGGTTATTATCCTTAAATGTAGATGTTGGCGATCGGATTAGCAAGGGGCAGAACATCGGCCAGTTAGATGATGCCTTGCTGTTAACAGATTTAAAACAAGCCGAAGCCGAACTCGCCGCCCAAAAATCAGATGTAGCCAGAGCCGAAACCCAGGTAAGCAACGCCCGTGCAGAAGTGGAAAGACTGCGGTTACAAATGGTGCAGGCACAAGCCGACTCCGAAAGACAACAAAAATTATACAGAGAAGGTGCGATCGCCGAGCAAACTGCCGAACAAGCAGGTACTCAAGCCCAAACCGCCGCCCAAGCTTTACGAGCTGCTACTGAGCAAGTCCGCACAGAACAACAAGCCGTCGCCGCAGCCCAAGGCAGAGTCTTGGCACAACAAGCAGTGGTGGCTCAAGCCAAAGAACGCCGTTCTTACTCCCGACTAGTTTCCCCCATCAGTGGCGTAGTCACAAGCAAAGTTACAGAACCGGGCAACCTGTTGCAAGCAGGCGGTGAAGTGATCCAAATTGGTGACTTTAGCCGCGTCAAAGTCGTCGTCCAAGTTTCCGAATTAGAACTCGCAAAAATTAGACCAGGGCAATCAGTACAAGTACGGTTAGATGCCTTTCCCCAACGAAGCTTAACAGGTAGAGTCATCCGCATATCTCCCACCGCCGATGCCACAGCAAGGCTCATCCCCGTAGAAGTAGAAGTTCCCAACAGTAACGGCAATATTGGTAGCGGACTGTTAGCCAGAGTTAACTTTGAAAACCAAACCCAACCGCGAGTTGTCGTTTCGCAAACCGCCATTCAAAAACCAGCCACAGACAAACAACCTGCTGAAAACCAAACAGATGGCACTATATTTGTCCTGACAAACACCCCAGGACAACCAAAAGTAACAGCGCGTACCGTCACCTTGGGGAAAAAAGCTGATGGCAAAGTAGAAATTTTATCAGGTTTAAAACCAGGAGAACGCTACGTAGTTCGCAGTGGTAGACCTTTAAAACCAGGAAACCCTGTCCGTCTTTCAATTCTCTCCGAAACAGACGAATCAAATTCTACACAACCCAGAACTAGAAATTAAGAATTTAGATTTGGAGTGCAATCATTCATGCAGCAAGTCCAGAAAAGTGGCGGGTTTAGTATCAGCGCCATCTCAATACGTCAACACATTGGTACGCTCATGCTTACCTTGGCAGTAATTATTATGGGTGTCTTTTTTATCGTTAAGCTGCCCGTAGATTTACTACCATCAATTACCTATCCCCGGATTGGGGTGCGGATACAAGCACCAGGAATTTCCCCAGAAGTGGCAATTGATGAAGTCACCAAGCCTTTAGAAGAAGCTTTTTCTGCAACTGAAGGTGTATTGCAAGTATTTTCCCAAACCCGTGAAGGGCAAATCAGTTTAGATTTATACTTTCAACCGGGAGGCAATATTGACCAAGCCTTAAACGATGCGACAGCAGCCTTTAACCGCGCCAGAGGGACTTTACCAGATACCTTAGAATCACCACGCATATTCAAAGTAGATCCTTCCCAGTTACCTGTTTATGAAATGGCACTAACTTCACCTGCTTTACAAGGTGTAGATTTACGTGTTTTTGCCGAAGAAGAACTCGCCCGTGAACTGGGTGTTGTTCCTGGGGTAGCTGGGGTAGATGTTTCGGGAGGAGTCCCAGAAGAAGTCAGAGTCAACATTGATTTAGACCGCCTACAAGCCTTGGGTGTAGGTTTAACGGATGTTTTAGATGAATTAAGAGACCGTAACCAAGATATTTCCGGCGGTCGTATTTTAGGGCAGAATTCTGAACCATTAACTCGGACTGTCGGGAGGTTTCGCAGCGCAGAAGAATTGCGAAATTTATCCTTTGAAGTATCTGCGGCTAACACGAGTAATACTCAATCAACAGTTCCGACTCGCCGTGTTTATCTGCGAGACTTTGCCGAAGTCATAGACGGCTCAGAATTGCAAAGGGTTTTCGTTTCTTTGAATGGTGAACCAGCCGTCAGAATTAGTGTTCAAAAACAACCAGATGCTAATACCATCAACGTGGTTGATAATGTGAAAAAACGCCTAGAAGAACTGCGCCAGTCTGGCGTGATTCCTGAAGGAACAGTAATTACCGCAACTTTGGACGAATCAAAGTTTATTCGTAATTCTATTTCTAATGTTACAAGTTCGGGGTTAATTGGGACAGGGCTGGCAGCGATCGCAGTTCTCCTGTTTTTAGGTTCTCTACGGCAAACCTTTATCATTGTCCTGGCTATCCCTCTAGCCACCCTCGCCGCAATTATCTTGATGGGGTTGTTTGGCTTATCCATCAACGTTTTTAGTTTGGGTGGTTTAGCCTTGGGTGTGGGTATTGTGGTGGATAACTCCATCGTGATGTTAGAGAATATTGCCGAAGGTGCAGGTATGACACCAGGCAAAAGTAACCGAAGCAAATTAAACCAGCAACAATTAATTAATCAATCAGAACAAAGTAGCCGCGAAGTCGAATCAGCCTTAATCGCTTCTACTAGTACCAACTTAGTCGCAGTATTGCCATTTCTGCTCATTGGTGGATTTATCGCCCTGCTATTTAATGAATTAATTTTGACAATTAGCTTTTCCGTCGCAGCTTCGATTTTAATTGCCGTTACCGTTGTGCCGATGATGGCATCTCGAATGCTGGGATGGAAATTTTCGAGCCGTTTGAGTGAATTTTGGCTGCTCAAAGAATTTAATCGCCGCTTTGATGCTGCCACCAGAGGATATGGCGGCTTTTTAAGTATGATATTACGCTGGCGGATAGTTACAGTTGCGATCGCCCTCCTCTTATTCGGTGGCGGTAGTTTGTGGATGGCTCCCCAAATTCCCCAAGAAATCCTCCCCAGAATTAATACCGGACAAGCTAACTTAAACGCTCAGTTTCCTCCGGGTACACCCTTGGAAACTAACATCAAAGTTATGAATGCGGTAGATGAACTTCTTCGTAACCAACCAGAAACAGAATATATCTTTTCCACATCTGGCGGAGCCTTATTTGGCAACACCACCAACGCCAACCCTTTACGCGGTACTAGCAACATTACCCTCAAACCTGGTACAAATGTCGAAGCTTATGTGGAACGAGTCACCCAAGAACTGGACAAACTAAACTTAGCCGGAATTCGCCTGCGCCTTTCACCCGGACAAGTGCGGGGTTTGATTCTCAATAACTCCCCTGTGCGTGGTGCAGACGTTGACGTAATTTTGCAAGGAAACGACCCAGACACCTTACAACAAGCTGGTCGTCAAGTCTTAGCCGCCTTAGAAGAACAAGCCACCCTCGCCAGATTTCGTCCCGATGCCGATGAACGCCAGCCAGAAATTCAAATTCTGCCAGACTGGGAGCGCGTTTCTGCCTTGGGTTTAACCACTACAGATATTGGCGATACAATTCAAACTGCCCTAGAAGGTAGCGTTCCCACCCAATTACAACGCGGCAACCGCTTAGTTGATGTCCGCGTCAAGTTAAATGAAACAGATGTGCAAGCCCCATCTCAATTAGAAAGATTACCGTTATTTGTTGATAATAATCACCAAGTCCGCTTAAGTGATGTTGCCAAAATTGTGGAAGGGCAAGCACCCGGAGAAATTCAGCGTATCAACCAGCGTCAAGTTGTTATCTTTGCTGGTAATTTAACCGAAGGTGCGAGTTTAAGCCAAGCCATAGAACAGGTGAGAAACGTAATTAATAATCTTGATTTACCAGAAGGTGTAAGTGTCTTACCTAGCGCCGCCGCCGAATCAAATCAACAACTCCAAAGTTCACTGCAACTATTAGGTGGATTAGCAACATTTCTAGTATTTGTAGTTATGGCAGTGCAGTACAATTCCCTCATCGACCCTTTGGTAATTATGTTTACCATTCCGTTAGCATTAGCTGGGGGAATTTTCGGTCTGTATATCACTCAAACTGCTATTGGTGCCACAGTGATAGTTGGTGCTGTGTTACTGGTCGGTATTGTAGTGAACAATGCCATCATCATGGTTGAGTTAGCTAACCAACTTCGAGAAAAAGACAACATCGACCGCAAAACAGCAATTTTACAAGCTGCACCTCAACGTTTACGTCCTGTACTCATGACCACCATTACCACCGTGTTAGGGATGTTTCCCTTAGCATTGGGAATTGGTGAAGGCGCAGAATTTTTACAACCCTTGGGCGTAGTTGTGTTTTCTGGCTTATCCTTAGCGACTGTATTAACGCTGTTTATTATTCCGTGTTTTTACACGCTGCTGCACGATATCTTAGATTTCGGATGGCTCAAGACAATACTCATCAAGTTTGATAAGTTGAAGAACAGGTATTATTAATTTTGCCATCAGTCAAAGTTCGTTAATTCTCAGCTAGAGACGTTGTATACAACGTCTCTATAAAAATCGATAAATCGTATTTATATCCAGAAATTATCTATTATTTAATAATATAGAACAGATTTTGTGATCAGTTTATTTTGAAAATGTAAATTGCGGCAGAAAATAATAGTTAAGAGAATTTTCCAGACCATCAGCGAGAAAGCAGATTGATAAAACATCCTCAGAAAGACTACAAAGTTTTTCTGCTTGAGTGCAACAAACGCCCAATGCAATATGAGATATTTTTTGATATCCTCCATCTTAGGAAGATGATTATGATGATTTTTATGAACTAAAGGATAAATTTTCTCCTTGATTAAAATATTGGTATCTAATCTTTTCGATACGGCGAATTTATGATTATAAGCACCCGGCCAAATGGTGCGATAAGCTAGACATTGATTCAGAAAAATAGCATCACCAAATTGGACAATTCTCAGCCAAGAATCTATATCATCACAATTCGCATCAAGTTGGGAATCCCAACCACCTGTTTTACAGAAAGCATCACGGCTACAAGCAACTTGCACAGGTGTACCAAAAGGCAATAATTCCAACAGCATTCCGTAGTGAATATCCGCTTGAGGAACAGAAAAAGCCAACCCATGTCCAAGCTGAGGAGTGCGACTGAGTTCTACTTCATGTTCATTCACCTGAGCCGCAACACAAGAGCAAATCACCGCACTTGGACAAAAAGCGATCGCCTTTGCCATCTCTTCGATACAATTATCAGCTAGATAATCATCATCATCTAAAAACTTAATCCACTCACCACTGGCTTGTTTAACTCCTGCGTTTACCGTCGCTGCATGACCTTGATTTACCTGATTACGATGGTAAATTACTCTATCACCTAAGCTTTCTACGTAGACTTGTGTGTCATCAGTGGAACAATCATCAGCTACAATTACTTCGCAAGGAATTGTCTGGTTGATGGCAGAATCAACGGCTCGACGCAGTAAGCTGACGCGGTTATAGGTAGTGATCACAATGCTAAATTTCATAAACATCACACCTGTAGCAAAGCTTTATGCAATATAGCCTTCATTTTGGGATATGTCGGATCGGGTAAAATTTTAAATCTTAAATATTACTAGACTGAAAGTCGATTTTCGATTTATTATTGATGATTGTGGGTTTTTCAGCAGATAAGCTATGAACGCTCAAGAGATTATCCGCTCCATAGAAGCGGAACAATTAAAATCTAACTTGCCCGACATTTATGTGGGCGATACAGTCAAAGTCGGTGTGAAAATCAAAGAAGGCGACAAATACCGCGTCCAACCCTACGAAGGCGTTGTGATTGCTAAACGCAATGGCGGTATTAACGAAACTATTACAGTTCGCCGTGTGTTTCAAGGAGTAGGTGTAGAGCGCGTATTTTTATTACATTCTCCACGCATTGACAGCATTAAAGTTGTCCGCCGTGGTAAAGTACGTCGTGCTAAACTTTACTACCTGCGCGATCGCGTTGGTAAAGCAACTCGGATCAAGCAACGCTTCGACCGTCCTTTGTAATTTTTTGCTCAGGGTATGAGAGAAATCTCAATTAACAAGCGGCTTTTGCCGCTAAGTTGCTTCCCCGACAAAAATCATGTACAATCAGAATCGCAATTGCGTTAAACTAAATAAAAGTTCAGCGCAATCACCGAATCAAAACCAACCTGTGCGCTCTTAGTTCAGTTGGTAGAACGCAGGTCTCCAAAACCTGATGTCGGGGGTTCAAGTCCTCCAGGGCGCGCTCGCAAGCAAAAACAAAACCCGAAACAGTAGCACTTCTACCAGCAACGTAGTTAGTGTTTACCATTTCGGGTATAATTGTTTTATACTTTAGAGAATTTTTGCTGCAAGTCAGCAGGCTGGAATCAAAGCTGTAAACCTGAGATAAAACTAAGCAGGATATAGCTGTACAAGAAACGGGGGGATAAACAACAGTGGCGAAAAAAAATGAAGCTGAAATGCCGGAAAACACTGGCGGTCTAAACATCCAAAACTTTGTTCAAGGCACAAAAGAAGAACTTGAAAAAGTAGTTTGGCCAAGTCGCAGACAGCTAGTGAGCGAATCAGCAGCCGTGCTGTTAATGGTGACACTCTCCGCATCTTTGATTTATTTGGTGGATGGATTGTTTGCTTGGGCCGCAAAACAGGTGTTCTGATGACTTTTGCAACAGACGACCCACTTAACTCAAATTTGCAGTCAGAGGAAACAGCAGAAGCGGCGCTTAAAGAAGCGCGGTGGTATGCAGTACAAGTAGCCTCCGGCTGTGAAAAGCGCGTCAAAACCAACTTGGAACAACGCATCCAAACCTTTGACGTTGCCGACAAAATCATTCAAGTCGAAATTCCGCATACGCCAGCAGTCAAAATTCGGAAAGATGGCAGTCGCCAGCATACAGAAGAAAAAGTCTTTCCTGGCTATGTGCTAGTCAGAATGGTGCTGAATGATGATACATGGCAGGTAGTACGTAACACCTCTCATGTGATCAACTTTGTCGGCGCAGAACAAAAACGTGGCAGTGCCAAAGGTCGTGGCCACGTTAAACCAGTACCTCTGAGTTACTCAGAAGTCGAGCGGATATTTAAACAAACCACCGAACAAGAGCCAGTCCTCAAAATTGACATGGCTACAGGTGATAAAATTGTCGTGCTTTCTGGCCCATTTAAGGACTTTGAAGGCGAGGTGATTGAAGTCAGTCCAGAGCGTAGTAAACTCAAAGCCTTGCTCTCGATTTTTGGCAGAGATACACCCGTTGAATTGGAATTCAATCAGGTAGAAAAACAGAGCTAAATACAAATGGCGAAAAAAGTAGTAGCGGTCATTAAACTGGCCCTGAATGCTGGAAAAGCCAACCCAGCACCACCAGTTGGCCCCGCATTGGGTCAACATGGTGTGAACATCATGATGTTCTGCAAAGAGTACAACGCCAAAACAGCCGATCAAGCTGGTATGGTTATCCCTGTAGAAATCTCCGTTTATGAAGACCGGAGTTTTACATTTGTACTCAAAACCCCACCAGCATCAGTATTGATTCGCAAAGCAGCGAAAATCGAAAGAGGTTCCAACGAACCTAACAAAAAGAAAGTTGGTTCCATTACCAAAGCGCAATTGCGGGAAATTGCTCAAACCAAGTTACCCGACCTCAACGCCAACGACATCGACGCGGCAATGAACATTGTGGCCGGAACCGCTAAAAACATGGGCGTTACCATTACTGAATAGTACAAGAAGGCAGGAGGCAGGGGTCAGAAGGAAAGAATATAACTTCGCACTCAGCACGGGCTAAACGCCCCGCTACCGCTAACAGCACTCAGCACTTAAAAAACTATCGGGGGAGAAGCCAAGCTTCGCCATTGACCCCAGGAGAAAAAAATGACAAAAAAAATATCACGTCGCTTGCGAGAACTGCAAGCAAAAGTAGAGGATAGGGACTACGCGCCCATAGAAGCTTTAACACTACTCAAAGAAACAGCAACAGCAAAATTCCCCGAAGCCGCCGAAGCGCATATCCGGCTGGGAATTGATCCCAAGTATACAGACCAACAGTTGCGGACAACGGTAGCACTACCCAAAGGCACAGGGCAAATTGTCAGGGTAGCAGTTATCGCTAGAGGTGAAAAAGTCACAGAAGCAACCAACGCTGGTGCTGATATTGTTGGTTCGGAAGAATTGATTGACGAAATCCAAAAAGGGATGATGGATTTCGATAAACTCATTGCTACACCAGATGTCATGCCACAGGTAGCGAAACTAGGTAAATTACTAGGCCCCCGTGGTTTGATGCCATCCCCCAAAGGTGGTACAGTAACATTTGACATTGCAAGTGCGATCGCTGAATTCAAAGCTGGTAAATTAGAATTCCGGGCTGACCGTACAGGTATTGTTCATGTTATGTTTGGTAAGGCAGGTTTCTCCCCAGAAGATTTGTTAGTAAACTTGAAGGCGTTACAAGAAACAATTGACCGTAACCGTCCTTCGGGAGCAAAAGGCCGCTATTGGCGAACCTTCTATGTATCTGCTACGATGGGGCCTGCAATTAAAGTTGACATCACCGCTTTACGGGATTTAAAACTGACCGAAGCTGCATAAGAAATGGGAATAGGGTTGAGGGGGTAGAAGAGCAAAACCCTACTCACTACTCCCAACTCACCACTCCCCTAAAACTAAATAGTTCAAACCGGAGACAGCAGGTGCGAATAGCTTAATATCCTGCCGAGGTTAAAACTCTCACTGCCTGAAGTACTACCTACAAGGCGTAGACACTACAGCGTCAAGAGTTTTGCTGCGAAACCCCGGTTCAAAAAACTGGGGTTTATTGTTTTTGGTTGTTCAGAACTACAACACACAAGCAGGGAAATCGCTGATTTTGCCCTTGGAGGTGAAACAAGATGGGTAGAACGTTAGAAAACAAACAAGAAATAGTAGCTGACCTCAAACAATCTTTGAGTGAGTCAACTTTAGCACTGGTAATTGAATACCAAGGGCTAACAGTTGCCGAAATCACAGATTTGCGGCGGCGGCTGCGTCCTACAGGCACTACTTGTAAGGTAACAAAAAATACCTTAATGGGTATTGCCATTCAAGAAGACGAAAAATGGCAACCACTGTCTGAGTTGCTGAAAGGTTCTTCTGCCTTTTTATTAGTCAAAGAAGATTTCTCTTCAGCAATTAAGGCTTACCAAGACTTCCAAAAAGCCACCAAGAAAACCGAAATGCGTGGCGGTGTCATGGAAGGCCGTCTGCTGAAAGAAGCTGATGTCAAGGCTTTAGGAGACTTGCCATCCAAAGAACAACTCATGGGTCAAATTGCTGGAGCTATCAACGCATTGGCTACCAAAATTGCTGTTGGTATCAACGAAGTTCCTGGTGGCTTGGCTCGTGCTTTGCAAGCTGTGGCTGAACAAGAACAAGGAAGCGCGGCTGAATAAAGTATGAAGTATGAAGTATGAAGTGTGAAATAAGCCGATTATTCAAAAATGGCTTATTTACTGATTTTTTTCATTCTTTAGACTTCTTTAGTCAAGAGTCAATAGTCAGTGGTAATCACAAATGACAAATGACAAATGACAAATTAACTAATCAAACATTACGGAGTTACATCAATGTCTGCAACAACCGATAACATTTTAGAACAGTTGAAATCCTTGACCTTACTAGAAGCTGCTGAATTAGTTAAGCAAATTGAAGAAGCTTTTGGTGTAAGTGCTGCTGCTCCCGTTGGTGTAGCTGTTGCGGCTCCTACTGGTGCTGTTGCTGCTGAACCTGTTGAAGAAAAAACAGAGTTCGACGTAATTCTGGAATCTGTTCCTGCTGATAAGAAGATTGCCGTACTGAAGATTGTACGTGAGTTGACTGGTCTAGGCTTGAAAGAAGCTAAAGACTTGGTAGAAGCTGCTCCTAAGCCAATCAAAGAAGCGATCACTAAAGAAGCTGCTGAAGATGCTAAGAAACGGATTGAAGAAGCTGGTGGTAAAGTTACCGTTAAATAGTTCCAGTTTCAATACTTGTTTTTAACTAAGAAGCCTATTTAGGCTTCTTTTTTGTATTGTTATTCATTATTTTTCTAGCCATAGCCACAGCAGTTATACCAATTTTATGAGAGGCTGCACTATAGAAATCCTGTAGAGATGTTGTATACAACGTCTCTACTTTTAATTCTTTCCCCTACTTTATCTGAGAATAATCCGATTACGCCCTTCAGCCTTGGCGGTGTAAAGTGCTTTATCTGCGGCCACAATCAAATCAGAAGGTGAAGATTCCCATGTAGGAGTTAGGGTAGCTACGCCGATACTCAGCGTGACATACTCATTTACCGCAGACGCATCGTGAACAATTTGTAAGTTGTTAACACCGGCTTGCATTGCCGTGGCTACATGAAATGCACCAGCAGCAGGAGTATTTGGCATAACTACAGCAAATTCTTCGCCACCATAACGAGCTACTAAATCATGATGTTTTTGTGCATTTTTGCTCAAAACAGCACCCACTCTCTGCAAACAAACATCCCCGGCTGGATGACCATATTGATCGTTATAAAACTTGAAATAATCAATATCACATAAGATTAATGACAGAGGAGATTCTTCCTGTGCTAAATTTATCCATTGAGTATTCAGATATTCATCAAAACGACGGCGATTAGCCAGACCTGTTAAGCCATCAACATTAGCAAGTTGTTGTAAAGCTAGGTTGGCTGCTTCTAATTGTTTATATACTTGCGCTTGTTGTAGTAGACGACGTAAACGCTGGCGCAAAACTGCCCAATGAATTGGCTTGGTAACATAATCAGAGGCTCCTGCTTCAAAAGCACGGTCTACAGATTCTGCATCATTCAAACTCGTAATCATTAATATAGGTGTGCGTTCCCATAATTTGGAAATCACGGTGTTGCCTGTAGCAGAGTCAGTATCAAGATTTGCCAATGCTGACATCAGATTATTTCTGGCAATTTGGAGCAGGTTTTTACAACAAGTAAAGCCATCCATAACAGGCATGATTGCATCTAGTAATACTATGTCGGGTTTGACAGTCTCATAGGCATCTAAACACTGCTTGCCATCTGCAACCTCAACAACTCGATAGCCTTCTTGTTCCATAGCTTCACGCAACAGCAAGCGGATGGTCTTATCATCATCAGCCACCAGAATTACTGGAGGTTGTTTAGGTAGAGAAAATGAGCTTAAGCCTGACATGAATTGCGTTCCACAGAAAATGAAAGTATCGACGAAGAGTAAGCTGGAAAACCTGCATAACACAAAAAGATAGCCATTGAGTAAGATTTTGTGACAGTCAATCTTACTGGAAGGCAACTAGCTGAAAGTTCATGACCGCAGTAAAGCTTGGTCGTACTGCAATGGTCTATGTTTTGTAAGATGTTTGAACTTCCTCGTCAAGTGAGTGCTTGTTAGCACTACTGACTGATCATGGAGGGTGCGATCGCACAATTTTGCCATCGTGGCTAGAAATTTTCTACCCAACCTGTCCGACTGCACAATCAATTTTTTTAGGCAAAGAGAATATTTAATCAGCTTTAGTAAAGAAAGATTTAGATAAATTGGTTTCATAGACAATTTACTGACAAGGGAAAAGCAATTTTTACTTGGGTTGCTCTAGCTTTGCAAAGAAGGCTTATGATTATATTTCCCCAGTGACGTGACTCAGTTACTATCCAGATAAAACTTTAACTCTATAAGAATTTTCATTAGATTCTCAACTGACTTTAGGCAAATACTCAGCAGATTCTTAGCTATGACAAGGTATAGCTGAGAAAACAACTA
Organism: Nostoc sp. FACHB-190; assembly: GCF_014696905.1. Classification (NCBI taxonomy): domain Bacteria; kingdom Bacillati; phylum Cyanobacteriota; class Cyanophyceae; order Nostocales; family Nostocaceae; genus Nostoc; species Nostoc sp. FACHB-190. Next base: position 49,144 of record NZ_JACJQW010000016.1, read on the forward strand.
AACTAAGTCTGAAAAACGCTAGAACGTCCTTGATTACTACCTTTAGGGAAATCTCAGACCTTTAAATTGATGAGCAATTACCCAGATTAAACAGTGTTAATATCAAGCTGTACAAAAAACTTTATTTTTTAAAGGTCAACTTACTTTCGAGTTAAGTAAAATTGCTGATTTCAATCTGCATAATTGGGAGGTAACAAAAAATCATAGATAAGCTTTTAAATAATCTTTATTTAAATACTAGAATATACGAAGTCACACTTACAGAAAAATTGTTTAAATAATCTTATTACCGCTAAAATATTTAATAAAAATAAATTTAAATTAACTCAATTACTGCTATGCCAGACTCTTTAATGTATCAACAAGATAACTTTGTGGTGTTAGAAACTAACCAACCAGAACAATTTCTCACAGCATCAGAGTTATTTGACAAGCTGAAAACAGTTTTACAGACCATAAATTCTCAAGATTTACCACCAGATTTACAAAATATTGAGTCTTTAGAAGCTAGAGTTCAATATCTCATCGATACTAGTTGTGAGTTAGATGTTGGCGCGGGTCAATATTTACAGTGGTATGCAGTTCGGTTAGAAAAGTGATTGTCGGTCAATCGTCATTAGGCGATCGCACAGTCAATAGCTAATAATTAATATTTATTGCTATTGACCATTGACCATTGACTATTGACTAGTAACCAACGCTAACTCTATTTTATCTGCATCGGGCTGGGTAATTTTGATCTCTACTCCAGGGCCAAAGTAACTGGTCATTTTTTCTTGTTTTTGTTGCCAAACATGAATGGGTATATCAGGAGAATCAAATTCTAAAATTAAGGTGTAAGCACCATTAGTTTCTTCTTCCCTTAAACCTGTAACAATTGGTCTTTCTTCGTCGGTGGGGCTGAGACCTAAGTAAGAAAGTGCTGCATCCAAGTGAGCATCTTGACCATAACAATACCGAGTGATGTCTTTGCGGATTTTATTTTGCGTGACAGTTGCTTGCTGCTCACGCAGAGATAATACCGATGGTGCTGTGACTTGGCTGAAGGGTATTGGTTTAAGTTCATTGGCTTTGAGTGCTAGTCCCCCCAATAACAAGGGAAAACCATAAAAAAACCCTACAAGATTGAGAGTGGCATTATTCGCAGCATAGGCAATGAAGCCAACAAGGGTTAATATGCTACCAACTGTTAAACCTAGAGTTCCCAAAGAGATTTGGCGTAACATGAGCAGAAGATAATATTTATTAAGACATTAGTTTTATTATCATCGGCTATGTGTCACAGATGATGACAGCCGTATAACTTTCGTCGAGTTGTTCAAGCTTTGCCTGATTTTGCGCTAACTTTAAACTGGACTGTAGTTAATCAAAGGCAGATAAACAATGGATTTACAAACTATAAAAGAACGAGTTGCAGCAGTTCAAAGCAAACGCGACTATCTTTTGAGTCTCTTAGAACAGCCAAATTTAGGAACTTTGAGAATAGATGTCAATCAAGCTTTAGAAGAACTAGATGACTTACTTGATGAATATAAACGTACTATCCCAGAAACGGGAAATAATTAATTTGTACTAAAAATTGCGTCGGTATCTCTGATAATACAAAAGTGATGCCGACGCTTCTCAATAACAAAACATTACTAGCTCTCCACCCATGAGCCAAGCCTAAGTCAACATAGCATTTGTGCCAATTTATCGCATAATTTCACTGTCGCCTCTACGTTTGCCTAATTGTCTGACTAAAGCGATGAGTTCAGAGGTTGAGACATCTTTTTTACAAAAATCATCGAAATTAGCCATTCCTGTGGCGCGAGGAGATTTAGCCTCTTCTACTGAAGAGTAAGCAAGTATTTGAGTCTGGGGAGAAATGGCTTTAATTTGACTCGAAGCACTCCACCCGTCCATGATGGGCATTTGTAAATCTAAAACAATCACATCAGGACGACAGCATTTTACCATTTCGATCGCTTCTTGACCGTTACTCGCTAACCCCACAACTTGAATATTCTCTTGACAAGAAAAAGCCAATTGTAGGGTTAGACGAGTTAGTTCATGGTCATCAACCACGAGAACACGTAACACAGAAGACTCACAGGAGAGCATTAACATTCAAGGGTAAAAAATTAGTGACAACAATGTTTATAGTTTATGAGAGCTAGTCCCGATAATTACTCTATCTTATGGTTGATAACTCCTGTTTTATCAACCAATTTACATAGAGAAAATACGGAAAAATTAAACTTTACTAAAAAAATCAAATTTTTACTAGTTATCAGTGTAGGAAAAACTCTTTTGAGCATCTAGTAAATTCGGTGTTCCGCCTGTAGAACGGAGTGCCATATTCATCAGAGTTATTTGTGAATGTGTTTCGGGACAATCATCTCCGGGACGGCGTTGGATATAAGTACCATCAGCTTGTAATTCCCAAGCTTGGCGGTTATCTGCCAGCATAATTCCTAAGATTTCTTGCAAATCTTTAGCAATATCTTGATCTTTGATTGGGGTAATCACTTCCACTCGCCGATCTAAGTTGCGGCGCATCCAGTCGGCACTACCAATATAGATTTCTTCTTGACCATTGTTGTAGAAATAATAGACGCGGGAATGTTCTAAAAAGCGACCGACAATGCTGATTATGCGAATGTTTTCACTGATGTCCTTGATTCCTGGACGTAAACAGCAAATGCCCCTAATAATCAAATCGATTTGTACACCAGCGCGGGAAGCTTCGTATAAAGTGGCGATGATTTGTGGGTCAACAAGGGAGTTCATTTTGGCAACAATGCGCCCAGAAAAACCATTTTTGACATTTTCGATTTCGCGCTGAATTAAAGACAAAAAGCGATCGCGCATATTCACAGGTGCAACTAATAATTCTCGATAGGATTTTTGCCGGGAATAGCCAGTTAAAAAATTAAACAAATCTGTAATATCAGCGCCTAATTCTTCACGACAACTAAACAATCCTAAATCGGTATATAGTCTTGCAGTTTTAGGGTTATAATTTCCTGTGCCGATATGCACATAACGACGCATTCTGTCTTTTTCGCGCCGCACTACCATCACGGTTTTGCAATGGGTTTTTAAACCAACTAACCCATAGACAACGTGTACTCCCACCCGTTCTAAACGCCTAGCCCAGTAAATATTATTTTCTTCATCAAATCGGGCTTTTAATTCTACTAAGACTGATACTTGCTTGCCATTTTCAGCCGCAGCAATTAAAGCATTAACGATTGGCGAATCACCGGAAGTCCGGTAAAGGGTCATTTTGATGGCCAGTACATTCGGGTCATGGGCTGCATGGGTGATAAACCGCACCACTGTTGCGGAAAAAGATTGATAAGGATGGTGGACGAAAAGATCCTTTTCCCTAATCACCGAAAAAAAATCTTTGCCTTCTTCCATTTCCAACACATCTTCATCTACATTCGGTTCGCGCAACCTTTGTAGACGAGAAGGAACAACAGATTGACGGGGGGGATCTTTCAGTTCTGGCAAAGGTAAAGCCAGAAAATACATCAAATCGCGTAAACCCAATAAACCATCGACCTCATAAACATCGCTGTCGGTTAAATCTAAATCTTGTAATAACCTTGTGCGGATTGGTTCTGGGGTTTGGGATTGAATTTCGATTCTGACGGGACTACCACCAATCCGGCGTTTGCGTAATTCTTGTTCAATGGCTAACAACAAATCATCGGCTTCATCTTCTTCCAATGCTAAATCAGCATCACGGGTAATGCGGAAGGGATGGTATTCTTGGATATTCATCCCTGGAAACAGAGTGTGTAGGTTATGAGCGATCGCTTGTTCTAAAGGTACACCTGTCCAGTTGGCTGTATGGCCATTTTCTTGAATACCCAACTCTGGCGGTAAAGGCAAAAATCTGGGTAACACGCTTGGGACTTTGACTCTGGCGAAAAATTCTTCTTCGGTATCTGGGTTTTTGACCACCACTGCCAAATTTAAACTGAGATTGGAAATGTAGGGGAAAGGATGGCTAGGGTCAACGGCCAAAGGAGTCAAAACGGGAAAGATTTGTTCTTCAAAATAATTATCTAAATAAGTCCGTTGTTTTTGGTTTAAATTAATGTAGTCCAGGATATGAATGCCGTGGTTGGCTAGTAGCGGACGCAAGACTTCTTCAAAATGCTGATGCTGTTTAACTACTTGCGGGCTAAGGTGCAACCGAATATCATCTAACTGTTGTTGCGGGGTACGGCCATCGGGTGTTAACTGAGTTACCTTTGCTTCTACTTGTTGCTTTAAAGCAGCAATTCGCACCATGAAAAACTCATCTAAATTAGAACTGAAGATAGCTAAAAACTTCAGTCTTTCTAAAAGTGGTGTGCGTGAGTCAAAGGCTTCATGCAACACTCTGTTATTAAATTCCAGCCAGCTTAACTCTCGGTTGATATAGTATTGTGGATCATTGAGATTGATGGGATTGGCAATCTTTTTGGATTTCGGCATGACGATCTGCGGGTAGCCAGAAGTAGCCCACAAGGCTGAAGAACAATAAACATAGTAGTGGAAATTTGTAATTGCCGAGAAGTTGCTTTTTTACAAAAGTCAGATAATTGGGATTTTAAATTTGGGATTTTGAATTAATTTGCTAGTAAAACACAAAAAACGTTACTTTTCTTTAGTTTCCTTTGCGGCTGTAGAAATTGGTAATTGTAGATTTTGGTCATAGACGAACTCGTTGTGAATAGTGACATCGCGTTTGGGGAAAGTCTCACTATTGGCGATCGCTTCTTGGGGTGGAATTCGCAATGTATACTTACCAACAGGCACACCATCTACACGATACAATCCAAATTCGTCAGTCATCGCTGCTAAAACTTCTGTACCATCAAGATTGACGAGTTCTACCCGGACATCAGACATGGGTTGACCTGCAACATCAGTAATTCTGCCTGCTAAACCATATTCTAATCTGGCAGTAAAATCTACATTCGTTACACCTGCCATTCCCACCTCAGCTACACGGCTGGTTTTTTGTACGGTGAGTTCTACAGGTAATTGTTCTGGGTCAACTTCGACGCGATAGACACCTTCTGGTAAACCGCCAACAAAGAAGTTACCACTGGAGTCTGTTTTTGCACCACCCACAGGTTTGTTGTGGTTATTGATGACTCTGACACTAGCGCCTTGTAAATCATAACCTTGATTTTCGCCTGAGACAGCAATGCGTCCCGCGATCGCACCACGGTCTTTACCAAGAGAACTAAAGCTACTAGGAACAGCCCGACCACCAGCAAATGACAAGTCTGAGACTAATGATACCGTCAGGCGATCGTCATTAAATCCGCCAAAAGCATTTCTTCTCCCAGCAAAGGGAATTCCTTGATATTCAACCCTGGCGAATAATCCCGGTAGTACTTGCATACTCGCACCAACAATCGGGCCAAAATTACCCTCACGGTAAGCCAACCCCATTCGCCAACTCAGTTGTCTAATACTTGCAGGACTATAGTTCAACGTCGCTGTATAGCGAGTAGCATAATTACCACCAAAATCAGTACCTAAAGAAACTTGATAGTTACGATTAAAGTTATAACTTAAATCACTAGCATATCTATCTCCATAAGTATTAAAAGATAGTCGTGCCGCATGATTTACTTGATAATAAGCATTGAATAAATACTGCCCAGTAATATCAGGTCTACCACTTAAAGATAAACGAGTAAAAGGTTGTAGAAAGAAAGTTGGTGATATATATTCATTTGTATCCGTACCGCTTTTACGACTACGTGCTAGAAACCCTAACTGAAACTTATTATTAAATCGATAACTTACTTCTGCACTATGGTTAAAGAACTCACCAGAGTTTTTTCCATTCCGATATCCGTTGGGATAAGACTGGGAATTAGCCGTAATATCTAACTGTCCTAATTGAATATCTAAATCTGTGTTATAAGCTAACTTGCCAAAAGAATTACCCACACTAGCAGATAAAACCACAGGATTAGCTACCCGCCAAACTAATCCAGCTTGGCTTTGAATTGTATCAGGGATCGCTTGTACAGAACCTTCAAAAGTTAAATTATTAGAAATACCTTGGCGAATTTGGTAAAATCCAGCAAATTGCCCAGCATCAGTACCATTGTTATTATCAAACAAAGAATTTTGGACTAAATTTCCAGTTAAACCCACCCCAGCTAATTGAACATTACCACCTGCTGGTAATAATAAATCAGAAGCATTAATTCTCACAGAACGGATTTCACTAGGAACATTTAAATTATTCCGGTCAAAAACTAAAATTTCAATTTGATTATTTTGTCCAACAGGTAAATTAACATCAACAAACTCATATCTACCATCAAACCCTACCTGTTGCTGTGCTACAACAACTCCAGAAACCCTCAGTTGTACAAAACTTGCGGCTGGAACTACACCTTGGAAAGTTTGTAAAGGTCGAGAACGTCTTGGTAATAACTCATTCGCATTGTTAGTTTGATTAAAGCGATTTGTTGGTATATTTGTATAACCGAATTGCGCTCCGGTCAAATTCAGACTATTTACTAATGGGTTAATACCAATTTGTTGCCGACCGACTTGATAAAGAAATCTACCATTGCGTTTATAGTAAAAATATTCTGATACATCAGGAGAGTTTTCAAAATTATTATTTACCCTTACACGCCATAAACCACCTGCTAATCTGCCACCCAGTAATGTAGAACTGCGTAAGTTGACATCGCCAGCATTATTAACAATATTTAACTCTTGCCTTAAATTAGAAAAACCATTGAGTGGTGCAAATACATCTGGTTGTAAGTTAACTGCTTGGTTTGTATATGCTGTGCCATCACCCCGCCAAGGTAAGTCAATAATTAAAGCCAGATCCAAAGAATTAAATTCAATATTTGTCGAGAGTTTTTCTCTAACAAAGGCATCACTAATATAGTTGATACCTTTAAAATTTTGAATATCACTCTCTGCAAGATTAATTGTACCTAAAGGCGTATTTAAATATGTATTGTTATCTTTTGTCTCTACTGTAAAACCAGCAAGTTTAGCAAAGTCATCCAAAGGTAGAAGCAAGGTATTTCCTTGGCGGATAACATCTAAGCTTCCTACTTCTTTTCGATTAATAATTACTCCTAGCAATAAATTCTCTAAATTTGAGCTTGCTGTTTGGGTAAAAGTGATACGTGAGTTGTCATCTATATTTAAGATATTTTTACTAACATCTACTCCTTGTTTTGGCGGTTGTACTTCAGCAGGTTTAGTGTTGGGTTGTGGAGTTGATTCTGTGGCTGAACTTGGTGCAGGAGTAGTGTTAGTAGCTGTTTTTTGCGGAACCTGTGGATGAGCTGGTTGTTTTGTTAAAAATGCTGATAAATCTTCTGATTTTTTAGATGTCTGGCTGTTAGTAGGAACTTCAGACGGTACATTGGCAACTTTATATTGAAGTGATGAATTAGATGGTTGTTTTGTTAAAAATGCTGCTAAGTCATGCGAATTTATCGAAGTTTCGCTAGTTGCGGCGGTAGATTCTGTTGTTGTGACATCAGGAAACTGTGATTGAGGTGTTTGTTTTGCTAAAAAAGTACCAAAATTATCAACATTTGTATCAGTTTCGTTGGTAGCTACTTCAGAGAGTGCTGTAATTGTTTGCGATCTTTGTTTATTAACAAAAGTTGCCAAGTCTTCTGGTGCTTTAGCGGCAATTGTCGCTGAAGCTGAGGCTGTTGTATTTTGACGCTGTTGCGGTTGTTTAGTTAAAAAACCAGTTAATTCTTCCGGTGTTTTGGCTGCATCCGCATTACTAGCAACTTCAACTTTAGTATTTTGTGGTTGTGGTGGTTGTTTTAATTTTGTGGAGTCATTCTCACTATTAGCAACTTTGACCGGTGCTGTAGTTCTTCGACGTTGAACTGATGTTTTTGGTTTGGTTTTGTTATCAAAAGTTGTCGTCGCAACTTGAGTCGGTGTTTTGACTTTGCGTTGAACAGAAGTTTGTGCTGGTTTTTTGGTGGTTGATGCTGAGTTGTCAGATGTTGTCGTAGCAACTTGAGTTGGTGCTTTGACTTTCTGTTGTACAGAAGCTTGTGCTGGTTTTTTTGTAGTTGCTGCTGAGTTGTCAGATGTTGTCGTAGCAACTTGAGTTGGTGCTTTGACTTTCTGTTGTACAGAAGCTTGTGCTGGTTTTTTTGTAGTTGCTGCTGAGTTGTCAGATGTTGTCGTAGCAACTTGAGTTGGTGCTTTGACTTTCTGTTGTACAGAAGCTTGTGCTGGTTTTTTTGTAGTTGCTGCTGAGTTGTCAGATGTTGTCGTAGCGACTTGAGTCGGTGCTTTGACTTTACGTTGTACAGAAGCTTGTGCTGGTTTTTCTGTAGTTGCTGCTGAGTTCTCAGGTGTTGTTGTAGCGAATTGAGTGGGTGCTTTGACTTTCTGTTGTACCGAAGCTTGTACTGATTGTTCTGTAGTTGCTGCTGAGTTCTCAGGTGTTGTTGTAGCGAATTGAGTGGGTGCTTTGACTTTCTGTTGCGGTGAAGGCTGTGCTGGTTGTTCCGTAGACAAAGCCACCAAGTTACTCGGTTTTTTTGGAGTTTCGCTGGTAGTAGTAACTTTAGAAGGTGCTTTGACTGGTTTGCATTTAACTAATTGCTTAGTTAATAAATCTGGAGACTCTTCTGATATTGCTGAACTTGCACTAATTGAAACTGTTGGTGCAGAATTTGTTGCTGTTGTGCATTTATCAAGTTCTTGGGTTGATGTGTTCGATACTTCGGGAATTCCGCTTGTAAACGAAATATCAGAAAGTATTGTACCTTTCGTACTGCGTTGAACTGGTACTTCACCAGAATTACTTTCAGCAGATGATTCTTGTTCCTCTACGCCATTGGTAGAAAATTCTGCTTCTGGTGTAGTTTCTGGTGGAAGTGGAGTCGCTACTGTATGTCGCGCAGTTTTATAAGCTGGGTTTGCACTATTTTTATCTGGCGCTGTAATAGGAGCATCTTGCGCGGGTAGAGTAGTAACTTCTGCTGGTGGTAAAGGTGGTGAAGCTTGGTAGATCATACTTGTATACACATGCTGGTATGACAGCCTAAAAAAGTTATAGGCTGGAAGTTGATTGCAGAGACAGACAAGGTAACTAATTTAAAAAACTAGAGAATTTTGGTTAGATAACTGGCAAAATCTAGATAATGTGAGGAGAGATTAGAAGATTACCAGAAGTGAGAAAATCAATTCTTAAACAGTATATTATTTACTTCTGGCTGTAACTGTAAAAGGAATACCCTTATCAATTGCACTGCCATTTAAATCACCATTCACATCTAAAACATATTGCCCAGGAGGCAGTTTTTTGGTGATATTTAGTATTAATTGACGGCGCGTACCTGGCAAAACAGGTGTTGAAGGTAGCATTCCAGCATCCAATACACCATCTGGCTTCTTATTTTTTTCTGCTTGCAAGTTAGCTATTTGCTTAGTACCACTTGCACCAGGATATTTATTAGCAGACCAAACAGCATATTGACCATTCATTCGCACATAAGCATTACCTTGGCTAGAAATGTCAAATGCAGCTTTTAAATTATTAGATTTACTATCAACCGAAATTGAATTCAGAACACCTACTTTTTTGATACTGCCAACATAACCATAGACAGCAACACCAAAACGTCCTAAAACTTTAACGCCAGAACTGGGTTTTTTCTCCTGGTTAGACTTGACTTCTTCGACAAAGATTAAAGCACGGTGTTCTCCAGCTTGAGGTTTAACACGAGGACGAACTGAAAAACGCACGGTTTGGGTTTTGCCAGGAGGAAGAGTAAAGCTGACAGGGTTGACAGTAATCCAGTTATCTAGAGATTGCTCGGTTGATTTTACAGGCTGAATTTCATTTTCTTCGTTAAGCATCCAACCTTGGATATAAATCCTAAATGTTGCAGGTTGATTATCAATATTCACGACACGAAAAACCTGAGTTTTAGGTTTTTTATCATCAAGTTTTAATTCAAACCTGGGCGGGCTAACTCCAATTGCTATTGCCAGGACATGGTTGCAATTAAAAGCAAATGTGCTTAGAGTTAATAGCGCGGTAGCCCCAATTTTATAAAGTCTATTCACTAATTCTTGCTGCTGATTCATTGGTTAATTGCGTTAATATTTAAATCCCAGTAAATGTCATCTTTAATATTCCTGAATAGGAGCCAGAAGTCTTAATATCGGAAAAATCTAATTTAAAAGTGGCTCCTCCTTCTAGAATCCTCTTCGCAGAATTAGGATCTAAAGTTGGGTTAATGGGAATAATAGAAACTTTGATTTCTTCACTAATACCTTCTTTACTTAGACTATTCTCACTTCCATTAGCTGAAGTCAAATCATAACTAACAGATATTTGATTTTCATCTTGACTTGCTGTAAGTTCTAATTGCCAGAGTTTTTGGATTGTACGATCCACTGTTGTAGTCAGTGTAGGTGTTGGTAACGATGGGTTGATTAAGTTGGTTTCTATTTTGCCATTGCCTACTTGATTAGACCCTTCAGTGAAAACTTCATTGACTTTGATTGGATCTAGAGTAATTTTACTACCGGGCAAACTAAATTGCCCCCAAGTTTTGGGCTGATACAAGAGAAATACAGACAAAAATGTGCTAATAAATAGTAGGCGTTTCATCAGATGCTTACCTGACTAAATCAAAGAATGACCTTGAGATATTAAGTTCTGGGAAGAGCATTTAACCTAATGTCATAATTTTGCTCTGAGCCAGAACTTGCCATTTTTACCTATTGGTTTAGATGCAACTCAAGGCCAAAATTTACTATGTCTAAATACCTGTAGCTGTGATTCTCAAAGCTTCTCCTGCTGGTGGAGAGTATGTACCAGATGCTAAGGCGTTTGCGAAGTTAAATCCAAACTGTACATTTCCCAGAATGGGATCTTCGCTTGTATCAAGACCCGGAGCAGCAGCTGATTGAGCTGAGGTAGGTGAGATTACAGAAATGGTTATCTGATTGCTAGATGAGGTATCACCATTCAGATAAAGTATTCCAGAACCGTTATATGCAACGCTATGTTCAATCTGATTATTTGTACCAGTACTTGTACCCCAAATTTTATAAACTAAAACGTCCCCTGTTTGTATCGTTCCTGAAGTAGCAGTTAAGGTACCAGGATCAGGAAGAGGTGTATCAACGCTACCATCAGAGGTAAAGTTTCCAACGGTGTTTTGAGGAACTCCAAAAAACTCTGAGCTATTTGGTTTAAAAGTCAGGCTTTGGTAAGTTTGGATGTAAATAATCTCTGGTACTTCGACTTGGATTGGTACATCAACAAATGCTGCTTTAACAGGTGCAGATAGTAAAGTATTTGCCAGAGAGGCTGCACCGAGAGTAACTGCTGCTAATAAGAAGTTCTTTTTCATGGGGGCTAAATAATTACTCTTTAGAAAAAGATGACAAAATCAATGTAGCCGTTGTAGCAAAAATAGCACCTCAGAGAATTTACCAAAGTCTACGCATTTTACATATATTTCCCTTGTTGATAATTCTCTATAAAGTTACTGTAAAAGCATATTTTTTTATGCCTAATTACTTCTTAAGTATTTTGATATAAGCTGAGTTAATATTTTTCTGTCTACAGTGAAAATACTATTCTTGCGCTAGGTAAAATATGATTTTATCAAGCAGTTTATAAGTTAAATTTAGGATGCGGTTGTAAAGTTTTTACTAAATTAACTGCTACGTTGATAAATTTAGAATCAAGATATTTGGTTTTGGTTTAACTAGGACTTAAGCAGTAAGACGAAAAATTAAGGATTTGGGATAGTTTCAAGGGGTATGGGAGTGTAAGACCTTGTAATCTAATATATTCTTAGCTATTAGTGACTGTTATCAATAAATCTACTTAAGTAGATTTGGGTTGCAAGTATGTTTCAAGCTACTCGTCGTCGGTTGGCTATTTGGTACACTGCGGTAACTGCTGTGTTGTTATTGCTGTTTGCTAGTGGTGTGTACTTATATGTTCGGAGTACGTTGGTGGAGCGAATTGACGATACTTTAAATCATGTGGTGGAAATTGTCGAGCGATCGCTTGTCATTGAGCCAGTAAATCACGAAACTGATAAACTCCGTATTAATGTAGAAGCCAGTTTTCGCAACAATGCCAATAATGTCGATGATGACCACATTGACTTGGAATGGTTTAGTCCTACCGGGAAATTACTTTGGTCAACTTTCTCAGAACCTTTAAATATTCCGATTCACGGTAATCATACTGGTGAAACAGTCCGTATCCCCAAATCAGACCAGTGGGGAGACTCGGAACTATCTTTGCGTCAAGTCACCCAGCGCGTAGAATTTGGCAGACAAGTATTAGGATATCTGCGTGTTAGTCATCCGTGGTTTGAAGTTACTAAACCCAGCCGTCAGCTAATTTTAGATTTAGCATTGGGAATTTGGTTAATGTTACTGTCTGTCGCCGCAAGTGGCTGGTTTCTGTCGGGGAAAGCAATGGAACCTGTGGGTGATTCTTATCAAAGACTCAAGCAATTCACGGCTGATGCTTCCCATGAATTGAGAAGTCCCATTACTTTGATTCAAACTAATGTACAAGTCGCCTTAAGTGAATTGGAGTTAGTTGAAACAGAGGTGAGTAGTTCTACTAACTATCGTCAACAATTAAAGGTAGTGGAACGACTGACCCAACGCTTAGGTAAGTTGGTAAATGATTTATTATTTTTAGCAAGACAAGATAGCGGCATCAGTAAGGATACATTTTCACCTTGTCCTTTGGATGCTTTACTGATGGAAGTGATTGAAGAACAACAACTTCTCGCTAGTGAAAAAGACATTGCTTTAAATTTACACTTAGTTGATCCGCCACTGGCGGAAACGAGTCCCGAATTACTAGAAAATTGGTTCACTCTCTTAGGTGATTGGGATCAACTAGTCAGACTATTGACAAATTTAATTAGTAATGCTTTACGCTACACCCCGGCGGGTGGTAAGGTAAATGTCGAGTTAACACGCCAAGAAGGAATCAGTCGGGTATCGAGGATGCGTGTCAGCACGGCTCAGTTACAAATTAAAGTGGGTGATACTGGCGTTGGTATTCCTACAGAAGCATTACCCAGGTTGTTTGACCGTTTTTATCGGGTAGATCCGGCGCGTACTCATAAAAAAAGTGAAAGCACAGCTACAGATAGTGCTACAGGTTCAGGATTAGGACTAGCGATCGCTCAAGCTATTGTCGAACATCACCAAGGTCAAATTCAAGTTGAAAGTAGCCTTGGTAAAGGTACAACTTTTATTGTCACTCTACCCGTAACTCTAGAGTCTTAAATTTTTGTTTATTGTTTTGTTTCCTGTGACAGATGAATAGATTTGGCATTATTTACTAACTTAAATAGTAAAGCTTGCATTTTTAAATCATAACTTTGAGCGAACACAGTTTACTGTTTACTCTGATGAGTATTCCATAAACTGCTGATTTGTTTTGCCCAAATGCAGCTAAAAATAGGTTATTGGAGCAGATGAGATGCCAACTCCCATTGCAGACAAAAATTTACCTTTTTTAGAAAAGGTAAAACAAAATAGTGGTTTAGCTGACCTTTACGATGCTAGAGATATTACAGAAGTAGTATTTCGCGTGATGCGTGACTTGATGACTACAGAAGCGGCTGACAGAGTTGAAGGTGAACTACACAAACCAGTCGAAGAAACTGAAGACAAATCTCTGCAAATGGAAATTGCCGAACTGTGGCATGATACTAATCCGATTGTGAGCTTTTTGAGTCGGGTACGTCCACCCTGGCAAGGCCCTGGCATTTTTAAAATTGATAGCGATCGCTTTTTATTCCGTGTCGCCAATGAAGGCACTATGCCACCAAATGTAGACCGTGAACAAGTTGTCAAAGCCATTTTTTCTGCGACAAAAGATGAACTTTCCCAAGAAAGAATTCAAGAAATTGCTAGTTGGCTTCCAGGTAGAGTTCGTCAAATTTGGGAAGAAGCTTAGATTTTCCAATCTGCTTGACTGAAAGATGTGAACTATGAATTTTTATTAGTTATTTGTTCTTGATAAACACAAATGACTAATGACAAATGAAGGACTTTTCAGAAAATTATTAATCCCCGATTTACTCAGGAGTAAAAGCTAAATATGAACTCTCAAAAATTACAGAAATTTACTGGCATATTCAGTGCTGTTTGCGGTGGTTTATTAATTAGTTTACCTGCAATTTCGCAAACAGCAGTAGCCCAACAATCACCTACTGTCACACCACAACAATCTACTTCTAAGGTGAACCCTTGCCCTCGTATTTTTTATGAAGAGCCACACAATAGCCGAGTTGTAGTACCGCAAGGATGTCCACCGAATGCCCTCACTCAAAGATTAGCTAATCAAGGACTGTTACCTGAAAATAGCAGCACAACCACCACCTCTACATATCAAACAGGATTAGGTGTGGGTGGTGAAACACCACAAGCTGGTGCGAGTAAAATCAATCCTTGTCCTCGGATTTACTATGAAGAACCTTTCAACAGCAGAAATGTTGTACCTCAAGGTTGTCCACCTAATGCTTTCTCTCAAGGACAAGGAAACATTTCTAGCCAAGGTGTACCAGTAAGTCCCCAGGTGTCTACCGGTGAAACTAGTACCACTCAAACCCCTTTGCCATCTCAACAACAAACACCTAGTGCAACGATCGCCCTGGCCAATGGTAAAGTTGATGTGAGATTGATTAACGATACTGGCGCTAAAGTTACTTACCAAGTTATTGGCGATACAGAAGCGCGATCGCTCGAAGGTAAGTCCAATGTGATGTTACAAGGTATCAGCGCCCCAGTTACAGTCACATTCCAACGCGAAGACGGCGGACTACTGTTAGTCACACCCCAAGCTTCTACTACACAAACAGGAATGTTAGAAGTAACTTTAAATGAAGCAACTGACTTAAGCCAAGACACTAAGGCTATGCGAATTCAACAAAACGGTTCAGTATTCTTGAATTAGTTTTGATTGGGAGTTGGGAGTTTTGATTGGGAATAGGGTGAGGCTCCCCAAAACGGAGAAAGGCTTTGAATCTTGCTCCCCTTCCCTGTCTTCGACACGCTGCGCGAACGTAGGGAAGGGGTTGGGGGTTAGGTTTGAGAGAAAGTTGCACACAGCATTAACTAAAAAAGTTCTCAGTATTGTATTTCCCAACTCCCAACTCCCAACTCCCTCACGTCACAAATTAGTCCCCTCGGTAGTTGATGACGGTAACAACGGTTCTGGTTGTGGTACTGGTTGAGGATTTAACAATTGCTGCCAATTTTTAATTTGTTCTTGTGCTGTACCGTAAGCACTCGTACCTCTAGGAACCAACTGAGCAGTTTCAATGGCTTTGCTGAGATTAGAACTACTCTGAGAGCGGGCTAAGTCTAATAATTGTTGACTCCATTGGTCAATAGCGACATTTGCATCCAAGCGCAGAATATTACTGCTGGGGACTTTATTCGCTAACCGAATTGCCTCAACTAAGGCATCTGGTGTACCCACAGCCGCAACTTGTCTGGCTCTGTTCCAGTTATCTTTGGCGCGAATTTGTCCTCGCCAATCATCAATAGCTGCTTGAGCTTCCCCAGAAAGCGCCCTTCCTGAAGATGCAATTGTCTGTGCGGCGTTAATTGCGGCGTTTAAATCTCCAGTTTGAGCCAAGTCTCGTGCTTGGTCTAAGTATGGTTGGTCTTGGATGCGTTCGATTTTCGCAGTCCAACTGTTAATTCTTCTGCGTGCTTCTGGATATAATGCCCGACCTTTACGGATTTGTCCCGCTTCTGCGATCGCAGCTTGTAAAGAGTTGATATCCTCTAATAAGGCTATTTGTTCGGCACGTTCTAAGTAGGGACGGTCTTCAATGGTTTCCACTTGAGATTGCCAACGTCCGACTTCTTGCCTAGCTTCGGAAGAACGCGGATTATTAGAGGGAATTTGTTGTGCTTCAATAATTGCGGCGGCTAAGTCGTTAATTGTACCTTGGCTGGCTAATGTGCGTGCTTTTTCTAGGCGGGAGACATCTTCAATTTCCAATTGCCAACGGGCAATCAATTGTTGGGCTTTATTATAGTTGGCGCGGGAAGGGTCAATTTCTTGTGCTTGGGCGATCGCAGTTTCTAAACTAGAAACTGTACCTAGCCACGCACTGCGTTGGGCATCTGCTAAAGCAATAAAGTCTTCGACATCTGCTTGTAATTTAGTAATATCAGGAATTTGTCGCGCAATTTCTAAAGCTGCATCTGCATCTTTGGCATCCATCTTAGCTTGCGCCAATTCCAGCATTTTGCGCCCATATAAAGGAATCGACTCTTGGGCTTTATCATAAAAATAACTGTCTTTGCCAATCGATTCCGCAACTTTGATTGCTTCTAATAAGTTATCTACTACTTTGGTTTTGGCTAAACTATCAGCTTTATCTAACTTATCGCCATCTTCCCGCACCGATACAATCAAGCGGTTGATTTGGTCGTATTTAGTACTTGACCAATATTTATTATCTACCCGCAGTAATTTCGCTGCCAACATTGAGGCTGATTGCCAGCGTCTTTGGTTGAGTTCTTCTTGTATTGCTTGATAAATTTCGTCAGCTTTAGCCCAAATCGATTCCCACTTTGCAATTTTCTCGTCTACTAACTTATATACAGGCAAGTCTTGGGGAATTTTTTGGGCGGTGGTAATTGCTGCTTCTAAATCTCCGGCTTGAAAACTTTGATCTGCTA
This sequence comes from Nostoc sp. FACHB-190, assembly GCF_014696905.1. NCBI lineage: Bacteria > Bacillati > Cyanobacteriota > Cyanophyceae > Nostocales > Nostocaceae > Nostoc > Nostoc sp. FACHB-190. The sequence continues at coordinate 65,875 of NZ_JACJQW010000016.1, forward strand.
ACTGTAAAATATCCCGCGACCACTCCTCAATAAACCGATCAATTTCTCCCCGCAGTGGGTGATTTTGTGGTAACTGTCGAACTAAGGCGATCGCTTGTAATAAATCATTTACTGTCTGCTTAGAAGCTGCCAACTGAGCGCAGTGCAGCCGCACCGAAGCACTCGCCAACGGCCAAAAAATCGCCGGACAGTTAGGAGCCGCAGGCAATTTTAACAGCATTGCCATTGCGATAAACCCGATACTGCCAGGAATCAATGCTAACATTGTTGCCCATAACATCCAGCTTTTCATCCAGCGTGGCAAAGGTCTGGAACGTTTGCTAGGTGGAATGGTTTCGGCGGAATGATGATCTATTATTGGTAATCCTTCTGGATTATTTTCTGTTTGTTGTTTCACTGACTTAGAGTTAGAACCAGTAGCTGGGATGCCAAATGTTTGCGCTTCACCGAAGTGTGGTGTTCGGTTTGTGTGATCTGGCTCTCTAGCTCTAGCTGGAGACCAATCTTCTGGAATATCCCGCTCTGTCATCTCTCACACCAAAAATTTATTAAATAGTAATTGGCTCTAGGTCAAACAATTTTGGATTTTGGATTTTAGATTTACCTTACCCACAAGAGGGATATAGTTTAAAAATTTTATATAGGTTCTGCCCTAACGTAGCGGGGCTGGAACCAAAAAACCAATCTAAAATCCAAAATTCCAAACCTCAAATTCGCAGGGTCAACAATTCAGTTGTTGCCATAGTAACTTTCTCATTGTGAAAAAGCTACTGTTTTTCCGAACTTTCTCCTGGTATACCTTTAACCTTGGCTAAAATCAGTGTTATTTTATACTTAATTTTCAACCAGAAGATTCTGCTTGTAAATCAACAATTAATTGTGCTAAGTGATCACTACTTGCTTGATAAACTCTGCTACAAAAATCGCAAGTAGCCTCAGCACCATTATCTTTCGCAATCATGTCTTGTAATTCCGCTTCTCCTAAAATCTTAAGTGCGCTCAATACCCGGTCAAAAGAACAACTGCAATGAAAACGCAACATCTGAGTTTCGGGAAATATTGACAAACCCATATCTCCCAACAAATCAGTAAAAATTTCTGGCAGGGTCTTACCTGCTTGTAACAATGGGGTAAATCCTGATAAGGCAGCCACCCGTGATTCTAAAGTTTCTACTAATGCTTCATCTCTAGCTGCTTTTGGTAAAACTTGGACTAACAATCCTCCAGCCGCAGTTACTCCAGTCGCACCCACAAACACACCTAATACTAAAGCTGATGGTGTTTGTTCTGAATTTACCAGGTAATGCGCCACATCATCGCCAATTTCTCCAGATACTAGTTCAACAGTACTAGAGTAAGGATAGCCATAACCAATATCCCGAACTACATAGAGGTAGCCACTACCAACTGCACCGCCAACATCAAGTTTACCTTTAGCATTAGGTGGCAGTTCTACAGACGGGTTGCTAACATAACCCCGCACTGTTCCATCCAAGCCCGCATCTACCAATATACCACCCAAAGGGCCATCGCCTTTCACCCGGATATTAATCCTCGAACCAGCACGCTTCATATTAGAAGCCATTAATAAACCTGCTGCCATAGTCCGTCCCAGTGCGGCTGTTGCCACATAAGAAAGTTGATGGCGCTGCCGAGCCTCTTCTGTCAAGCGTGTAGTGATGACACCCACTGCACGAATCCCACCTTCGGCTGCTGTTGCGCGAATTAACTGATCCGCCATGAAAAAACCTTACATTTCTTAACAACTTCACTGTTTCTATTCTAAGTTCTCAGTTACCATCCAGGTGGGTGGATGCTCAGTGGCGATCGCATTTGCAATACTAGAAATACAATTCATTCAAGAATCTAGAAGTCAGGATTCAGAATGCAGAATTTTATGGCTTCTCGCTTGTGAATACTTTTTTGTCGTCCTCACCTTTACAATTCGCAAAAAATGCTAGGTAATTTTCAACAAAGTCAACTACGGATAGAAATCGCAGCATCAGCCAGCGCCATTGGTGATAGCTTGCTACGTCCAGCACAATTAGAAAAATGGCTCTTAGGGCAACGTTTTAACCCCGGAATGCCCGAAGAAATTTATCCAGGATTCCAGTTTACAAGCTGGACTGGCCCTGTCTCCATTCATCATCAAGTGGATGTAGTGCAGTCCAATTGTCTGCGGTTGCTACTCAGTGGCGGTATTGACGGTTTTCATGAATGGTACTGGGGCGAAGGTTGGGTACAGTCCCGCTTGGAAGGCATTTCAATGTTACCTATAAATTTAGGTCAAACCTTGAGTTTATTGAGTCTACGGCAGTTTTTAGCTCAGGCAGAAAAGAGGTAAATAGTGAGATATGCGTCAAATTCTAGTAGTTTCAACCACAGCAGCAATCTTACTATCGTTAATGGCTGTTTCTTCTGCCAATGCCAATAACCAAGAAGAGATAGATATTAACAGAGTGGTAGAACATGAACCAGTAGGACAAATAAAACCCAACTACTCATACCCTGATAATTCCAATAAGGATAAAAAAGAGTTTGATAAAGTCAAACAAATATTAGAGCAAATGAAAGTTAAGGACGGTTTGAAGTTAAAATCAATCAAACTTGTGTCCTACAGTGATTATATTAATTTAATCAGCAATTCTAATTCTGGCAAAATTGAAAATTACCAAGTACATCCAAACAGACAGATGTTTTTAGTGGAAATACATGCACCTAATGGCTACAAACTACCCAAACGAAGAGAATCAAAAATTTATGGTATCACTAAAAACAATCCCCCACTTGAATTTAAAAAAGCAATACTTTACCAAGTATTTGATGCTGAAACTGGCAATTTATGGAGTACGAATGTAAGAGACGTGCAAAACCTAGAAGATTATTAACTCATTTCTGCTAAATTTTTGTAGACTCATAATATAGAGATTGAACATTAGACAGGTTCTATCCATTCATCTGTTTATTATGTAATGCCCTTTAATCTTCCGCAGATAACAATTGCTCAACTGTTAATTGTAATTCGGGAAAAGTTGTCGATAAAATTCTTTCTGAACCGACAAATTCTGTAGGTTAGTATAATTCATCAATTAATGTAAAAACAGGTGTAGATTGGGTGGAGGAACGGAACCCAACAGAGTCTTGAGAATGTTGGGTTCCGCTATCGCTACACCCAACCTACTATTATCTTAACTGTTTATTATGCAATACCCTTTAATCTTCTACAGATAACACTTGCTCAACTGTTAATTTTAATTCGGGAAAGGTTATCGATAAAATTCTTTCTGAACCGACAAATTCTGTGGGTTCATATAATTCATCAATCAATGTGAAAATGGTCACTTTATTGATTAATGGATCAACAATCCAATATTCTGGAATATTCAGAGCATTATATTCAACTCGCTTGGCTCGATAATCTACAGTTTTGGTTGATTCGCTGACAACTTCTACTACTAACAATGGCGGTGGTTCATTAATTTCAATCACTGCTTCTCGGTTTCTTAATTCTCGCCATTGAGGTAAGGGAATAATCACGACATCAGGAATTCTGGAGGTGTCCCATTTACCTGCACGGGGAGAACGCACGCCAATCATCATTTGTTTGGCAGTCCAATCAAAATTTAGTCTAAGAATTTCATTTTGAAAACATTGAGTAATAAATCCGATAATTGCCTCGTGTTGCCCACTTCCCAAACTTATATGAATTAATTCTCCATTGACTAGTTCGTAACGAGTATCATTGCCATCATTGTATTTTAGATATTCGGCAAAAGAGAGTTTTGGGGTAGTTGTAGTCATATTGCTGTTACTACCATTGTTAATTTTTACTGGGCTTCACCACTAATACAGAACAATTAGCTTCTTCTACTACTTGACTACTCACAGAACCCTGGACAATGCGCTTCATTCCAGTTAATCCGCGACTCCCAATAATAATTAAATCAGCTTTATAAATATTAGCTAGGCGAATAATTTCATCGGCAGGTTCGCCAGTGACTAATTCTACTGCACTGTGAATCGATATTTTTTCTTTGTAAGATTGGAGTTGTTTTTCGATTTGGAAATAAGATAATGCTGGAGATTCTGGATGAGGACGATCTGCGGGTAGTTCCATCTCTGAATCTGGTGTCGGAAATACGTGACACAAAACGACTTTAGTTTCTGGTGATAATACCAAATCATCCAAAACCTGAATGACACGTTCTGCAATATCCGAACCATCCAGAGCTACCAATATATTATTCAGCACTGCCCTCGTCTCCTCAAAAGTAGACCCCTGAAACTCTATTACTTACACCAATAATATTACTGATGGAAGCTCAGGTTTTGCTTATTTTATGTATGTTGGGCGATCGCCAATCGCTTTGCCGCCATACAGTTTAATTTTCTAGTGTGCAGCCCCAGGTTAGTTTTTACTAAAAGTGTTGGAAAAAATTAAGCATTCCTCATTACTCATCTTTTTGAATCCGCCGCCGGACTGAATCAGCGTGGGAAGGTAGTCCTTCTGCTGTTGCTAGTGCATCAATTGCCCCAGCCATTTTTTGCAGGGCTGTGGGTGAGTATTGAATAATACTGGAGTGTTTGAGAAAGGTTTCTACACTTAAAGCTGAAGTATAACGAGCTGCGCCAGAGGTAGGTAAGGTATGGTTTGGCCCTGCTAAATAGTCACCAACAGCTTCTGGTGTGGAGTAGCCTAAAAATATCGCGCCAGCATGGCGGATTTGCGGCAAAATAGCCCAAGGATCTTTGACTTCCAATTCTAAATGTTCCGGCGCAAATTCATTGGAGAGTTCTGCTGCGGCTGCTAAAGATTCTACCAGCACAATTAAGCCGTAGTGAGCGATCGCTTTTTCTGTATCAATCCGCCTGGGGTGATCAACTAATTGTCTTTCCACCGCGACTTGGACATTTTTTGCCAAAGCCGGATCTGTAGTTAATAAAATTGCTGCTGCCATTGGATCATGTTCGGCTTGGGCTAACATATCAGCAGCCACATGCACCGGATTGGCAAATTCATCAGCAATAATTAACACTTCGCTCGGCCCTGCCAGCATATCAATGCCCACAGTACCATAGACGAGTTTTTTGGCTAAGGTGACGTAAATATTGCCTGGCCCGGTAATCACATTAACTTTCGGAATTGTTTCTGTCCCATAGGCTAAAGCGGCGATCGCTTGCGCCCCGCCAACGCGGTAAATTTCTTCTATTCCGGTTTCTTGGGCCGCCACTAGCACGGCTGGGCTAATTACTTTCCCCGCCCCTGGTGGTGTCACCATCACAATTCGGGGTACACCAGCCACCTTTGCTGGAATAGCATTCATTAACACCGTACTGGGATAAGCCGCACGACCACCAGGAACATATATCCCGGCTCGGTCTACTGGGGTGTAGCGTTTACCCAAGACTACATCATCTTCCCCAAAGTTTACCCAACTTTTGGGGACACGTTGACGGTGAAATGCTTCAATTTGCCGAGCCGCTAACTGAATCGCTTGGAGCAATTCTTTAGAGACTTGCTGATACGCCGTATCTAGTTCCGAACCCGTAACGCGCAGTTCTTCCAGCTTCAAGGTTTGGTGGTCAAATTCAGCCGTATAGTGCAGCACAGCTTTGTCGCCTTGGCGCTTCACCGTTTGCAACACTTCCCGCACCGTTGCTTCTTTATGAACCACTTGTTCGTCATGGGTGCGATCGCAGATACGTTGTAGTTCTGCTTTAACATCTGCCTGCTGAGTAATGATTCGCAGCATGGAGTAAGGAAAATGCCAAAATTTTAGATTATTCCCGCTTGAGAATTAGTCTGGCTCTTGACCCCCAAGAGGGACGAGTTTCGCTTTAATTCTCATCTCTAGCTTAACCTGGATTTTTTTGATACTCCCCAGGATGCCAGCACATGGATGAGTTAATTTATATGATCTAATTGCCTCAGTTCGACTTGCCTAGTGGGCTTTTGGATAGAAAGCAGGAGTGTAGTTCTACCTATCTTTTCCCTCTATGCCTTACTTGCGGTGGTTTTCTTATGTCGATACATCCTGATTTGCCAATCCAAAAGTCAGTATAGGGTCTGAGTATAGTTATTACTAATTTGATAATTTATTCAGGTACTTTATTCTAGCTTATTTCCAGGGTTCGGCACAGAATTTCACTGACCTACCAGATTGGTTCAAATATACTATAGGACTTACGCAATCAAACGAAAAATCAAGGATGTAGGTGTTCAAAATCCTTATACCCACTCTTCACAGACAACCTTTGAGCATCATTCCGCCCCTTCAAACCAAAGCAAGATTTTTTTGAGAAATTCTGATATTGGCAAGATGAATGCTATATTAGTAAATCTAGTAGTGTGTGTACATATTAAATAGTCTTTTTGGAATCGACTGTGGCGAATACAAAGTCTGCTCTTAAACGCGCCAGTATCGCAGAACGCAATCGGCTGCGGAATAAAACCTACAAGTCAGCTGTTAAGACGCTGATGAAGAAATACTTAACTGTGGTAGAAACCTACGCAGCTAATCCTACGCCCGAACTCAAACAAGAAGTTGAATTACGGCTGGCTGAGGCTTACAGCAAAATCGATAAAGCTGTAAAGCGTGGCATTCTGCATCCTAACAACGGTGCTAGGAAAAAATCGAGATTGGCTCATAAACTCAAGCCAGTCGCAACCGCACAGTAGTAGTCACTTGTCATTAGTCATGCGTTGCAGCAAAAACTAATGACAAATGACAAAGAACAAAAGACAAAAATGCAGCTGATTGACACCCACGTTCATCTTAACTTTGATAACTTCCAGCCAGATTTAGCAGCAGTGCGATCGCGGTGGCAAGCAGCAGGGGTAGTACGTTTAGTACATTCCTGTGTAGAACCATCAGAGTTTTCCAGCATTCAAGCAATTGCCCAGCAATTTCCTGAACTAAGTTTTGCTGTAGGGTTACATCCTTTGGATGCCGAAAAATGGCAAAGTGACACAGCCGAGAAAATTCAATACTTGGCAAGTTCCGACGCAAAAGTGGTGGCAATTGGGGAAATGGGGCTGGATTACTACAAAGCCGAAAACTATGAGCAGCAGCGCATAGTATTTTCCGAGCAATTAGCGATCGCATCAGCACTGAATCTGCCCGTGATTATTCACTGTCGAGATGCGGCCAGTGATGTCAGGGAAATTTTGCAAAAATGGCAGGAAATTACAGGCGGAAGAATGCGGGGTGTCATGCACTGCTGGGGTGGAACACCAGAGGAAACCCAATGGTTTTTGGATCTGGGTTTTTACATTAGCTTTAGCGGGACTGTAACATTCAAAAACGCTAAAGAAATTCACGCCTCAGCCGCGATGGTAAGTAGCGATCGCCTATTAATAGAAACAGACTGTCCCTTTTTGGCTCCTGTTCCCAAACGGGGTGAAAAACGCAATGAACCAGCTTATGTCCGCTATGTGGCGGAAAAATTAGCCGAGTTGCGGGGAGAGACTGTAGAAGCGATCGCCCACCAAACCACGCAAAATGCTTGTAAACTATTTGGATTGGCTCTTTAAGTAACTAACTGTTGCAATTGTCGGGTGTGTACTCAGAATGAAAAACTCAGGAGGATAAAAATATGCTAATATTAATGCCTCCAAAACATTTTGCTTGCGTCATAATGATAAAGGAAGAAACCACAAACTTTTAAGCTTAATATATTGTTATCAACTTGACCATCCTCCACTCTCCACACACGGATGCTCGGAATCAATGAATCACCATAGCAACCGACATTGAGATAAAATTTGGCAAAATATACCCTGCTTTGTATCTAAAACTATAGAAAATTGTTAAAAGTACTTGTCTTGTGAGTAAAACCCACCAAAATAAAGCCATTTTGATTCAAAGCCAGCATCACGCGGCCGATTATCATGATCTTTTGATATTGCCGTGAAGATCAGCGTGCTTAATTTAAAGATTTAAGATGCAAAAATTTTGAGCTGCGTAAGCTACTTACGCGCTTGGGAGGGGAAGTGAGGAAAATAAATCAAAGGCAGAACTCTCTCAACCTGTCGTTGAGAAATCAAGTTAATAGCTGGTTTATAACCGCTATTTATAGCTTGCAAGGGCGTTTACCCCCCTTGTCAAAATCACCCTGTCCAGATTAAAAAAATGCTGCGGTTATCAGCATGAATTAATAACAGGTGGCACAAGGAGAAGTTCCCCAATGGCTACGGACACTGAAGCGGATCAAGAACCATCCCCCAACAGTGTCCTCTAAAAGTTTAACCAGGTTGACAAAGGTAGAGGCATGAATAAAGACAAATATCTGGAACCCGCCTTTTTGTTGCCCGACTTGATTGAAATTCAGCGAGCAAGCTTTCGCTGGTTTTTAGAAGAAGGGTTAATAGAAGAACTAAATTCCTTTAGTCCTATTACAGACTATACAGGCAAATTAGAACTGCATTTTTTAGGACATAACTATAAACTTAAGGAGCCGAAGTACAGCGTAGAAGAAGCAAAACGGCGGGATAGCACCTACGCAGTACAAATGTATGTCCCCACACGCCTGTTGAACAAAGAAACAGGGGACATTAAAGAACAAGAAGTATTTATTGGTGATTTGCCGTTAATGACCGATCGCGGCACGTTCATTATTAACGGAGCCGAGCGGGTAATTGTCAACCAAATTGTGCGATCGCCTGGAGTTTACTACAAATCGGAAATCGATAAAAACGGTCGGCGGACATATTCTGCCAGCCTCATTCCCAACCGGGGTGCATGGCTGAAATTTGAAACAGACCGGAACGATTTGGTGTGGGTACGGATTGATAAAACCCGGAAACTCTCAGCGCAAGTACTTCTCAAAGCCTTGGGTTTATCAGATAACGAAATTTTTGATGCCCTACGTCACCCAGAATATTTCCAAAAAACCATCGAAAAAGAAGGGCAATTCTCAGAAGAAGAAGCCCTGATGGAGTTGTATCGCAAACTCCGTCCTGGTGAACCACCAACCGTATTAGGTGGACAACAACTATTAGACTCTCGCTTCTTCGACCCCAAACGCTATGACTTGGGTCGAGTTGGTCGTTATAAACTCAACAAAAAACTCCGGTTGTCAGTTCCCGATACCATGCGTGTCCTGACCCCTGGTGATATTTTGTCAGCCGTCGATTACCTGATTAATCTGGAATACGACATCGGTAGTATAGACGACATCGACCACTTAGGCAATCGCCGAGTCAGAAGTGTGGGCGAATTGCTGCAAAACCAAGTCAGGGTAGGTTTGAACCGTTTAGAACGGATTATTCGGGAACGGATGACCGTATCTGATGCCGAAGTTTTGACACCAGCATCCTTGGTCAACCCCAAACCTCTAGTAGCAGCCATTAAAGAATTCTTTGGTTCCAGCCAATTAAGCCAGTTCATGGATCAAACCAATCCCCTGGCAGAACTGACACACAAACGCCGACTTTCAGCTTTAGGCCCTGGTGGTTTGACCAGAGAACGGGCGGGTTTTGCGGTGCGGGATATTCACCCCTCCCACTACGGACGGATTTGTCCCATCGAAACTCCTGAAGGCCCCAACGCGGGTTTGATTGGTTCCTTGGCTACCCATGCCCGTGTTAACCAGTATGGCTTTTTAGAAACACCATTCCGCCCTGTAGAAAATGCACGAGTCAGATTTGATCTAGCACCCGTGTATATGACCGCCGATGAAGAAGACGATCTGCGGGTCGCACCAGGAGACATCCCCGTTGATGAAAATGGCTACATTATTGGGCCACAAGTGCCAGTCCGTTACCGCCAAGAATTCTCTACCACCACACCAGAACAGGTAGACTACGTAGCGGTTTCCCCTGTGCAGATTGTCTCGGTAGCGACTAGTATGATTCCCTTCTTGGAGCATGACGACGCGAACCGGGCGCTGATGGGTTCTAACATGCAACGTCAAGCCGTACCTTTGCTGAAACCAGAACGTCCCTTAGTCGGAACTGGTTTGGAAGCCCAAGGTGCGAGAGACTCCGGGATGGTGATTGTTTCCCGGACAGACGGAGATGTTACCTACGTAGACGCGACAGAAATTCGTGTACGTCCCAAACCAAATTCACCAGAAATTAGATACACCGTTTCTAAATACCAACGCTCTAACCAAGACACCTGTTTAAACCAAAAACCCTTAGTCAGAATGGGTGAGAGGGTAGTAGCTGGACAAGTACTAGCCGATGGTTCCTCCACAGAAGGTGGGGAATTGGCGCTGGGACAAAACATTGTTGTCGCTTATATGCCGTGGGAAGGCTATAACTACGAAGACGCAATTTTGATTTCTGAACGCTTGGTACAAGATGACGTTTACACCTCAATTCACATTGAAAAATATGAAATTGAGGCTCGGCAAACCAAACTAGGCCCAGAAGAAATCACCAGAGAAATTCCCAACGTTGGGGAAGATGCTTTACGCCAGTTAGACGAACAAGGCATTATCCGCATTGGGGCTTGGGTAGAATCAGGCGATATCTTAGTCGGTAAAGTTACACCCAAAGGTGAATCCGACCAACCACCAGAAGAAAAACTCTTACGTGCCATCTTCGGGGAAAAAGCGCGGGATGTGCGGGATAACTCCTTGCGTGTACCAAACGGTGAAAAAGGTCGCGTAGTTGACGTGCGCTTGTTCACTCGTGAACAAGGGGATGAACTACCACCGGGAGCCAACATGGTAGTGCGGGTGTATGTCGCCCAGAAGCGGAAAATCCAAGTCGGAGATAAAATGGCGGGTCGCCACGGTAATAAAGGGATTATTTCGCGGATTTTGCCACTGGAAGACATGCCTTACTTACCAGATGGTTCCCCAGTAGACATCGTACTCAACCCCTTGGGCGTACCCAGCCGGATGAACGTCGGACAAGTATTTGAATGTCTGTTGGGTTGGGCTGGTCATACCTTGGGTGTGCGCTTTAAGATAGTTCCCTTTGATGAAATGTATGGGGAAGAATCATCGCGCCGCATTGTGCATGGCAAATTGCAAGAAGCGCGGGACGAAACAGGCAAAGATTGGGTATATAACCCCGATGACCCCGGCAAAATCATGGTGTTTGATGGCCGTACCGGCGAACCCTTTGATCGACCTGTAACCGTTGGTGTAGCTTATATGCTGAAACTGGTGCATTTGGTCGATGACAAGATTCACGCTCGTTCCACAGGTCCCTACTCCTTGGTTACACAGCAACCCCTGGGTGGAAAAGCTCAACAAGGTGGTCAGAGGTTTGGGGAAATGGAAGTGTGGGCGTTGGAAGCCTTTGGTGCAGCTTATACCTTACAGGAATTGCTGACAGTGAAATCCGACGATATGCAGGGACGAAATGAAGCCTTAAATGCGATCGTTAAAGGTAAGGCAATTCCCCGACCAGGTACACCAGAATCCTTTAAGGTGTTGATGCGAGAATTGCAATCCTTGGGGTTAGATATTGCGGTTCATAAAGTAGAAACCCAAGCTGATGGTAGTTCTTTAGACGTGGAAGTTGATTTAATGGCAGACCAGTCAGCCAGACGTACACCACCACGTCCAACGTACGAATCGCTTTCCCGTGAATCGTTAGACGACGACGAGTAAAGAGTAATGAGTGCTGAGTGCTGAGTATTTAATACCTCAGTATTCGCACTCACAGCTTAGAAATCTCTTGATGGATTACTTTTAACTGAATACTTGACTTATAACTCAACACTTAAGTATGAGAGCAGCCCAAACTAATCAGTTTGACTACGTAAAAATCGGTTTGGCATCGCCAGAACGCATTCGGCAATGGGGCGAACGCACCCTACCCAATGGTCAATTAGTAGGTGAAGTCACCAAACCAGAAACGATTAACTACCGGACTTTAAAGCCAGAGATGGATGGCTTATTTTGTGAGCGCATCTTTGGCCCGGCAAAAGATTGGGAATGTCACTGTGGTAAGTACAAGAGAGTCCGCCACAGAGGAATTGTTTGTGAACGTTGTGGCGTAGAAGTTACCGAATCTAGGGTGCGCCGCCACCGCATGGGGTATATCAAACTGGCTGCACCTGTAGCTCACGTTTGGTATCTCAAAGGCATCCCCAGTTATATTGCCATCCTGTTGGATATGCCTTTGCGGGATGTAGAACAAATAGTGTATTTCAACTCTTATGTTGTTCTCAGCCCTGGTAATGCCGAAACTTTAACTTATAAGCAACTACTGAGTGAAGACCAGTGGTTGGAAATTGAAGACCAAATTTATAGCGAAGATTCTACCTTACAAGGGGTAGAGGTGGGCATTGGTGCGGAAGCACTGCTGCGCTTGTTAGCGGATATTAATTTAGAGCAAGAAGCAGAAAGCCTGCGGGAAGAAATTAGCACAGCTAAAGGTCAAAAACGCGCCAAGCTGATTAAGCGGCTGCGGGTAATTGATAACTTCATTGCGACTGGTTCTAAACCAGAGTGGATGGTGATGACCGTCATCCCCGTGATTCCGCCAGACTTGCGCCCAATGGTGCAACTTGATGGTGGACGGTTTGCAACCAGCGACTTGAATGATTTATACAGACGTGTAATCAACCGCAACAACCGTCTGGCACGCCTACAGGAGATTTTGGCACCAGAAATTATTGTGCGGAACGAAAAGCGGATGCTGCAAGAAGCGGTAGACGCGCTGATTGATAACGGTCGTCGGGGTCGGACGGTAGTTGGTGCTAATAACAGACCACTAAAATCTTTATCTGACATTATTGAAGGTAAGCAAGGACGTTTCCGGCAAAACTTGTTGGGTAAACGGGTTGACTACTCTGGACGTTCGGTAATTGTGGTGGGGCCGAAACTAAATATTCACCAGTGCGGCTTACCCAGAGAAATGGCGATCGAGTTATTTCAACCGTTTGTAATTAACCGCTTAATTCGTAGCGGCATGGTGAATAACATTAAAGCGGCGAAAAAGCTGATTTCCCGTTCTGACCCAAGTGTTTGGGATGTGTTGGAAGAGGTGATCGAAGGACACCCAGTCATGCTCAACCGCGCACCGACACTACACCGTCTGGGGATTCAAGCTTTTGAACCAATTTTGGTGGAAGGGCGAGCCATTCAATTACATCCTTTGGTGTGTCCGGCGTTTAACGCTGACTTCGATGGCGACCAAATGGCGGTACACGTACCACTGTCTTTAGAAAGTCAGGCGGAAGCAAGGTTGTTGATGTTGGCTTCTAATAATATTTTGTCGCCAGCTACAGGTAAACCAATCATTACACCTAGCCAAGATATGGTTTTGGGGGCTTACTACCTGACCGCAGAAAATCCCCATGCTACCAAAGGTGCTGGTAAGTACTTTGCTTCCCTCGAAGATGTGATTATGGCCTTTGAGCAACAGCAAGTAGACTTACACGCCTATATCTACGTGCGGTTTGATGGTGAGCTTGAATCAGACCAACCTGATACAGAACCTTTGGAAGTGACAAATAACGATGACGGTACTCGGACGTTACTGTATAAGTTCCGCCGAGTTCGAGAAGACTCCCAAGGAAATTTGATTTCTCAGTACATACGCACAACACCTGGCCGCGTCATTTACAACAAGGCAATTCAGGAAGCACTAGTAAGTTAGGGGATTAGGCAATAGGGAGTAGGGAGTAGGAAATTTCACCACTCACTACTCCCCACTCCCCACTCCCCACTCCCTGCCAATGACTAAGGACGAATGACTAATGACTAACGAAAAAAAAGTTTTTCGCAATCGCGTAGTTGATAAAGGTCAACTGAGAAATTTGATTTCTTGGGCGTTTACCAACTACGGTACGGCGCGAACCGCAGTGATGGCGGACAAACTCAAAGATTTAGGGTTCCGCTACGCTACTAGGGCTGGGGTTTCCATCAGTGTGGATGATTTGATGGTACCACCAAGCAAGCGCAGTCTTTTGGAAGCCGCCGAAGAAGAAATTCGGGCGACAGAAGCTCGTTATCAACGGGGCGAAATCACAGAAGTAGAACGTTTCCAAAAAGTAATTGACACTTGGAACGGTACGAGTGAAGCTCTCAAAGATGAGGTGGTGGTTCACTTCAAGAAAACCAATCCCCTCAATTCTGTGTACATGATGGCGTTTTCGGGAGCGCGGGGTAATATTTCCCAAGTCCGTCAGTTGGTAGGGATGCGGGGACTGATGGCAGATCCTCAAGGGGAAATTATTGACTTACCAATTAAAACCAACTTCCGGGAAGGTTTAACTGTTACAGAATATATTATTTCGTCTTACGGTGCGCGGAAAGGCTTGGTAGATACGGCGCTGCGGACGGCTGACTCTGGGTATTTGACTCGCCGTCTTGTGGACGTGTCTCAGGATGTGATTATTCGGGAATTTGATTGTGGTACTACCAGAGGTATTCCGATCAAAGCTATGACTGAAGGTAGCAAAACCTTGATTCCTCTGGCAACTCGCTTGATGGGAAGGGTAATTGGCGAAGATGTTGTACATCCAACCACTGGTGAAATTATCGCACCCCGGAATACTCCAGTTTCTGATGACTTGGCGAAAGACATTCAAAAAGCTGGGGTAACACAAGTGGTGGTGCGATCGCCTCTTACCTGTGAAGCTGCCCGTTCTGTATGTCAACATTGCTACGGCTGGAGTTTGGCGCACGCCAAAATGGTAGACCTGGGCGAAGCTGTGGGCATCATTGCGGCGCAAAGTATCGGTGAACCCGGTACTCAGCTGACCATGCGGACATTCCACACCGGGGGGGTATTCACTGGGGAAGTTGCTCAACAAGTACGCTCCAAAATGGCTGGGACAGTCAAGATTCCTCGCAAGTTGCGGACAAGACCCTACCGTACACGCCACGGTGAAGATGCTTTGTATGTGGAAGCAAACGGCATCTTAATTTTAGAACCCAAAAAAGAAGGTAGCGAAACCCCCGTTAACCAAGAAATTCAAGTTACCCAAGGTTCCACACTATACATCACCGATGGTCAACAGGTAAAACAAGGTCAGTTATTGGCAGAAGTCGCCATTGGGGGACGGACAACTCGCGCCAACACTGAAAAAGCGGTGAAAGATGTGGCCTCGGACTTGGCTGGGGAAGTGAAATTTGCCGATGTGGTAGCGGAACAAAAAACCGACCGTCAAGGTAACACCACAACCACAGCCGCTAGAGGTGGTTTGATTTGGATTTTATCTGGGGAAGTTTATAACTTGCCTCCTGGTGCAGAATTGGTCGTGAATAATGGCGATCGCATCGATACCAACGGTGTGTTAGCGGAAACCAAACTCACCAGTCAGCATGGTGGTGTAGTGCGTTTACCCGAAGCTACCCCCGGCAAGAGTACCAGAGAAATTGAAATCATCACCGCTTCGGTAATTCTAGACCAAGCCGCCGTTACTGTTAACAGTTCTCAAGGACGCAACAACTACTTAATTACCACTGGAAACAACCAGGAATTTAACCTGCGGGCTACCCCAGGCACAAAAGTGCAGAATGGTCAAGTAGTTGCAGAATTAATTGATGACCGCTATCGCACAACCACTGGTGGCTTTTTGAAATTCGCTGGGCTAGAAGTCCAGAAGAAAGGCAAAGCCAAACAAGGTTATGAAGTCGTACAAGGCGGTACAATCCTGTGGATTCCCGAAGAAACCCACGAAGTTAACAAAGATATCTCGCTGCTGTTGGTAGAAGATGGTCAGTTTGTCGAAGCCGGTTCTGAGGTCGTCAAAGATATCTTCTGTCAAAACAGTGGTGTTGTAGAAGTCACCCAGAAAAACGACATTCTGCGGGAAGTGGTAATTAAACCCGGCGAACTGCTGATGGTGGATGATCCAGAAGCGGTGATTGGGCGAGATAACACCTTTGTCCAACCAGGGGAAGAACTATTGGGACAAACCGTTACCGAGTTGCGCTACATCCAGTATGTCGAATCCCCCGAAGGCCCAGCATTGTTAAGCCGTCCTGTAGTGGAATTTGCTGTACCTAATACCCCAGATGTACCTTCAACAACATCTGTAAGTCAGCAAACCGGACGTTCCATTCAATTACGTGCCGTACAACGCCTACCTTACAAAGATTCTGAGCGGGTCAAATCTGTGGAAGGTGTGGAACTACTGCGGACTCAGTTAGTGTTGGAAATTGAGCAAGAAGGCGAACAAGACCACAATGCTTCGCCCTTAGCAGCCGATATTGAATTGATTCCTGATGCTGAAGATTCAGAAATCCAACGCTTGCAGTTAGTGATTTTGGAATCATTAGTAATTCGCCGTGACATTGTAGCTGATGCTACCCAAGGTAGTACCCAAACTAGTTTGGAAGTCAAAGACGGCGACACGATCGCCCCTGGGGCTGTAGTTGCACGTACCCAAATCTTGTGTAAAGAAGGCGGGATTGTGCGCGGTGTCCAAAAAGGCACAGAAGCAGTACGCCGTTGCTTAGTATTGCGTCACAGCGATATGAACACCGTGACAACGGCTGCACAACCGAAAGTGAAAGTCGGTAATTTGCTGGTAGAAGGTGCAGAAATCGCCCCCGGTGTATTTGCGGAAGAATCTGGGGAAGTTGTAGAGGTGAAGAATGCGCCTCCCGCAGCTGCTGGTGATGAATCAGCCCTCAGTACCCATAATTATCGGGTGACGATTCGCTCTGGTCGTCCTTACCGAGTCAGTCCTGGCGCGGTGTTGCAAATAGAAGATGGCGATTTGGTACAGCGCGGCGATAACTTAGTGCTGTTGGTCTTTGAACGCGCTAAAACCGGAGACATCATTCAAGGTTTACCACGGATTGAAGAACTTCTGGAAGCTCGGAAACCAAAAGAAGCATGTATTTTGGTACGCCGTGGTGGAGAAGTCAAGGTGGTTTATGGTGATGGCGATGAAGCGATCGCAGTGAAAATTGTCGAATCCAATGGTGTAGTCACCGACTATCCCCTTGGCCCTGGACAAAACCTGATTGTTCCTGATGGTTATCACGTCACCGCCGGACAACCAATCACCGATGGCCCATCTAACCCCCACGAAATTCTGGAAATCTTCTTCAGCTTGGGTTCTGAGGATGGAGTCTACGCTTGCGCCAGCCATGCACTACAGAAAGTGCAAACATTCTTGGTGAACGAAGTGCAGTTAGTGTATCAGTCCCAAGGGATTGATATTGCCGACAAACACATTGAAGTAATTGTCCGCCAGATGACCAACAAAGTGCGGATTGATGATGGTGGCGATACTACCATGCTTCCTGGTGAGTTGGTGGAACTGCGCCAAGTTGAACAAGTCAACGAAGCAATGGCCATTACTGGTGGTGCAAGAGCGCAATATACACCAGTATTGTTAGGTATTACCAAAGCATCCTTGAATACAGACAGCTTTATCTCGGCTGCATCCTTCCAAGAAACAACCAGGGTATTGACGGAAGCCGCAATTGAAGGTAAATCTGACTGGCTGCGGGGTCTGAAAGAGAACGTAATTATCGGACGCTTGATTCCGGCAGGTACTGGTTACAATACTTATGACGAACCGGGTGCGATCGATGATTACTCAACTTTGGATACTTCCAGTGTCTTGGATGAAGTTGATGATCCTCTGGATATGGTGTTAGACGATCGCACTGCCCGCGCCTACAATTTAGATGCGCCTTCCCTGACTGAAGGTACTTATGGTAGCCGACGCACAGGATCAATTTTGGATGAAGATGATTTAATTATCGATGGAGTTCATGAAGTCCACGACCTCATACCTGATGACGAAGAGGATGAATACGAGGAAGTTGACGAAGATGATGATTTCGATATGTAAATCATCAGTGAATAATTAGTTAGGAAAGGCAAGAGAAAAGTTTCTTTTGCCTTTTTCTTTTGACTATTTTGAGAAAATTATGTTTTATCCACAAACATAGTCTTAAACTATGCTTCGACTGTTATATAGTAATTTTCATGGGAATGAATTACAAGAGAAAATAATTAACCGCCGATAAATACCGATGATTTTTTTGTAGAAAATTTAAATTAACAATATTTTATATATGACTAACGAAATAAATAATCCGTCTTTAGCAAATCTAGAATATTTTCCTTACATTGATGCAGAGGGAAAACTCCCGGAAATATTTCAAGGAAAAATAGGTGTGTATGCAATTTTTAATCATGATCAATTGCTCCAGTTTGTCGGATATTCTCGTGATGTTTATTCTAGTTTGCAACAACATTTAGTGCGTCAACCAGAACAATGTTATTGGGTGAAAGTACAAACTATTGAACGTCCTAGTCGGACAGTTTTAGAAAATCTTGAAAATGCTTGGATTGCTGAAAATGGCACAATACCTCCAGGTAATGGTGAAAATAAAGAAAAATGGACACAACCAATTAACGTCAAAAATTTGATGACAGCAGAAGAACAAGCAAGTTATCACAATCCTGCTAATGATGAGTTAGCACAAATCAAAGTTGTCAAAAATGTGGCGCGAAGGGTAGAAGCGGAAATTTTCAAAGTTTTAGAATCTCGTGGGTTGCAATTACAACTGCGGTTTAATCCTAAATTGAAGGAAGAAGGATTACTCGATTTGAAGTCTTGATAAGTAGAAGGAATAAATTAAACCTAACTTAAGATGACTTGGTTTCGATACTTCGACAGGCTCTTCGTTTTGATGCGTAAGTTCTAATTTAATTATTATTTCCACTCACCTTGTAAGGTAAAACCAGCCCAGTAATAAGGTGCAGAATAGTTTTCATCTCGCCACAGTTCTAACCTTGCTTCTCGCAGTGCCGCCGCCGGGGTTAATTCTTGTTTGAGAACTTTGGTATAAAATGCTTTCATCAATTGGGATGTTGCTTCATCATCCACATTCCATAAACTGACTAACACACGCGGACTACCAGCGTACATAAATCCTCTGGCTAATCCAACTAATCCTTCGCCTTTGATTTGTTGGCTTATACCAGTTTCGCAAGCACTAAGGACAATCAAATCTGCGGGTAGTTTGAGATTAAAAATATCTTGCAGTCGCAAAAAGCCATTTTGCAACATCCCTTTTTCGTCAAATAGTGACAGCACTACACCAGATAAGGACGGATTTTTGGTATCTAAAATGCCGTGGGTAGCAAAATGAATGATGCGGTATTCACTCAGTTGAGAACTAGTGACAAAATTTCGGTTAGCAGCAAAGTCTAATGCTTGCAGAGTCAGAGATTTTGGCACTAAAGCTAAAATTCCCTCGGCTTCTTGGCGAGTGAAAGATAAACGCTCAAAAGAAAAATTAGGGTTGATGAAGGGAATGTTTGGCTTGGGTATGGGTTTATGGAGAATTCTAGTCAGGCGTTCATCATCATAGCTAAATACAGCATCTGCAATCACGGCTAGGGTTTTGGGGGGTGTTTTGCGTTCTTTGTGTTCGCGCCTAATGACGGCTAAAGTAGAAGCGGATGGTATATAAAGAACTTCGTTACTTTCTAGCAGAGGTCTGATGTTTTTACCGGATGTTCCGGGTTGAGCTAAGGCCGAAAATGGCAGATATTGTAATGCACCATCACCAACTATTACCAGGCGCTTGTTTTTGATTTTTTCCGCAACTGGTTCTAACAACATTTGATTGAGTTTTTCGAGTACTTCGTAACTACTAAAAGCACCTAAACCAGAACTTGCATCTATTTTGATGTTGGCTGTCAGGTTGTAGTAACGTATTTTCAATAAATAGTTAAATTGCTTAACAACTTTTTCAATCTCTGAGCGTTTAGGTAATTCATAACTACTAATACTATTTTTACTAACTGCCCATAAATAACTGCGTTCTTCACCCAGGGCGTATTCTAATAACAGCGTTTCGTCATCTAGTACTTGCTGTTGAATTTCTTTAAGAGAGAGGGGTTGGGGTTGAGTGAGTGCAGCATATTTGGGACTGGTAAATCTGATTTTGGCTTGGACTTCTTGATATTCTTTGAGAAGTGAGGTTAATTCGTTTTCTAAGGCTTGGGCTTGTTCTGGGGTGTATTGACCACTGTTGTAGAGTTCTAAACGCAGTTTCTCTGTTGCATTTAGTCGTTGTTGCAAGTTTTGTTCTGCTTCTAGTAATTTAGGTTCTACACCTTGGCGAATATCAGCATTAGCTTCTGTGAGTAGTTCCAACAAACTGCGAGAACGATATTTTTCACTGTTTTGTAATGCTAAAGCATCGTAGCCTTGCTGGGGATATTTTTTGTGCAACTGCATTAATAAGTCATTGGCAAACTCGTAAATAGTTTGTTGGGAAGCAAAATAAGATGTACGTAGTTGTTCGTTGGTAATTTTAGTCCGGAGATTTTCGATAATTTTAATAGCTGCTTCAACTTTAACTAGAGATTCTTTGAGGTTGTCCCTGTTACGTTCTAAATAAGCAATGTTATAGAGAGTGATAGCTTCCCCGGCTTTATCTTTCATTTGCCGTCTGAGGGGGAGTGACTGGTTGTAATATGCTAAGGCTTGTTGTGTGTCTCCCAGAACAGTGTAAACACCACCTATGTTATTTAGGGTTGTTGCTTCTCCGGCTTTGTCTCTGACTTGCCGTGATAAAAATAAAGATTGGTTGTAATATTGAAGTGCTTCTTGTCTTTCGCCTAATGAGTCATAAACACGGCCGATATTATTCAAGGTAACAGCTTCGCCTGTTCTATCCCCGACTTGCCGTCTTAAAGGCATAGATTGATTGTAGTGTTTGAGTGCTTGTTGTTTGTCTCCTAATAAGTCGTAGACACGGCCAATATTATTCAGGGTAACAGCTTCACCTGTTTTATCGCCAATTTGCCGCCTTAAAGGCAAAGATTGATTGTAGTATTTTAAAGCTTGTTGTTTATCTCCCAAAGCAGAATAAATACCGCCAAGGTTATTTAGGGTTGTAGCTTCCCCGGCTTTATCCTCTACTTTTCGTGATAAATTTAGGGATTGGTTATAAAATTCTAGAGCCTTTTGTTTGTCTCCTAAAGCGTCGTAGACACCACCAATATTGTTGAGAGTAGTAGCTTCGCCTGTTTTATCTCCAACTTCTCGTCTTAAGGGCAAAGATTGATTGTAGTATTTGAGTGCTTGCTGTTTGTCTGCTAAGGAATCGTAGACACGGCCAATATTATTAAGAGTGACTGCTTGTCCGGTTTTATCTTCGACTTTTCTAGATAAGTTGAGGGACTGATTGTAATAGTTGAGTGCTTGCTGTTTGTCTCCTAACGCATCATAAATCCCAGCGATATTGTTGAGAGTGATTGCCTCGCCTGTTGGATCTCCAATTTGCTGTCTTAAGGACATAGATTGGTGATAGTACATTAATGCTTGGTGTTTATCTCCTAAAGCATCGTAGACACCGCCAATGTTATTCAGAGTTGTTGCTTGACCGTTTTTATCGTTGACTTGTTGTGATAAAAGTAGAGATTTGCTGTAGTATGTCAAAGCTTGCTGTTTGTCTCCCAAGGCATCATAAACACCACCAATGTTATTAAGGGTGATTGCTTCTTGAGCTTTATCGCCCATTTTGCGTGAAATGGGTAGGGATTGATTGTAGTATTTTAGTGCTTGCTGTTTTTCTCCCAAGGCGTTGTAGACACTACCGATGTTATTGAGAGTGATTGCTTGCCAGATTAAATCTCCTAGTTGTTCTGATAAAGAGAGAGATTGGTTATAGCAATCCAATGCTTTTTTTTTGTCTCCCAAGGCATCATAAACACCACCAATATTATTAAGAGTAACTGCTTGACCGGCTATATCTCTAATTTGTTGTGTCAAAGATAAGGACTGGTTAAAAAATATTAAGGCTTGCTGTTTATCGCCTAAAGCATTATAAATAAAACCAAGCTCGTTAAGTGTGGTGGCTTGTTGTTTGATATTTCCAGTTTGCTGCCAAAGTTTTAAGGCGGTTTCAAATTTAGCGATCGCTTGCTTGAAAGATGTTGCTGTTCCTAGCTTGAGTAACTCTTCTCCTTCTTGAAATATTTGCTCGGCGCTAGAATTATTAACTACTGATGAATCTATTTGTGCTTGTAGGGTAATATTGGGGGCATAATCTCTAGCAGCTACACCTGATTCAGCAAACATTGTAATGCTGACTAAGAGAAGGGAAAGGTGGCTAGTAAACGCTACTAAAAATCTTCTTGGTTTCTGGTGACGTTTGATTCTCTTAGTCATAACAGCATTTTTTCACAAGAAGTTGTATCTGCTTCACTATACTTTTAGGCATTGGCAAGCTTGTAATTTTTAAGAAAAAAAACCGACTATAGATATAAAAATCTG
This sequence comes from Nostoc sp. FACHB-190, assembly GCF_014696905.1. NCBI lineage: Bacteria > Bacillati > Cyanobacteriota > Cyanophyceae > Nostocales > Nostocaceae > Nostoc > Nostoc sp. FACHB-190. The sequence continues at coordinate 88,053 of NZ_JACJQW010000016.1, forward strand.
ATTTTATTTCTGAATTTACTTGTGTTAGCAGGGAGTAAGGAATAGGTAGGAGTGGGTTGACTCAATGAATCTGTGGGTAAACAAAATTTTTCCTCAACCCGCACGTACAGGAGTAAAAAATAAGCTTTATTTTAGGTTTATTGATTTTTTCCCAAATTAAATATTAGTTTTATGGATAGCATTACTATTTCTCTTAACTTCAATAGAGACAATCACTTTTAATTCAAAAACTCAAATATACTATCACCTATCTCTAAAAAATCTTTGTATTAGATATCACTTCCACTCAGCTTGTAAAATCCATGACTTACGCAAAAATTCCCAAAAAGCTTAATTTATCGTAGACGCGCAAACGGCTTCCCGCAGGGTAAAACGCCAAGAAATCGTAGAGTCTGCGTAAGTCTTAAAATCAAAGCTGCTCAATCATTAGGGGTAGAATAATTTCTTGTCAGAGTTTTAATTGAGCTTTTCGTATAGCTGCCGCAGGTGTTACTTTTTGTTTTAATATTTCGGTATAAAATCTTTGCAATCAATTTTGCTGTATCCTCATTATCTACGCTCCACAAACTCAATAAGACTTTAAAGCTACACCCATACATCAATTTTCTTGTTAAGCATACCAATCTGCGTTTTGACGCAGTAGGATTTGCTTGTTGTGTTTCTGTATGTGTTTGTTGGGCAATGTTTACTGGATAACGCCAGCCGTTGCTGTACTTGATTTAGCAAATATCAAATCCTCATGTTTTTTTCAATATACTTCTATGTAGTGTGATGACTGGTGTTTTTAATAAAATTTTTTACTCTCACGCACAGACACAGAGGTGCTGAGAGTAAAAGTTGACAAAAAGGCATATTGCTTTCTAATTTTGGCAAAATGTTGACTGAGAATGTCAAATTACTTACTCATCTTGGTGTTTTCCGCAAGCAAAATGCCAAAATACTTGCTCAAAATGCCAAAGTGTTTTCTCATTTCAGTAAATTGTGTACTCATTTTGGTGTTTTCCGCAAACAAAATGCCAAAATACTTGCTCAAAACTTCAAATTGCTGACTAATTTTCGTAAATCACGCAAGCATTAAAGACATCGCAGTGTAACAAAAGCCGTTGTAAATTTGCTGGAATTTTCTCAGGCTGAAAATTATAAATATTTTTTAAGGTAAAGAATATTTACCGTACTGTATTTCAAGGTGTATATTATGGCTCGACAAAAAAGAAGTTCAAAGATATTAGAAAAAGCTGTGCGTCGCGCTGCTAGTATCAATTCTATTGATCCCTATTTAGATTTAGGTAATGGTCTTTCTTTACCAGCTTTTTCAAATTTGATAGAGCAAATGCGAACTAAAGAAAATTTATATAATACGGCTCTTTCTAATTTAGATAAGTTATATCGGGAAATGCTAGAAACTGAGGGCGAGTTGGCAGATATGACAGAACACATGCTACTTGGTGTTGCAACTCGATACGGCAAAAGCAGTGTAGAGTATGGGATGGCAGGCGGAGTTCCAAAAAGTCAGCGTTACAAAAAACGTCGCGGCGAGTCATTAACTGCTAATTCTGAGCAACCTACAATTGTTACCAGTCTCAACAATCAAAACGGCAATAAACCAACAGTGATTAGTTAGGGAAATTTTAGCAAGAAAAATTAGGGCGATCGCATAGACAATTCCAGGAAGAGAAATATCCCATTGTTCTAAGACAGGAGATTATCCTAATTTTAAATGCGATCGCTCTAATTTAAGTTGTACCAAACTCAGTAAACTGACGAATGTATGGCTCATGAAAAGCCAAAATAATATCTTGCTTTGGTACTCCCATTTCTACCAATCGATTGGCAATTCCTTCTTCAGTGCCATCATGTTGAATCCAAATTTTGCCATCTTTAATATCAAGATGTAAAATACAGCCAAAATCGCGTTGATTACCTCGCCAACCAACATACAGTAATTGATAATGGTCTTGCCGTTCGTCAAAAATTGTTTGCACTTCATACTCTTCGGCAGTCAATTTTTGTTGAATTGCGGCTCGTTGTTGTCTTTCAGAAAGAAGATGTTCGATGTATTGGCGATATTGTTCTACAGCCATTGAGAAATCACCTCAGCTTGTACATCATAAATAATCAGTCGTAACTGATATTTTTTAACAGATACAGCAATAAACCTTCGTTGAAAAAAACTTTTATAAATTGGTAAACGAACTGCCAAATATAGTTGGCGTTCTGGTTCAATTTGATCTAAAGCATCTCGATAGTTTAAAAACTGCCCCAACGCAGTATGAAAATCAGAGACATTCGAGGGACTCAGAAAACTTTTAATTTCCACTGCTATTTTTCTGCCCTCTTGTTCTGCTGCTAAAAGCTGTTCTGCTGCTAAATCAATCTCAAAATCTACATCATCTACATTAATTTCATAAGGGTCAGCAGTAATCTTCCAACCGTCTTTTTCTAAAGCGTTTCTGACAATATAATGAAATCTATCTTTTGCCATAGCAGTTAAAAGCACCTAGCACAGCACCATCAAAAATAATTTGTGGCTGCTGTAAAGCCATAATTCATCCCAGCCCAGGTTTATTTTATATACACTCTCACAATCCCACAAGGGAACATTATTTGTTTTGGCATCGTGATGTACATTTAAATATGGCGGACATATTGAACTGTTCATGACATCTATTCTGCTGAATAATCGCTATCAAGTTATCCAGGTACTCGGTGCTGGTGGATTTGGGGAAACCTTTTTGGCAGAAGATACCCACATGCCTTCTCGCCGTCGCTGTGTGATTAAGCAATTAAAACCAATTGCCAATGATCCTCAAACCTACGCCTTGATTCAGCAACGTTTTGAAAGAGAAGCAGCCACCTTAGAGTATCTGGGCGAAAGTAGTGACCAAATTCCTCGACTCCATGCTTATTTTTCGGAAAATGGGCTGTTTTATCTGGTACAAGAATGGATTCACGGTGCAACGTTAACTCATGTTGTCGAAACAAAAGGATGCCAAAGTGAAATCATAGTCCGAGAAATTCTCTTGAGTCTGCTATCGGTGTTGGATTATGTGCATAGCAAGGGCATCATTCATCGTGACATCAAACCAGATAATATTATTCTGCGCTCTGTTGATAGCAAGCCTGTGTTGATTGATTTTGGTGCAGTCAAAGAAACCATCCGCACAGTAGCAGTTAGACCAGGATATCCAACACAATCAATGGTGATTGGTACACCAGGATACATGCCGAGTGAACAAGCAATTGGGCGGCCTGTTTACGCTACAGATATTTACAGTTTGGGTTTAACAGCGATTTATCTTTTGACTGGGAAACAGCCTTCAGAATTACCCACACATCAACAAACCGGGGAAATTCTCTGGCAAAATTATGCGCCGCCAGTGTCACCCCAACTAGCAATGGTACTGAATCAGGCAATTAAACCGCAGGCGAGCGATCGCTACAGTACGGCTAGTAAAATGCTTTATGCTTTAAACTCTACAGCTAATCTGCCTCCATCCCCTACTATCAATCCTCGTCCAACCGAACTCCCATCAACTCAACAAACCCAAGCTGTTTCTCCTCCCCCAAAAATTTCACCGCAAAATTCTCAAAAACCAATTTGGATATTTGGTGGTTTAATCGCCTTTGGTTTAATGACTGGGATAGGACTAGCTCGCTTAACCCGTCCCCAACAGTCGCAAGCACCCATCACCAACAATTCCGACTCTCCATCATCTCCAATTTCATCTTCAGAACCCCAAGAGCCACCAGCCACCCCATTTTTGTCTACACCTAGCACTTCCCCACAGCCACCAATCAATTCAGATACTTTATCCGCCAACAATGGCACAACAGATTCTAACTCTCCAAATGAATCTCCAGAATCTCCAGTCATCACCAATGAGCAACCTGTAAATTCAGAACCTGACAATTCCCCAACCACAACTGATTCTCAACCCACAGCCAGTCCCACACCAGAAGCACCCCCGGTAGAGCCAGAAAAACCAAATAAATCAAAAAAAGTTAGTACCACTAGCCGTCAAAGCGTTCCCGCATTCCCTACAGGGACAGACAGAAGCACCGTAGAAGCAACTCTCGGTAGACCCAAAAGGGATTTCAGAGGTTTGTGGGGTGATACTCGCGCTGTCACTTACAAAGTCGTCCCAAATCAAATCGACTTGGGCTATTTATTCGACCGTAATTCGGGCAGGTTGGTGCAAACTGAAGCCGCATTTGCTCAATCTGTAGACCCACAAGTGATGCAAAATACTTTAAGTGGAATGCTAAACGGTCGAGTCACTCCCGAAATTCAGCAAAAACTCACACAACTCCAGCAGCGTCAAAAAGATGATTTCAGTTTTAATTTAGGTTCTGTGAAAGGACAAGTTGTCCGCCAGAATTGTGATTTTATTTATATCAGCATCTGGGAAGCTGACTTACATCCCATTGGCGACCCATCGTCTGCTAAACAATGTTCGTAAAATTTGGGAAAGGGACGAGGGGGACAAGGGGGACAAGGTGGACAAGGTGGACAAGGTGGACAAGGTGGACAAGGGGGAAACTATATTTCTTCTCCCTTGTCTCCCCCCTCTCCCTTGTCTCCCCTCTCTCCCTTGTCTCCCCCCTCTCCCTTGTCTAATACCACTCAACACTCAGCCCTAAAACGGATAAACAGGCAATGTAAAGTGAAACCATGCTCCACCGTTAGGTGTAGAATCTACCCAAATTTGACCGTAATGCGCCCGAATAATTCGCTGGCACAAACACAAACCAATGCCATATCCGTCAGTACCTTCATCTCTTTGCAGGCGGAAGTGGTTCTCAAAAATTAATTCACGACTTTCGGCGGGAATACCAGGGCCAGTATCGCCCACGCTAAACTGCACTTTTTGGGTGGTGCGGTGCAAGCCAGCAACAGTAATTTTACCGCCTACTGGTGTATATTTGATAGCATTATCCAAGAGGTTGACGACGACTTGGCGAATGCGTTCTGGATCGGCATAGACGCAAGGCAGGTCTGAGGGAATATCTGTTTCTAGGGTTTGGGATTTGGCGGTGTAGCGATCGCCTAATTCCTCTAACACTTCTAAACAAAGTTGTCCAAGTTCAATTTTTTGCGGTATAATTGGAAACTCTTTATCACTGCCTCTGCCTACCTGCAACAAATCAGCAATTAAGCGGTCAATTAACTTGGTTTGAGTCCGAGCTTGTTTTAACAAATGGGCGGCCATAGCTGGCTTGAGACGTTGAAAGCTGCCTGATTCTATATTGTAATTAGATTGCAGTGTTTCAATAGCGATCGCTGCCGCCGTTAAAGGATTCCGCAAGTCATGAGCCAACATCGCTATAACTCGGTCTTTGAACTGTAATTGCTCCTGAAGTTTTTCCTTTTCTTGTTTCAAATGAAAGATTTCATCAGAAAGTTTAATCAGTTCGGCGGAAACAGCAACAGAATTAATTGTTGATTTGGGTGGTGATACCCGACTATTTTCATCGATACGTTCTTGAAAATCTTCTTGCAATTTTAAATAAGCGTCTACAGCAGTTTGCCAACGCGGCCACCAGTTTTTTAATTGAGCAATAATATTACTTCCAGCCAGAACTTGCCTTGGTTCTGGATGAATTTTAATCAACGCTGGCGTAGCTACTAACTTAAAATGTTCGGCTAGATACGGTTGTTGACCGACATCAATAATTTGGACTTCAAAGTGATACTCTGCCTGCAACTCTTTTAAGTAAGAGCGTATTCGCTGTACCTGTTGTCGAGACTGGGGTCTGCCATCGACAAACAGCAACAACTGTAGAGGAGCCTCAAAATAATTAGGCTGATCCTGGGAAACTTGCATGTAATCGTGTTTCAGCACTGGTAACAACCTGGCAACGCTTTGCAGAAGATGAAATTGACTAACGGTTGTCGATGGTCGTTGTTTTTATCAATTTAATATCTATTTTAGATTTTTCATACTCCTACCCGCCCTAAGTTTTGGATGTAAGATACACCTTTTTTTCAATTTTTGCTTTCTTTTTAACTAACTTGCTGCTCAATCAACAACCTACCTGTTATACCATTTTGGATTTTGGATTGGGGAAGATTTGATTGGTAAGCTGTTCAGCAATCTATCTGTCACAATCATTTTGCCACTTGGTATAAGTATAAGTGCGTATACAAGTCTTACCACAATGTAGGAGCAGAGTTAATTGGTGAAAACTTTTATACAACTCAAGTTAGCTTTGGTGGTTTGCACTCAGGCGGCCCTCAATGAACTAGATATGTTCATACCTAGCTATTTATCTGGGAATGATGAATTTTCCCAGCCAAACTTTAGCAGTTTTGCTTAACTATCAGCACTCAAGCCGATTTTTCAGAACAGCTTCCCCTTAACTTAAGCAATTTACTAAGCTACAGAAACCAATTTACTGCTTTTTGTCAACTTTTAGTCAGGATTTATGCAAAATTCTCGATGACTAAACTAATTGCATTCTCAACAGTGTGAATGGATATCATTTAAAATGCAATTTTTATGCTGTTCTTAACCCTTGTATAAAGTTGCGGTCTTACACAAAGCAGCAACCGTGATGTAGAGTCGGGAACTTTGATTTAGTAAGCAGCACCACAAAACATCAGCACTTGTAACAACAGCATTTGCTTCGCTTCTAATACCCAGTTATTCTCTAGAATGCTGCCACCAGAATAAATGAATGCGATCGCACTCCTCAAGGCAGTTATTTTTACTTGCACAAATAGGAAGAGGTTGTTGATAGTAGTGCTAAGAAACTTTTTCTGCTCTTTCACTGATAGAACCAGAGAAAATTTCTACCTGACTTAACATTCTTGTTTTTTGGTGATCCCTAGTGGGGATATACTCCTTAGTCTAGCACTGTACCGCCAAGAGGACTAACTTTCTTTGGCAAATCTGGAATTTTCACGATTTTACAATTGTTTATTTACGTGTCTGATTGCGAAACATAGGGGATTATTTGCTAGTCATCCGTTATAGTTTTGCTGGGGATGGACAGCTAGATAGCTGTCACATCTAACCCTTCTTAGCCAACTATAATTCAGCACATTACAGACACAAAAATGAAATATCAAGGTTTTCATTTTTCTTCCATCAAAAGTATTTACTCGTTTTCTGGAAGAAACCTGAAATTGAATTTATCCTTAAAAGCCGGACTGACAGCTTTATTATTAGCTGCAACTGGTTCGACATTATTGATAGGGACAGCAAATGGCGGTGCTTCGCCCAGTGTGATAGCGCAAGCACCAGCAGCAGCAAAAGTAATTTATGTCAACCCAGCAACAGGTCAAGACAATGCAAGTGCAGGTGCAACAGCAGCCGCACCATACAAAACTATTAGCTTTGCACTCACCCAAGCTCAACCAAGTACAATTATTCGACTTGCGCCAGGAAATTATAACCAAGAAACTGGAGAAACATTTCCACTGTTAATCAAATCAGGGGTGACGTTACAAGGTGACGAAGCCAGCAAAGGTCAAGGGATAATTATTACTGGAGCAGGCTATTACACCAGCCGCACATTTGCGAGACAAGAAATTACCATTTTAGCTGACAACAACAGCGCGATCGCAGGTGTCACCGTGACTAACCCGACTCAACGCGGTACAGGTATTTGGGTAGAATCTACTAACCCGGTGATTCAAAACAACACTTTTACCGCTAATGGTCGAGAAGGCGTATTTGTCACGGGTACAGGAAATCCCAGAATTGAAGGCAATATCTTTGTGCAGAACAAAGGTAATGGGGTTTCTATTGCCAGAGCCGCTCAGGGTGTAGTCAGAAATAACTTATTTCAGGATACAGGTTTTGGTTTAGCGATCGGTGGAACTTCCACAACTTTAGTAGAAGGAAACCAAATCATTCAAAACCAAGATGGTCTATTTATCTCCGACTCCGCTAAACCCGTACTCCGCAAGAATGTCATTCAAAGTAATAAGCGAGATGGTGTAGTCGCCATTACCACGGCTCAACCAGACTTGGGTACAAACGAAAATCCTGGTGGTAATCTGATTCGTGGTAATACTCGTTATGACGTAAACAACGCCACAAAAACTAACACCATTGTGGCTGTTGGTAATGATGTTGATCAGAAAAAAATCTTTGGTCAAGTAGACTTTGTAGCAGCCACAGTCGAACCACCAACAGGCGGCGCTGTGGCCTTTAAAGATGTACCGAGCAATTTTTGGGCAAAAAGCTACATTGAAGCTTTAGCCGCACAAAATATTATTGCTGGGTTCCCAGATGGCACATTTAAACCCAATGACCCTGTAACTCGCGCCCAGTTTGCCACAATTATTACTAAAGCTTTAAATCCCACCGCTAAACGTAGCGCCATCACCTTTCAAGACGTTCCTAGCAATTTTTGGGCTTTCGCTGCAATTAGATCCGCTTATCAAAGCCAATTTGTTTCAGGCTACCCTGATGGTACATTTAAACCACAGCAACAAATTCCCAGAGTACAAGCACTAGTAGCCCTAGCCAATGGTTTAGGCTTAACCGCCAATAATCAAAACGTGCTGAATTTCTACAATGATGCGGCGCAAATTCCTAATTATGCAACCGGCCCAGTTGCAGCAGCCACTGTCCGCCAATTAGTAGTTAACTATCCTACCGTTAAACAGCTTGAGCCTAATCGGCAAGCAACCAGAGCCGAAGTAGCAGCTTTTGTCTACCAAGCCCTCGTTAATGCTGGACGCGCTCAACCAATAACCTCGCCTTACTTGGTGACAGCTCAGTAAAATGCTCTGTTGAAACTGGGTGTAAGGGTGTAAGGGTTTTGAACACCTACACCCTTTTATTACGTAATTTATCAATAAAAATAGCAATTTTTATGACTACATTATTAACAGTAATCATTTCTAAGGCATGATTTTAATGAAGTGAGTTATACAACAATCAGTGTATATTTAGTAAATTAATTTACATACTATCATTTTTTCTATAAGTTTAGGACTTACGCAACTAGCATATTTTTTCTGTAGGGTGTGTGACGCAACAAGAAGATTTTAACGTAGTCATCAGATTTATAGCGTCACGCACTAACCACCAATTGCGACACTTACGTAAGTCCTGAAGTTATATAGAACTAATATTTGATTTGGGAAAAATCAGTGAACTTAGATAAGGCTTTTTTCCTACTCTCTAACTACACAAGTAAATTTAGAAAGCAAACCGAACTCATCCATATTCCAAATTATTAAGTAATGAAAATTGTTGCCTGACGATGAAAATTGTTGGGAACTAACAGTAAAGAAATATAGTCGATGTATATAAGCCAAGCAAGATACCAATTGATAAATATTAGGGTTTTGGTATCACCACAGATAAATGGAACTCTGAAATTCAATTGACAGTCTTCTGCGGAGACAGCAGATATGAGGCTAGAAGTAAAACTCATAGTCTTAAATTACTGCTTTTAGATTTGCAGATGATGTCTCATAAGTATTGCAATTCAAGCAATACAGCTATTCACACTGCTAATAAATAGTAGCTTGTGAGTACTCACGAAAGTATTTTTGTAAATACTTTTGGCAATTTTTTGTGGCATTTTTTTCAAAATCTGCCATGAATTTTGTATTGCAATTTTTCAGGAATAGAGATGGTGATCACAGATTTTATGGAAAATATTTACCGAAAATTACAATCACAAATCTAGTTCCTAATAATTTCTAATTACTCAACTGAGGTGAGTTATGAACATTCAAAATATCAGGAAAACATCTATCAACTTGGCAAAATCTTTTTTTGCAGGTGCAGTACTAATTACAGCTTCTGTTGGCCCTGCTTTTGCTGCTGAGAAAGTTGAGATTCTGGGTGCAGAATATGGTGGTAATGGTTGTCCTGAAGGTTCTGCTAGTGTAAATGTGAGTCCTGATGGTCAAGAGTTAAGTATTCTCTTCGATCAGTTTATTGCTTTAGGAAATCAATCATCAGAAAGGCGTAAAAGTTGTAATTTGAGCATTCCAATTAAAGTGCCTCAAGGATTCCAAATTTCTCTCTATGATGCTGATTACCGTGGCTATGTTGCTCCTAGTACCACTGGGAGACTTAGAGCCGAATACTTTTTTGCTGGTCAACGTGGCCCTGTTTTATCTCGGACATTTCGTGGCGAAACTGACTACAACGTTCGAGATCAGTTAGTGACTGTTGCTGATGTGTGGTCACGCTGTGGCGATAGTGTAAATATGCGTGTCAATGCAGCGATGACTGCTAATGGAGCAGGTATGGCGACTGTTGACTCCTTCGACTTGGCTCACCGGGGATTGGTGTATCACATCAAATATCGTCAGTGTCGTTAGATAGGCTGAAAGCGAGGATAGGGGAAAATCAAGTCAAAAATTCTCTGACTTTTGAATTTTGACTTCTCTGTAAGGGTGTAGGTTTTCAAAATCCTCACACCCTTATAGCTCAATGGTGATGAGGGCTGATTGCTTAATTTCTGCTCTAGCTACCAGACAAGGAGTAAGATTTGGGGGATTCTCCCCCAAGCCCCCGATTGGGGGACGGTTGCGTCCCCCAAACCCCCTCCAAAATCATTCTTTCGTTTTTTGTAGAGTCATTATTTGTTGGTTTGGTGGTGATTTAGTTTTCTGATTTTAAAGGTATTGTCTTATACCTTAATATATTTCAGTTAAGACTAAAAACAAAGTCTTGATGATGTTGGGTTTTGTTACTCAACCCAACATCATCAAGACTTTGTTGGGTGGAGCGATAGCTTAACCAAAACGTATTTCTTTATACTGAAGTCATAATGTCGTCAGGAATGCAGTGGACTTGATATGAGTTCTGGTTAAATACAAATGACAAAACCGCCCACACATTACCTGAAAGAATAGCTAACAAGGTATGGTTGTGGCGGTTTTAAAAATCGCTGTTGGGTAACTGGTAGCGATGCTAACCTATAAAAATTTTGGAAGATTGGCACTGTTCGGGTAAAACAGCAAAGGAGTTAAATGTGCAGTATCAAGCACTACCTGTAAAAGCAACTTCTGGGAACTTCAACTGAGCTTCTGCCATTGGACGGTTTCGACCTTCCTCTTGCCAGTAGTTGATCACTTCTGTTGCTTTGTTAAGCAATTCTACGCGATCTAGCTCAGTAATCCAGTGTTTGGATTCGAGTTCCTTTTTTAACTCTTCCCAAGCATCATTTCTGGGCCAGAAAAAGTACTTTGTTAAGGGACTGGTACCTTTACCTACAACTTGGTCAACTGCTAGGGCAACGTTATCTTCCAACCAAAGAATTTTTAGAATGAACTTGGTCAATCACACCTCCGGGATACATCCGGGCATAGCTTACTAAGTTTGCGATTGCTTATTGTAACTTAATATCTAGCCGAATGACCAAACTTTTCAGGGAGTAGGGAATGGGGAGTGGGGAATTATCGAAAGAATTCAGGACTCAGAAGCCAGAATTCTCCAATTAAATTCTATGCGGCTGATTCTGAATTCTTCTTCAAGGATGCTTATCCAATTTAAAATCGGAAAAGTTTAAATTGTGATCCACGCAACCATGACTGCACAAGCTTCAGCACGAGCAATTGTCGTTTTTGATATTGATGGCGTTGTGCGCGATGTCGGCGGTTCTTATCGCCGCGCGATCGCTGATACTGTAGAGTATTTTACTAACGCTGCATATCGTCCCACACCGTTAGATATTGACCAACTCAAGTCTGAAGGCGTTTGGAATAACGATTGGGAAGCATCGCAAGAATTAATTTACCGTTACTTTGAGTCTCAAGGAAAGACAAGAGAACAACAACAGCTAGACTACAACTCTATTGTGACTTTTTTTCAAGCCCGTTATCGTGGCCCAGACCCGAATAATTTCACGGGATATATTTGTGATGAACCTTTATTGTTAAGTTCAGATTATTTACAGCAGTTGACTGAAGCTAATATTACTTGGGGATTTTTTAGTGGTGCTACCCGTGGCTCTGCTAATTTCATTTTAGAAAAACGTTTGGGTTTGCGATCGCCAGTGTTGATTGCGATGGAAGATGCACCCGGTAAACCCGATCCGACAGGGTTGTTTGCCACTGTTGAGAAGTTGGAAAATCCACAAAGCAACACCACCGTTATTTATGTGGGTGATACTGTGGCTGATATGTATACAGTCACGAAAGCGCGAGAATTGCAGCCGCATCGTCCTTGGGTTGGTGTTGGAGTGTTACCGCCGCACGTCCAAGAAACAGCCGCACGCGCTCAAGCATACAGTGAAAATCTGCAAAAAGCTGGAGCCGCAATAGTTGTGAGTAATGTTGAAGAGTTAAATCCAGCCAAAATAGCAGAACTATTGTTGTGATGAAATACTAACTCGTTGGTATTGGGAATACTTAAACTGAGAAAGCGATCGCTTTTTTACTTCATGCTGCATTTATGAAGAAGAATTCAGCAATCAGGAGTCAGAATTCAGTATGAATTCTGTATGAAACTTCCACAAGCGAGAGTGCATTGCTGCGTGATGAATATTGCTTGATATCCTCGTCCCGTGTGGGCGAAATCGAAATCAAACTTTCTTCTTCATTTCAACTCCATCCCTTTATGTGCGGAGAATCCTGAATTCTGTCTTCTGACTCCTTTTTATTCCCAATAGTTCAAAATCTAGTTATTTATGACAGTCAATCGTCTACTTACTCCCATTGAGGAGGCCTTGGAAATAGTTAATCAGACTGGTGGTTCGTTTAATGTAGTGACAATTAGCCGAATTATTGGGTGTTTAGACGAAGAAATCCTGAGAAAAGCTCTTGATATTGTCCAGTTACGTCATCCTCTGTTAAATGCTCGGATTATTAATTCCCTAAATCGTCTGTGCTATGAAACAGGTGCAATTCAAATTCCTCTGCGTAGTGTTAATAGCCAGCATTGGCAAGAGGTTGTGATTGCAGAAATGAACGAAAAAATAGCGAGTGATGCAGGTTTAGCAAGATGTGTGTTAGTTAAATCGCCGAGTGAGAATCATGTAAATTATCTAATTACAATCTTGCACCACGCTATCTCAGACGGTTTATCTAGCGTCCAACTGCACTCAGAAATATTAACTTATTGTCAAAAAATCGCAGATGGAGAGTTAATCAATTCTGTTGAAAGTTTACCTGTGTTACCACCTATTCAAGAACTGCTACCAGAATCAATGCAGGGATGGTGGGGTAAAATCAAAGGCATTTTCTTGTTATTAAATTTGCAATTAAAGCAGTTATGGTATCAACCAAAAGCTCTAGATTTTGAGCAATGTGTCCCGATAGAATCTCGTTGTTGTGGGTTGGTTCACCGACAACTAGACAAAGAACTAACAGAAAAGTTAGTGAATTTTTGTAGACAGGAAAAAACTACAGTACAAGGCGCGTTATGTGCAGCGTTAATGTTTGCAGTCGCTAATCAAATTTATGGTTACGAGAGGAAAGATATTTGGTTAAATTGTTGGTCTCATGTTGATTTGCGCCAAAGGTTGCGATCGCTTGTGAGTGAAAATAATCTCGGTGTGTTGTTTTCGTCCATCACTTCATTTCATCCCCTCACAACCAAAACAACCTTCTGGGATTTAGCACGGGAAGTCAGACAAACTATCATCGCAGGGTTAAATTCTGATCATCTCTTCAGCATCATTATGATGTACAAGCAGGTACTCAAATTCTTACTGAAGAAACCTAATCAAGCACCTGCAAGTGTCTCTGTAACTAATATTGGCAAGGTCAAAATTCCTAAATTTTACGGTCAATTGGAATTAGAACAAATCAGCTTTTTGCCAGTACAGGGTGTTTTTGGTGGTGTTGTGACTTTGGCTGTGGCAACTTTTGACAGCAAAATGAATTTAAACTTTGCATTTTCTCTACCTGCAATTAGCCAAAATGCGATGGAAGAATTGGCAGACAATTTAGTTGTCTGCCTGAAGAATGCTTGTGATTTTTAGACTTCCCTGATTATTCCAGTTTCAAGAACTTATCTAAAGCAGCCACCATACTAGGGGGCCATCGGCGGATATTTTTCACCCAGTTGATATCTTTGTAACGGTTATCCAAGCCATAAGCGGCTACCCAGTTGCTTTCGGCTTCACCTTTTTGTCCATTTACCCAGTAAGCGGCGGTTAAAGCTGCACGCACATCAGCAAATTTGGGATATTTCCGGGCAATATTTCTCATTTCGCGGATTGCTGGCTCTATTTGACCAGTTTCATATAAAGCGATCGCATAGTTAGCACGAGCAAAGGCAAAATTCGGGGCGACTTCGGTAGACTTTTTATAATCTGCGATCGCATCGTCCCATTTTCCTAAACCTGCTTTGGCATTGCCGCGATTGTTATAGGCCATTGCATCGTTAGGATCTAATTCTAAAACGTGGTTGTAATCTGCGATCGCCTGATCCCATTTTCCCAAACCTTCTAAAGCTGTACCCCGATTTAAATAAGGATCTGTCACATTCGGAGCCAATTCTACAGCTTTGTTGTAGTCTGCTAATGCCTCTTGCAGCTTATTTTGACTCACCCGCGAATTTCCGCGATTACTCCACGCACCCGCATTGGTGGGAAATTTCTCAATAATCTTTGTCCAGTATTTTTCAGCCGTGGCAAAGTCACCCTTATTTGTCGCTGCAAACGCTTGATTTGCCCACTCATCTCCTTGTTGTATTTCTTCTGGCGTGAAGTTGGGTTGTTGGGATTGTGCCATGACTGGTTGACCCCAGCCAAACACAAGTAACACACAAAGAACAACACTAATTAACTTAATCATCTGGGTTTACCTGTGTCTATCTGCGGTGGAGATTCCACAATTTATCATGGCGAAAACTGTCTTAGACAGCAAGCTAGTAAAACAAGGCAAAATTAAAAGGTCAAAAGGCAAAAGAAAGAATATTTATACCACGAGCTTTTTAGCAATTACAGATGGTCACTGAGTTTCGGCTTCGCGGTAATCGAGCGAAGCGATGCACTGAGCTTGTCGTTCGCGTAGCGTCTCCGGTAGGAGAAGTGTCGAGATTCAACTACCGCGCCGTCGAAGTGTGGTCTGTTTATTTACGCCAACCTGTAAGCATAAAAACAAAAAATTAAGGGTGTACACAAGGGTTTGATGTATCCAACACCCTTACACCCTCACACCCCTAAACCCAATCTCTACAGACAATCTTAGTGCGTAAGTCCTTTAGTTTATTTTCCCACCGCTTCTAACCAAACCTGCACATCCGCAAGGCCGGCAAAGTCTAACAGTGCTTCGCTTAAATCTTCCAGAACAGGTAAAGGTAAAGAAGAAATTGACAAACACATTTCCTCTGATAACTCGCCAAACCGCTTAGTTAAAATTCGGATAATCAAGCTAACAGCTTCTTCTGTTCGTCCTTCCTCACGTCCTTCTTCTTTGATTTCACGGTAAACTCTTGTTTCTTGGAGCGTTATTCCTAACATCGACTCTACCTCGGCTCGACTTAAGATTTCAAATTTGTACACCATGATCGTCGTTATCATCTCTATTATGGCGCGGCTTGCCCTTTCGGATGTTTCTTGACTAGCTCTGGTTAACAAATACCTGGCTTCTGTTGGTGCTTGTTCTGGTTCTACTGTGGTCAGTACCATCAACGCTACCCATAAAGGTAATTGACGAATGTCGCCTAACTCGTCTAAATACACCCGATGGACTTGCTCTCCATTTAGCAGGGTACGATGAGGATAAATATCACTCTGTTCAATATACTGCACGATGGATAGATAATTACAGCCTGCCAATCGCTGAACCTGGGACGATTGCGGTAGAAATATAACGAGGATTCTGCAAATACCCTTTCATAAAGCTGTTCGTCTCTTTGAAATTGTACTTCGCAGAAATATACAACCCCAACACCTTCATTGTCTGGCGGCAGAAATACGCCATCGATTTCAAATTTCGGTTCTTTGACAGCTACCGAATCAAACCGATACGCTCCTGCATTGTTTGGGATATTTGTCAATAGTTCAAATAATAAACTAGGGGATTGTTGAAATAGTTTGTAAAAGATTGAGTCTCGGCGCATGAACCATTCTATGTGTTTGTTTTAGTCTGCGATCGCATCATCCCACATCCCCCACAGCGTAATGGCGATCGCACTTTCTCCCTTCACAAAAGAGATAACTGCTCATTCGGTGGCGTAAAATTCATGTGCTTATATGCAGCTTTAGTTGCAATCCGACCGCGTGGCGTGCGGCTTAAATAACCAATCTGCATCAGATAAGGTTCGTAAACTTCTTCAATGGTTTGCGGATCTTCACCTGTGGCGGCAGCGATAGTTTCTAAACCCACCGGGCCACCATTAAACTGCTCAATAATCACACTGAGCATTTTCCTGTCTGTCCAATCTAAGCCACAGGGGTCTACTTGGAATAGATGGAGTGCTTCTGCGGCAACACTTTCGGTAATTTCTGGCTGTTTTTTCACTTCCGCGAAATCACGCACTCGCTTGAGTAATCTATTCGCAATACGCGGTGTACCTCGTGAACGACGGGCAATTTCTGTTGCGCCATCGGGTGTAACGTTGGTTTGTAGTAGTTGCGAACTGCGGAGAACGATTTGGCTCAGTTCCTCTACTTCATAAAAGCGTAACTTCTGCACCAAGCCAAAGCGATCGCGTAATGGTGAAGTCAAAGCACCCACGCGGGTTGTCGCTCCCACCAAGGTAAACTTCGCCAAAGGCAAACTTCTAATCCGGGCGCTGGTACCTTTGCCAATGGTAATATCTAAGCGATAATCCTCCATAGCTGGATAGAGAATTTCCTCAGTCATCCGCGAAAGACGATGAATTTCGTCGATGAAGATGATATCGCCGGGTTTTAGGTTAACTAATAACCCAACAATATCTCTAGGGCGTTCTAACGCTGGCGCACTCGTAATTTTATAGTTGACCCCCATTTCTGATGCTAAAATCATTGCCATTGTCGTTTTACCCAAACCTGGTGGGCCGTATAACAATAAGTGATCCAGCACTTCCCCTCGTGATTTTGCGGCTTTGATGGCAATTTCTAGCACATCCTTTAAATCTTTCTGCCCAATATAATCGGCAAATCGCTGCGGCCTGATACTCTCTTCTTGCTTACCTTGCTCGTCCAACACGGCTTCGGGTTGCAAAATTTTTTCTTCGGCAGATGCTGTGACAGATTCTCGCTGTTCCTTGGGTTTTTTATTGGGTTCTGGAGGCTGTTTTTTTGAGGAGATTATCGCCATAATTCAGCTATTAATTTTGACTTGAGGACTGATTGAGCGCCATCTATGATCGCCATCTTTGAGAATAAACCTCAGATGCGAAAATTTTGTTTGGGAATACACGTACCAATTTAAAATTTAAGTTCCGGGCAATGAAGGAAGGAGTTGAGAATTTATTATGTTGTCTAAAAGAATCTTACCTTGCTTGGATGTGAAGGCGGGACGGGTTGTAAAAGGAGTTAACTTTGTTGATCTCAAAGATGCCGGTGATCCTGTGGAGTTGGCGAAGGTTTACAACGATGCTGGGGCAGATGAGTTAGTATTTCTGGATATTACAGCCACTCATGAAGACCGAGGCATAATTCTGGATGTTGTTTACCGGACTGCTGAACAGGTCTTTATTCCACTCACTGTAGGCGGTGGCATTCAAACCTTAGAAAATGTTAAAGCTTTGTTACGAGCCGGAGCAGACAAGGTTAGTATTAACTCTGCGGCAGTACGTGACCCAGACTTGATCAATCGGGCAAGCGATCGCTTTGGTAATCAGTGCATAGTTGTTGCCATTGATGCCAGACGCAGAGTAGACCCCCAAAATCCCGGCTGGGATGTGTATGTGCGTGGCGGCAGGGAAAACACGGGTTTAGATGCCCTAAAATGGGCGGTTGAAGTTGAACAACGTGGTGCAGGAGAACTGTTAGTTACAAGTATGGACGCAGATGGGACTCAAGCCGGTTACGACTTAGAGTTAACCAAAGCGATCGCTCAATTAGTACAAATTCCAGTTATTGCCTCCGGTGGAGCAGGCAATTGTGAACATATCTATCAAGCTGTAACTGAAGGCAAAGCCGAAGCTGCATTGTTAGCTTCGTTACTACACTATGGGCAATTAAGCGTTTCAGAAATTAAACATTATTTGCGCGATCGCTCCATACCAGTACGTTTGTACTCTTAACGCCAAAGATAACATTAAAATCCCACTACCTGCCACCGAAATTAACTACACTTCTGAAAATCGATGTTAATATTGATTTATAAGTATTAATAAATATTAAGAAATATGTTGATTCCTATTTTATTATTTGATGTAGCACTGGTGGCATGGTCACTACATTTAATGGAAAAAGCCTATGAAAACAAAGAATTCTCGCTCATGCTGGCTGGTACATTAGTAGCTCTAGCTGCGGCGGCGATGTTAGTAGTTTACTTTCTTATGGGTCACTGTATGACCTACTTGTTACAAGTCTCGTAGAAATTACGATGTATTAGATTAGGTTTTTACAACCATTTAATATAGATAATTCATCAGACTTGACAAAAGATAAATTATTCAGCCATAATAAAAAATGGCTTTACGGGGTTATAGCTCAGTTGGTAGAGCGCTGCAATGGCATTGCAGAGGTCAGCGGTTCGAACCCGCTTAGCTCCATGTGTACATTAAATAATTATTGTCAGTTTTAAAGAATTCTTGTCCAGAGTTGAAACCAGTTTTAAACTGCAAGAAGAAATGAATCCAATTATCTGGTGTCGCTACATTCGCATCTCTACGAGCCACCTTGTTAGGTGCTTGACGAATAGCGTCTATCCAGTCCACCTTTTTTAGATATTCTGGAGAATCTTCATTTACAAAGAGATTTTTGATGCGTTCAGGGAATCACTTATGGCAGATATTGGCTTGACTCATATTGCACTGGGAGTAACCGACATCAATCAAAGCATTGCTTTTTATCAGAAGTATGCTGGTATGAAAGTGGTGCATCGCCGCACTGATGAAACTAATAATTTTGAAGTTGCTTGGATTAGTGATTTAACTCGACCATTTGTAATTGTGCTACTGCAATTAGATAAGTCACAATGCCAACCATCATCGGGCTTTCATATTGGCGTAGCTTGTAAAAGCCGTGAGGAAGTAGATTATCTGTGTCAGCAAGCAAAATCAGAAGGTTTATTGCAAGAAGGGCCGCATGATTATGGTGCGCCTGTGGGTTACTGGGCGTTTATTTGTGATCCTGATGGTTATCAACTTGAGGTTGCTTATGGTCAGGAAGTTAATTTTACAATTACCCAAGCACAACAACAAGAATAAGGATGAGCGATCGCTATGATAAATCCTGGGAGTTAATTGCGACCCATCACCTAAACCTTAGTTATATTCTTCTCAAGAAATAGATTAATTATGCGCTCATTACTCTTAAATTCTGACTACTGAGTTCTGAATGCTTACATTTAAGCTTCTTCTATGACTTTTGTGGGTATGCTAATGACAAACTCAGTTCCTCCGCCTGGTGTGGAAACACAATATAATTCCCCACGGTGTTTTTTCACGATAATTTGGTAGCTAATAGATAAACCCATCCCGGTACCTTTCCCTACAGGTTTAGTGGTAAAGAAGGGGTCAAAGATGCGATCGCGGATTTTGGCATTGATTCCGGGGCCATTATCGGTAATACTAATTTTGATGCGATCGCTTGCTTGCAATTGAGTACGAATTTGAATTTGTGGGTGAGTTATGGCAACTTCTGCTAAAGCATCAATGGCATTAGTTAACAGGCTCATAAATACCTGATTCATCTGTCCAGGATGACACATGACCTGTGGCAAATCACCATACTCTTTAATCACTTCAATTCCCGTAGATTCTGGTTGGGATTTCAAGCGATTTTGCAACAGTAACAAGGCATTATCAATCCCTTCGTGAATATTCACCAATTTCATGCCTTCTTCGTCAACTCTTGAGAAGTTGCGTAAAGATAAAACAATCTGGCGAATACGCTCGGCTCCAATATTCATCGAGTCGAGAACTTTAGGCAAATCATAGCGAATAAAATCTAAATCAATGGTATTAATTTCTTGGTGAGCTTCTGGTGTCCGGGGGACAAAGTGCTGTTGATAAAGTTCAATTAAATGAAATAAATCCTGTACATAATCATTGGCATATTTCACATTGCCATAAATAAAATTCACCGGGTTATTGATTTCATGGGCAATACCCGCCACCAATTGTCCCAAACTCGACATTTTTTCTGATTGAATGAGTTGAGACTGGGCTTGTTTTAGTTCTTGCAGTGTCTCTTCTAACTGCTGAGTTTTAGTGCGAAACTTGGCTTCTGATTTTCTTAAAGCTTTTTCTATCCTCTGTCTGCGAATTTCTTCATGTTTGCGGACTGTGATATCGTGACAAATACCAACAAAGTAAATAATACTACCAGTAGTATCTTTGATGGCTGATAAGTAGCAACTGTGCCACCGCCATGTGCCATTTTTATGTTTGACGCGATATTCAATCGTATCTTGCTGTTCACCTGTGATTAAAGCTTTGGTGAAATAATCTGTACAAGTTGATAAATCTTCGAGATGTACAAAAGAGGCAAAGGGCTGACCTTCAACTTCTGACACTTCATGCCCTAAAATTTCACTCCAGTTAGGCGACACATAAGAAAATAAACCATCAGGGGTAACCGCAGAAATAATGTTGTTGGCATTTTCTACAATAGTCTGAAAATGATCACCACACTCTAAAAAAGCCTCTTGGACTATGTGAGTAATATCGCGCAACAACACAATAATTTCGGTTGATTCTACTGGCAACAATTGAGCTTCACAATGAGCTTTATTGTTGCCTACATGCAAACTATATGCAAAACTAACTACCGATTGAGTTTGCCGGACTTGATTGATGGCTTGATGAAAACGAATAGCAATAGATGTTGGGATGCACTCGAATAATTGCTTACCTGGAGCTATATTAGTTTGATTGAGAAAATTATAAGGTTTATTTGCTTGATATTCTAAGATAATGCCTTGGGGATCAATACGAAAGTAGACATCCGCCAGCTTTGGCAAAATTGCCTGCATTTGGTAAGTTGGCTGACTTACCATTGTCCCTTCTAGCTCATGATTAGCGGCTGGGCGTGCTATATTAATTAACTTGCGATCGCTTGCATTTTTTTGACTGCGCTTCTGCACGACTTTCGCGCTTTCATCTTTATTATTTAACTTCTGCACCCTTTCAGAGAACACTTTTACCTGCCTAGTTATGAGGAGACTTATATTATAGGAAACTTGTCAAAAAATATATTTAGTTTTCGAGAAAATAATGATTTTATAATTTTATAGACTGCACTGAAACCATCAACTCTAGCCGATATTTATGTTATTAACTATCACCCCAGTAAAACATCTATCTGAAGAATGGTCATCAAGTGGATTAAATAGTATTTTGAGTAAATAAAATCTATCATAATTTTTGGGCTGCAAAATCAATTATGCTTAAACTTTTAAGTATTAAAATTGAAATTTGTATGAAAATAAGCCAAAAGTCACAATACCTGATACTTGATGCCAGAGATTTACAGAAATTAAAGTTTTTTGATATTGATAATTACAATGGGTGACTTTTAACTACATCAATATACAAGTTTCCTATAATACATGGATTTTTCTCCGCAGCCACATCAAAATCACCTGCTATGAAACTGCCGTTAATCTAGTCTATATCTTAACCCCACTCCCTAAATTTAATTTTTAGAAATAATATTTTTATCTACTTACTGAAAATATTTTATACCAAAAATTACTAATTTATCAGTAGTGCTTAATCCCTCCTTGATTTTTGCCATAATTCTTTAAAACACAAAAATTATCAAAAAGTGATTTTACTAGAGTGCAAAGTTGTGCATCCAGACTCATACATTTGAGAATCTAGGTCAAAAAGTTAAATTTTGGTTAAAAATTACTGGAATTGAATTTTTACATAGAATAAATATCTATTTGCTTGAGAAACCTTAGAGCGTTTTTTATTCCAATGAGGTACATCAATCTAGCCTCTAGCCTCTATCCCCTATCAACTTGTACCGCACTCAATCGGAAAACGCCATATGCCATATACCTAAATGCTACCCAATTCCCAATCAATAATCAGCATCCCGTTTGATTTCCAAATTTACTTGTGTTGACATCAATCAGATATGACTAACTAAAATCCGAGACAACATAACATCTGCTATCAACTTTTATGTTATAAAACTCACATAAATTTTATTTTTAACGGTAACTATTCTATGGAACTAGAAAGACTTGCATATTTTAAAGAATACGGTGAATTTATACTGCAAAAAATTAACTCTGTCCCGCAGTATCCTTCTCAACAAGAAGACTGGGTTCCCGCGAGTTTGGATGAATGTCTGGCGCGTCTCAGAGAAACTGCGGAAAAAACCATAGAACTGGCCACCTCACCAGTCAAAATTGGCGTGATGGGAGAATTTAGTAGTGGTAAAACCTTACTTTTGGGCAGTTTAATTGGCTATGCCGATGCTTTACCAGTCAACGAAAACCCAACTACGGGGAATGTTACAGCCATTCACCTCGTCGCCCAAGATGAATTTGCGACCACCCAAGTCGGGAATTTTACGGTGGAGTATCTTTCTCATGAAGGGGTGAAAGAGTGTTTGCGGTTTATGTTAGCAGAAGCGAGTCGCCGTTCCGCCGCCGCCGGACTTGTACCTGTACAACTGGCGCAGTTAAATTCTGGTAAAGAAATTCTGGCTTGGTGTGAGCAAGCGTGGAACCAAAGTAATAATTTAGAGTTGCGCTATTTGCTGCGGGAGTTGGTGTTATTTGTGCGTGCTTACGCTTCCTATGGTGAGGCGATGTGTGGTGGACGCTATCAAATTGATCATGCCACAGCCCAGGAAGGTTTACAGCTGCCAGAACAGCCAATGGCTATCCAAACTTTCCGGTTTACAGACTTACCGCCAGCGCATATCCGCTTACCCAGTCCACCGCATAAATTAGCATCAAAGTTATTACAAAATAGCTTCCCCTTAATTCGCCGCGTTGATATTGAAGTGAAAATTTCGCGGGAAATTTGGGATGTGACAGACGCTTCCGAATTTATTTTGTTAGATTTTCCGGGTTTGGGTGCGGCGAACTCCGGCGCGAGGGATACATTTTTATCGCTGCGAGAGTTGGCGGAAGTCCAGACAATTTTAATCTTGCTCAATGGTAAATCGCCGGGGAGCGATCGCGCTCACAAAATTTTCACCATGATGCAGCAACAGCGTCCGGGACAAGACCTGAAAGATTTGATTTTGGTTGGTGTCGGTCGTTTTGACCAACTACCCCTAGAAAGTGAAGGCGGCGAACGAGAACTCGACCAATTCATTGCTGAGAACATCGCCAACACGCCTTTATCTGAGGATGCTGTTCTCAAAAAACTCCGAGTTCTGCAAACAACCATTGATGGCGCGAGTGCATTCACCACTCAAAAAGACCGCATTGTGTTGTTATCGCCCTTATTGGGACTAGCGGAATTAGCGAAACGTTCCAGTAGTGTCAAAGCTGGTTCGCCAGAATTTTTATCTAACTTAGATTATCCCAATTACCTGGAAACCTCGAAACGGTTGCAGCAAAAATGGACTCGCCTCAGCGAAAGACTACTAGAGTCGGATGCACGTAGTCAACTGGGGAGACAATTAGGTTACTTTGCTCAAGATGGCGGTATTGCCAAACTGCGAGAGTTAATTCAAAATCACGTTGCTATGCACGGACTCAAGCAACTGTATGAAGACACCCGTCGCGCGGCTGAAAGTCTCCGTCAACAACAAGAAAACCTGAAAAATATCATCGCCGAAATTCACGAACAAGGCATACCAACACTCGATAGTCCCACATTAATTGATTTGCGTCATGCCATTGATAGTTTAGATAAAACCTATCGGAATTTCCAAAAAGAATTAGGCAAAGAACCACTCAAAGACCGTCGCGGAACTGTCGTGAGTGAAGTAGTGAAAGACGAACTCACCTTTAAAATTGTCAACTGGAACCAGTGGACTTTGTTATTTAACAAAGCCAACAACGGTGCTATTACTATCGCCGAAAGCAAAGGTGCAGCCGGTAAGTTATTTGAAAGAGGAAATAGAACTAATCATGCTTTGCCAACTAAAAGCGATGATTTCTACCCCACCTTTGAAAAAACTGTGCAGGAAGTCGAGATATTTGCCCGCGATCGCATCCGTCAAGCAGTGGTAGATTTATTAAATAAACTCTCCAATCAAGTAGCCGAAGCACGGGACTATCTCAAATCTCTTCTCTCACCAGAAATGGAACAAGAAATTGAAATTGGTTTTGGTGGAGAAGAAGCCGACTTATTTTATAAATTACTGTTAGGCTGCGACCCCAACCAATGGAAAGAAGCTATTCTCGCAGAACTGAATAGTAAAGACAAAGAAATTGCCCCCGAATTGATATTTCCTCTTGCACGCCAAGACGAAAAACACAACATTGGTCAAATATTTGATTGGTCTCCCGAAAGAAATCAAAATTCACCCAGAGCCAGCCATCATCAAATGTTAGTATTACGTTTGCGTGATGAAATTACTGCCAGTGCCAGTTTACATTTAGTGCAGTATGTCAGCGAAGTGAATCAACAAGTCAACTCAGAAATCGAAGGCATTTTAGACCAAATTATTCCCACACTGCAAAATATTTCCAAAAAGGAAGCATTGCTGAGATACCTTGCTGCTGGTGACTCACCACCAAAACTTGCTATTCCCACTTGGTTAAATATTCTTGCAGAAATCGCCACCACTTCTGATTTAGATATCCCTGGTTACTAGATAATTTATTTCCTAGTTCATATCTTCTTTTCCTTCTTTCCTTCTTTCCTTCCTTCCTTCCTTCCTTCCTTCGTGTCCTTTGCGCTCTTTGCGGTTCGTTTAAAAAATGCAGGTAGTTTAATGGTGAGATAGTAAATTTATTTATTCGAGAAATTATACCTTCGCGCGAAATAAAAGAAAGGAACTAAAAAATGCCAGTAGAAATTCGCCTCCCTCCACGCTTTCAAGTTCAAGTTAACGACAACGAATATTTAGAACTTCCCACCATTCAACTAGTCGCTATTGGTAATAATGTACCCCACATTGCCCGAATTAACTTCTCTGTTAAAGGTACACCCAGCGAACTAATCATCCAAATTCAAAAAGCATATAAACCCTTTGATGCTGTCACCCCAAAAATTTCCCAAATCGGACAACTAGAACAATATCCTTGTAAATTAGACAAACCTTTAACCGAACCAATCAACTGTACCTTACACGTCATTGTTGAATATTTTGATTCCGACTTTTCAGGGGAACCAGTATTATCTGAACCGCGACAAGTTCAGGCTGTTTGTTATTTATGGACACCATCTACTGCTGAAGCGCAAATTATGAATTCTGAGTCACTACCAAACCCGCCGGAAGAACCAGTTAACTATCAACAAGTCAAAAGATTTCCGGGATGGTTTGCTTTAGATTTTGGTACGTCGAACTCTACCGTGACTTTGTTCGACCCGATAGAAATTCCCATTGCCGAAATTTTACCACGGGAACAGGAATTAAGATTGCGCGATCGCCTGTCGCAATGGCTCAATTCTCCCGCTTCCGAAGCACTACCAGAAATCAGCGAAGTTGAGTGGCAAAAATTTATTATTGATATTAGTAAAAACTTAGAAATCGAACCCAGCCGTTTAAGCGAAATCTTTGAAAGTGATAACAGAGAAAGATTTTTAGAAGCAATTCGCCAAATCGAATTATCTTTAGGTAATAGCGAAAAATTTCAACGCGCCGCCAGTAAAAAATTATATCAAATATATCATGAAGTCTTTCGCGTTCCTACCTTGGAATCACAAAATTTAATCCCTGTAGTTTTAGATATTGACCGCCGTGATAGCGAAATCCCCAGCGAGTTAGAAATTGCCAACTTAGAAGTATTAAAACTGAAAATGGGGCGAGAAGCAAGAGATAATCGCAAAAAAGCGATCGCCCAAGGTACTAGCAGTTCTTTAAAAGAAATTATCAGTCGGTTTCATCATTCACCAAAGCGGTATTTTGGACAGAATAAAACATTCCCTGTAATGTTAAATGATACTGAAATTAATATTAATGTTAACCAATTAATTCAAGCAGCTTGGGCGCATTTAATTGATTTAACTGAAGATTACCGCCAACGTGCTAGACGTAGATTTTCTGAAGGTGAACTGTTAACAGCAGTTGTTACTTACCCCACTGTTGCACCGCCAGTAGTTCGTAAAGAAGTTAAGCAATTAGTTGAACAATTAGGTATTGATGATGTGCAAACAGCTTATGATGAAGCTGTTTCGGTAGCGATATTTTTCTTGTGGCGAGAATTTGGCGGTAATTTAAATATTGGCATTGAATCTTTTAAAACTCGTTGTCGACGCGATGGCAATAAATGGTCACAAAATGTATTAGTTTTAGATATTGGTGGCGGTACAACAGACTTAGCATTAATTGAATTAACCTTAGAAGATAAAACCCCATTCTTTGCCACTAATGAAGACCGAGGCTTAGGTGGCAGGTATTATAAACTAACGCCAAAACTATTAGGTTCATCAGGACATTTACAACTCGGTGGCGAATTAATTACACTGCGAGTATTTAGGTTATTAAAAGTTGCGATCGCAGATTTTCTCTTAACAGCAGTTACCCGTGGCGATATCGATAGCGAAAAACTCGAAGACTTAATTAGTTCCGAATTAAACGAGCGTTTTCTCGACCAAGGAAAATTCAAAACAGGCAGCTTATTAAAATGCCTAGATAGAGAAAATCCCGAAGGCGATACAGCTTATAAAGATGCCTTAGATACAGCCGAAAAAGTCTTACCAACCCGTTGGCAACAAGCACCTCAACGTCTACAAACCTTCTACACATTGTGGGATTATGCAGAAGCCGCCAAACTCAAACTCGGACAAAAATTACCAGCAGATAATTCACTTGTAACCTTTACAATCTCTGAACAACAAATTGCTGAACTTCTCACCCAAAGCGCCATTAAATATCAAATTCACAACCCCGATAATATTGCCGTCACCCTAGATAATCAACAATTTGAACGTGTTGCCACTTCTGCTATTAAAGAAGCCATTGGTATTGCTAAAGGCTTAATGGAAAGCCGCTTACGTTCAGACGATAACACCATCGACGCTTGGAACACCCACAAAGTTGACTGGTTAATTCTCTCAGGAAAAACTTGCAATCTCGACTTAGTACAACGCCATATTTACCAAGAATTTAGCAAGTCTCCCTACTTCGTTTGGAACCCAGAACGCATCACCTTCGTTTTAGAATTTACTAAACTCGCAACCTCCGCAGGTGCGTGTTACGCCGAAAAATTACGCCGACTCAGATTTGACCCTGAAGAATCAAAAGCACTCCTACAAAAAGGCGCAAATCAATTAGAAATTGACGTTAAAAATCTATTTTATTACTTACCTTGCAACTTCAAACGCAAAACCCAAAGCAACGAACTACTACCAATCTTTAAAGCCGGACAAGAACTCCATCAAATTGCACCTTGGGAAACAGTCGCCAAAGTGCGTACAGCTTGGCAAGGTATACAGTTAACTAATATTATTTATCGCCAAGACTACGAAGACGGTGATTTAAGATTGTGGGGAAGCTTCGACGGTAAACATCTCATGGAAAAATTAGGGATGGAAGAAGCGGAGTTTCTCAAAAAAATCAAAGTGCAATTTGAAATTGACCAGACATTACAATTTAGTGTTTTATTATGTCAAGGAAATCCCCATTATTTAATCGATGTTCCCGGTATTGATGTCGGTTCCGCAATCTTAGCAGCTTCCGAAACATCATTATTTGCCGATGGTAAACTAAAATGGAACATCGCCGTAGAACGACCAAATAAAGACTTAACTGATGGCGATATTGCAGTCAATGTCATCGAGTCAGCAACCGTAGATCAACCAAATGCTTATCATTTAGTTTTTGAAATTGACTCAAATGATAACCAATCTCTACACGAATTTCATTACCTCCGCGATGGTTCACCCCAACCAAGCAAAGGTTTAATTAGTAATCCCTTACCACCCTTTCCTTACACTGGACAACACACATTTTACGTCTATCAAACCGACACCGAAACTAACAGAAAAAAATGGATACGTATCGGTTCACTCAGTAAACCATCCGTCACCACAGACTACCCTTGCCAATATCGCGTCACCCTCGACAACAAAGGTATTTTGCGAATGCACCCCGGCGAAGTTCCCTACTGGACATCCACCAGTCAAGAATGTTTAAAACAAGAAGGTTGTGTTTATCGTGCCGAATTAGAATTACAACCTAACGAAGTCGATAAAGAACGCGATCCCTTCTGTGGAATACATTAACTTACTCCGCCTAACTCCCTATCTAAATGTAAAAACTCTCCGCGTCTCCGCGTCTCTGCGTGAGATAAAAAAGGTGAAATTCATGCAGCATCTACGTCAATTATTAGAAACAGAAAACTCCGAATTAGCCAGGTTATTGCGGTGTAGCCTGTATGGACTAGAAGCTGCATTAAACCAAGCCTACACAGAATTACCCGATGATCCTGGTACTGAAATTTGTGCAGAGTTGCTGCAAGAAATCCAAAATTTGTTGCAGCCTCCACATCAAGAAGAAACGACTATTATCCAATCTTCAAATGAATCAAAACTAAATCATCTCCGTGATGCTTGGAATGCTGACTCAGAACTAAGTTTATATTTAGGTGATGCAACTTTACAAAGCCAAAATGATGCTGATTTATGGCATGAAATTCACCGTAAATTGCTACGAACACCTGATGATTTAGCTGTATTTTGGCAACAACGCACCTTAGATTTAGCTCAAGAAATTGGTGCGGTAGAAGATGATTCTAATTTCTACCAACTTCCCTTTATCAGAGATGAAATCATTTACCCTGGACTCAAAGGTAGTGTGAATATTCAGGGGTTATGTTTATCACAAAAAGCACTTTTACAATCAAAAATTTTTCCCCTTCCCGAATCGGAAGATTTACAATTACTTGCAGGTTTTTTAAATTTATATCTCAAATTTATAGAAATAGAACCAGATTTACATCACGCATTAAAAAGTATTTTTAGCTTTGATATTATTCCTTTCAATTCTAAACCAGAACAACAACAACAATATATAGAAGCCTTAACAGACCGCTTTCACCGCACCCAAAAAGCCGAAGAAAATAATGATATTTTAGCTATTGTACGTGCATGGATTGATATAGATGAAGCCATACATTCTTTAGTATTCATTCCCCCCGTTGAACGTTATTCATGGTGGGGAAAATTACAACAAGAATCACGCCGAACCTTAAAAAAAATTGCAGACAAAGCCAATAAATCAGGACACAATGTCAGAATTCGTCAACTGTCAGGACTTTATGCTGATATATGTGCTTTCTCAAAAGATGATTTACAGCTAAATTGTGGCGGTATTCCTGGAGAAGTTTTAACTTGTTTGCGAGTCTATGCACGCATTAATCAAGAAGAATTTCCCGGACGTGTAATATTTCGTTCATTACGTTAATAGAATTATTTTAACGAGCCACAGAGAACACAGAGAGTAAGGAAATACTCTTTGCGTCTTTGCGCCTCTGCGTGAGAATTAAAAGTTTTATTATCCAGAACCTATTAATAATAGTAGGTTGGGTGTAGCGATAGCGAAACCCAACAAAGTCTTGAGAATTTTGGGTTCCGTTCCTCCACTCAACCTACGCCTAAGATTTTTAATCAAAATTAGAGCGATTTTTACTTGCTTAGAAGACAAATTCATCCGCTTTTATCTGCGTCCATCTGCGGTTAATTATTTTTTTGGTGTTAGAAACAATATTACTATTCCGAAAAAAATACAGGTAGGAGAAATGCAACAACAACTCCAATCAATACAAATGCCTCAATAATTCTCAAACTTAAATTATTATCTAACAATTGATTAGCTCTTTCGCCAAAGTTAGTTTGCAAGCTACTCCACCAAGTATGGTAACGAGTCGCCCATTGATTTGGACTATCTTCGGGGCGAACTTGCCAAGAAAACATAGACAATAATAATGGCACACCACCCACTTTAATAGACATTAAAAGATGAATAGCTAAACAGCCGACTATCACACACCAAGCGATAAGATGTAGGGTATACCAAATCTGATTAATTTCTCCAGCAGGAAGCCATTCTTCTTTCATCATCCTACCAGAAACTACAGAAAAAACTGAAGCAACTAGCATAAGAGTGTTAGCTAGTCTTTGCAAACTCACCCACCAAATTGGGTTACCAACTTGGCGCAGTTGTTCCCATGAATTAGCTTGGATAAGTCGCCTATTCCCAGTATGAAAGCTGTAAAGTGCAAATGCTGGCAGTATAATCAAGAAAAATAAGGCAAAAGTGCCATGAATCCCTTGAATATCACCAAGTTGCGGTAATGGAATTTTACCAAATCTACCATCGTAAGTATTGTAAACTAGAAATCCAGTAATGATGGCGGCGATCGCAAAAATTCCACTCACGCCATGCAGTAGTCGCAACCACAACGGTTGATAGGGAACAGAACGAGACATAAAAACATTTATTCTCTACAACAAATATAAAGATATTTTAAGCCAAAGCGCGATTTTTTACTTATGCTCAAAAGTCCCCTCCGCTATCCTGGAGGTAAATCTAAAGCGATAAAACAGATTATTGAATACTTACCAGATAATTTTTCAGAATTTCGAGAACCTTTTGTTGGCGGTGGTTCTGTATTCATTTATTTAAAGCAAAAATATCCTGATTTAAAAATTTGGATTAATGATTTAAACCCAGAACTATTCTTATTTTGGAAACTTGCACAATCTGATATATCTGTATTAGTTGAAGAAATACGCCAAATAAAAAATCAATATACAGATGGTAAGTTATTATTCACAGAACTCACTACCATTGATGTAAAAGAACTATCTGATTTAGAAAGAGCAATACGTTTTTTTATACTTAACAGAATTACTTTTTCAGGAACTATAGAATCCGGTGGTTTTTCCCAAGAAGCTTTTGATAAAAGATTCACTCATTCATCAATAGAACGATTAGAAAAGCTAGAATCTATTTTAACAGCAGATATCAAAATAACTAACTTAGATTATAGTTACCTGTTAAATGAAAAAGGTGAAAATGTATTTTTATTTTTAGATCCGCCATATTTTAGTGCTACTAAATCTAGACTCTATGGAAAGGATGGAGACTTACACACCTCTTTTGATCATCAAAGATTTGCTGAAAGCTTAAAACAATACCATCATCCCTGGCTGATTACTTATGATAATTCTTCACAAATTCGAGAAAATTTTCAATGGGCGAATATTTATGAGTGGGAATTACAGTATGGGATGAATAATTACAAACAAAATGGTGCTGCGAAAGGGAAAGAATTATTCATTACTAACTATCAAATAGAGAAAATTCTATGAATAACTAACTTTGATAGCTGCTCATTTTCCGGTACGATAGCTGCCATATCCGCTTTTTAGAGATGTCTGAAAACTTTTTGATGTTGTATTGAAGCCTTGTAGATGCCCCTTAAAAAGCAGGACTTTGACTCCATTTCCCCCCTTTTGAAGGGGGGCTAGGGGGGATCAAGCGATTAATACTTCTCAGACGTTTTTTAGAAAGCCTTAGCGATCGCATTTTCATCACTTAAAACCCTAGCTATGACAAGTTCCTCAGAAATTTCTACAAGCTGGTATATTCTGCTACAGCAATTAATAGACGGTCAATCTTTGACACGCCCCCAAGCTGCGGAATTAATGCAAGGGTGGCTGAGTGAAGCTGTTCCCCCAGAATTATCAGGAGCAATTTTAACCGCCCTCAATTTTAAAGGCGTTTCCGCCGAAGAATTAACGGGTATGGCTGAAGTCCTACAATCTCAAAGTGTAGGAAGTAGCAAACATTCTGCCCCACTCCCCACTCCCAACTCCCCACTCCCCATCATTGACACTTGCGGAACTGGCGGTGATGGTTCATCGACTTTCAACATTTCCACGGCGGTGGCTTTTGTTGTCGCGGCTTATGGTGTCCCTGTAGCCAAACATGGTAATCGTTCCGCCTCTAGTCTGACGGGTAGCGCGGATGTTTTAGAAGCATTGGGTGTTAACTTAAGCGCACCTAGTGAAAAAGTCCAAGCCGCCTTGCAAGAAGTCGGGATCACCTTTTTATTTGCCCCCGGTTGGCATCCAGCCTTAAAAGCGGTGGCTCAATTGCGGCGCAATTTGAGGATTCGCACTGTTTTCAACTTACTGGGGCCGTTAGTTAATCCCTTGCGTCCGACGGGGCAAGTGGTGGGGTTATTTACACCCAAACTTTTAGAAACTGTGGCTCAAGCCTTACATAATCTGGGCAAACAAAAAGCGATCGTTTTACACGGGCGGGAAAGAATTGATGAAGCCAGCCTGGGGGATTTAACTGATTTAGCTGTGTTATCTGATGGCAAAGTGCAGTTAACAACTCTCAATCCTCAAGGGGTGGGTGTAACACCTGTGTCTATCAATGCCCTTAAGGGTGGTGATGTCCAGGAAAATGCGGAAATTCTCAAAGCAGTGCTGCAAGGCAAAGGAACCACAGCACAACAAGATGCTGTAGCCTTAAATGCTTCCTTAGCTCTACAGGTTGCAGGTGTGATCCCGTTGTTAGATCATGCTCAAGGCGTGAGTGTGGCTAGGGAAATTCTACAGAGCGGGAGTCCGTGGCAGAAGTTGGAGGATCTAGTTCAATTTCTATCGAATTAGCTTCAGAATGCGATTGGGGACGGAATTCAACAACATTGCGCTTAATGGTGACATCGTAATTACCAAAAAAGTCATGTCCCAATAAGCCAGTTTCTAAATCTGTCCCAGCGATCGCTACTGGCACTCGATTCACCCTCACCCCGCTAACTGCCATCGAATCAACATAACCCACCGGAAATTCTACGGCTCTAGAACTCGCAGTATTCGCCTTGGCTTTGCCCACAGGTATAATACCTAACACATTCGCCATCTCCTGGGTAATCACAGTGCCACTGGCTCCTGTATCTACGATCATGTCGAATTTCTGCTGACCATTAAAAGTGACTTCCACAATCGGCGTACCACCCACGCGGCGTTTAATCGGCGCAACAAACACATTTTTTTCCCGTGGCAGAATTTCTGTTGAGGAAAAAACGCGCTGTTCTGGCTGTTGTCTGGTTGGGACAGTTTGTTGTGGCACAAATTTAGCCACAGTTTTTGGCGAGGGAACTGCCACGACTACGTTTTGATTGTCAGCTGATGGCTGTGGCAAATTCGGATTCGCCTTTTGCCGCGCATACGTTACCTTACGCTGGTATTCGACAATTTTGCCTTGAGCCGACACATAATCAGGACTTTGGCGACTGACTTGTTCCATGAGAGCGATCGCCTCTTGAAACTGATGTACCACCAAATTCCAATCTTGAATTGATTGAGCCGATTGGCTGATAGCTACAGCTCCTGCGGCTTTGTCTAGTCCCAACTGAAAAGTATCGGGTTCAAGCGCCGACGGCGGCAATGCTGCTGATTTTGGGCTGGTGACTGGGGCTGTTGATGCAACAGGTGGTGTCACTGATGAATTGTCAGTGACCACAGATTGTTGATTACTAACAGTCTCAGTAGTCTGTTGGTCTTCACTACAGGCAACGCCCAACACAGCTAAAGCACTTGCGAGAAAAATCGGGGCTGTACGAGATAAAAAAGACTGAAGCATAATTGATATCTATTTTACCTAGCCAAACAACTGCAAAACTACTCCTGCCACCGAATCACCCTGGGAAAATAATTCAGAATTATGAAGTATGAATTATGAAGTATGAAGTGTCAGACTTTGCATTTGATGATTTACACTTTTTTAGGATGAAGACGCAGTGTCGAAGTAAAAATCTCAAATTTCAGACTTAATACTTCAGACTTCTTACTTCAAACTTCTTACTTCAAACTTCTTACTTACCCCATCCCTAATCTATCGCCTATGTCCCTGTCTGACGCAATACCCGCTTTACTTGTCTTGGCAGATGGCACTGCTTACCGTGGTTGGTCTTTCGGTGCGACGGGAACCACAATCGGGGAAGTGGTGTTTAACACTGGCATGACTGGCTATCAAGAAGTTTTGACTGACCCTAGTTACTGCGGTCAAATTGTCATTTTTACCTATCCTGAATTGGGCAACACAGGCGTTAATCCTGAAGATGAAGAATCATTGCGGCCGCAAGTGCAAGGTGCGATCGCTCGCAATATTTGTCATAAACCGAGTAACTGGCGATCGACCCAATCTTTACCCGACTACCTCAAACAAAATCAAATTCCCGGTATCTACGGCATTGATACCCGCGCTCTCACCCGCAAAATTCGGATGTTCGGCGCAATGAATGGTGGAATTTCTACAGAAATTTTGGATGAAGCCGAACTGCTAGAACAAGTCCAAGCATTTCCCAATATGGCTGGCTTGAATCTCGTCAAGGAAGTCAGCACACCCCAAGTTTATGAATGGTCAGAACCCACTATTCCCGAATGGGAATTTAATCCCGAAAACATTACTAATGGCGAAGAAACATTTACAGTTGTCGCCATTGACTTTGGGGTGAAGCGCAATATCTTGCGGCGATTGGCTAGTTATGGTTGTCGCGTGATTGTTGTCCCAGTCAACACACCCGCCGCAGAAATTCTCAGCTACAACCCAGATGGCATCTTTCTTTCCAACGGCCCTGGCGATCCCTCTGCCGTTACAGAAGGGATTGAAACCGTCAAAACCCTATTAGAAAGCCAAAAACCTATGTTTGGTATTTGTATGGGACACCAAATTTTAGGTCACGCCCTGGGTGCAGAAACCTTTAAACTTAAATTTGGCCATCGGGGGTTAAATCAGCCTGCGGGTTTACAACGGCGGATCGAAATCACCAGCCAAAATCACAGTTTTGCCATTAACCCAGATACTTTACCTCAAACATTGGTTGAGATCAGCCACCTCAACTTAAACGATCGCACTGTTGCTGGTGTCCGCCATAAATCTTTGCCCATCTTCTCGGTACAGTATCACCCCGAAGCCAGCCCCGGCCCCCATGATGCTGATTATCTATTTGAGCAATTTGTCCAAGCAATGCGATCACTACGCACAGTTTAATGGTGAGGTTAAGTAAAAATATAAAAAGTGCTAGATGGGATCTGTAAAAATTAAAAGTTAAAAGGCAAAAGTCAAAAAACTTTTACTTTTTACGTTGCCTAAACTCTGCTATCTCAGCAGGTTGTAGACAATGTGCATAAAAACCATCTATACTTGAGCGTTCACTTTAATTATGAGGAGGGAATTATTGCTGAGCCACTTAATCTAACCGTAAGCCTCAGAGGCACTCGTGAAATCCGGGATAACTGTCAGCTATTCCGCCTCACAGGTTTGTTAGATGCCTTTTCTGAACCGACATTTCGCAAGGTACTAGGCGGCAAAATTGACGAGGGGCCAAAGCACATTATTCTGGATCTCTCTCAAATTGACTTTGTTGATAGCTCTGGCTTGGGAGCCTTGGTACAGCTAGCCAAGCAGGCTCAAAACGCTGAAGGCACCTTGCAAATTGTTACAAATGCCCGTGTCACCCAAACAGTCAAACTTGTTCGCTTAGAGAAGTTTCTCTCTCTGCAAGCCACAGTGGACGCGGCTCTCGAAAATATCAAAGGGTCTTGATAGTTTGACTGGGGGTGAAATTCAGCTATCCGATAGTTTATCTGGATAGCTTAATTTTTATCAAAACTGGACGCTAACCTCTCTCCTCGTGAGAGAGGTATCAAAGCCAGCCATTTTGATTGAAATCTACAAAACTGACATATTTCATAAATCCTTTTATCGCAAAAAGGGTGTAGGTTGTATTTGTGCAAAACCCTTATACCCTTACACCCCCACACCCCTACACCCAGCCTCAACCATTCCTCTTCTTAAGAAATTCCAACTCCAGTAGAAAATCTCCCCTAAAAAGATAGAATTAATTGGGTAATCCTGATAGTATAGATTGTGCTACGTAAGATATTTTAAATATATTCCAGAAAAATTAATCGTCTAGAAGTGTTCTGTTAAGGAATGATAAATTTGTGGACTCCGAGGAGGAAGAACCAATAGATAGACAAGATGAACCTCCTACATCTGATGATTTATCTTGGGTGCAAGCCTGTCTAGCCAGCAATGTACAACTACACCAAACAATTTCCCCAAGCCAAGTGCAGCAAATTTCTCCGGCTGCTCTTGCTTATGTAGGAGATGCAATCTATGAGCTTTATGCTAGAATGTTCTATCTATTGCCATTACAACGGCTAGAAACTTATCACCGTTTGGTAGTGGCTCAGGTGAGAGCAGAAACACAAGCCCTACATTTGCGATCGCTGATTCCTCATCTGAGGGAAGCCGAACTAGAAATTGTCCGCAGAGGACGTAACGCCTCGACCGGACGGCCTAAACGCCTTGCTCCCGAAATTTATCAACAAGCAACTAGCTTAGAAACTTTGATTGGTTACTTGTATCTTACCGATATCCCACGCTTAACCGAATTGTTGCAAAAACTTCATCTCGAACAAGAGTGAGACATTTCACCTGAGCATTCAAAAATTGGTGTGTTCGGTTCAGCACCTTTAAATATTCAGGATGCCTACTTATAAGCTCATACATAGAAACTCATTATGACTAGCAAACCCAAAAAGCTCCAGACATCTGGTGAACCCAATCGTGGGCGGACTGTGAAAATTAAAGGCAAGCGTTTTAGTGGTAGTCCGATTCGGAAAGCCAAACCAGGAGAGCGTGAAAACCACACCACACCAAGCAATTCCTCGGCAAATCATCAGTTTTCTTATCAATCTCCCATTCTCAAGAAAACCGAAGATAACGAAAATGATTTAATCTACGGTCGTCATCCAGTTTTGAGTGCTTTAGAAAGTCAACGGGAACTCAATCGTGTGTGGGTAACAGCGCGGTTACGCTACGATCCCCGATTTCACAATTTGCTACTACAAGCAAAAGAAAATGGCACAGTTATCGATGAAGTAGAACCCAAGCGTCTTGACCAAATTACCGAAGGCGCTAATCACCAAGGAATAGCAGCCCAAATCGCCCCCTATTCCTACCTAGAATTACCAGACTTAGTTGCTCAAGCTAAATCTGCTGTTAATGATCCCGTGATTGTTGTCGCTGAGGGGATCACCGACCCACATAACTTGGGAGCAATCATCCGCACTGCGGAAGCAATTGGCGCTCAAGGTTTGGTTATCCCCCAAAGACGAGCTGTAGGGATCACTTCAACAGTCGTCAAAGTTGCCGCCGGCGCTTTAGAAAACTTTGCAGTATCAAGAGTAATTAACCTCAGCCGCGCTTTAGAAGAACTCAAAGAAGCTGGTTTTTGGATTTATGGTACCGCCGCTACAGGAAGCGAACCCATACATACAATACGTTTTAGCGGGCCTATAGTTTTAGTCATCGGCTCCGAAGGCGAAGGCTTAAGCATGTTAACTCAACGTGCATGTGATGTTTTGGTGTCAATTCCCTTACAAGGAAAAACCCCTAGTTTAAATGCCTCTGTTGCTGCTGGGATGGCACTTTACGAGGTTTATCGCCAACGTTCTTTGAACACTTTGTATCTAAATAAGTTACCAAAACCTCTTTGAAAAAAAAGAGCAAAAGAGTATAAAGAAATGTAAAGCAACCACAATCACAACGTAGTATCTAACAACTACTACCAGATTGATCAATCAGCAACTACCATGAAAACCATCGGGTACGACATGAAAGAAGCTTTAATCAACACATTTAATAGTCTCGGATTAGCGTGGTGGGTGGAAATAGTAACACAAAACCCCCGTTGCACTTACTACTTTGGGCCATTTCTCACTTCTGCTGATGCCAAATTAGCCTTAAAAGGCTATGTGGAAGATTTAGAACTGGAAGGGGCGCAAGGAATACAAGTGAATGTCAAACGCTGCAAGCCAGATAATTTGACAATTGCCGACGACCTGGGGGAACGGATTGACCGCAAAGTAAAGCCTGCCTTTAGCGGTCAGATTTAATTCAGGCAATTAATTTGGGATTTTGGATGTTAGATTAACTTGCAATCCAAAATCGCAAATCTAAAATCTAAAATTTTCTTGGTGCGCTTCTAACCAGTGGTCGATGTCGCTCAGTACTTGATGCGGAATTTCCCACGGGAAAAGATGTGCGGTGTCGGGGTAACATTGCCACTGACTATCTTTGAGATTTCTAGCGGTTTCTAAACTAGATTCGGCTGTGATGTGGCGGTCTTGAGCGCCTGCTAGTACTAGGCTAGGGCAATTAACTTGCTCTAGTTCTGCTAGACGATTGTATCGAGAGCGCAAAGCATTGGATAAAGCACGAGTCGCAGCAGGTGAGGTTTGTAAATAAGCTGGGACTGCTGCTTGGGCAATGTATTTATAGGCAGTGGCATTATGCTGTTGAATCAAGTAACGAAACAGCGATCGCTTACCAAATGTATCAATATTCCATTGCCAACTAGGCTTAATTAAATTTAACAAAGCTGCAATGCCTGTATACAAGTTATCCTGCCAAGTAATCGGCGGATGACTACCGTAAGGTCTAGCGGCTGTGGCTATCAAAATTAGCCCCGTGACACGCTCTGGCATCCTGAAAGCTAATTCCATAGCCAAAATTCCACCTAGTGACCAACCCAATATCAAGCATTTTTCAATGGCAAAGCGGTCTAAAAGGGCTTCTAGGTCGGTTAAATGGTCTGTCATGGCAAAATTACCTTGATAGCGGCTTTTGCCATAACCACGCAAATCTGGAGCGAAAGTTTGAAAGCGTTGAGATAAGTGATTAGTAAATACAGAAAGACTACGACCAGAACCAGGATGACCATGTATCGCTAAAATTGGAAATCCTTGACCTTGAACGTAGGTGTTAAGGCTGACAGTACCCACAGTTGGAACCATGTAATTTGAGAGTAAAAATTCAGAAGTCAGAATCTAGAATGATTAATATATATTGAAGGAAGAAATCAATCTTCGCCTACCTTTGTATATTGATCAACGGCTTAATTGAGCAGCAATTGAACGACTCCAAATCAACACAGAAACATCAGTTCTAATGATTTGTTATGGCCCTTCTGAATGCGGCTGGAAATCTAGTCTGGTGGTAAACTGATTTTGCCGTTATTATAGTTCTCCCACAATTCAAATCCCATTTTGAACCTTTGTTTAGAAGTATCCATATATGCTTTAACTTCAGACTGCAACAACTTTTTCATCACAGGTTGCTTTGATAAATTTAACAATTTCTTTAATTCATCTTCCGAAAAATCAGCTTCCAATCTTGCTGCATAGGCATCTTTGAAGTATCTCCAACCGATTTCTCGTACAAACATCTTCCTAAACCTTGTATAAAGCTTAAAATCGTCGCCCTTACCTATTAACGTGCCAATCAAGTGGTCGAAATGCAGATCGTATCTTTGTGCAATTCCTATCTCTAGTAGTACCTCAGTTGCTAATTTATACTTGGAGGTTGCTTTGGGAGGTGTTTTTGATTGGTATTCAACTAAAGGGAGTTGTTGAGAATTCGCTACATATACCGTGAAGAAGGTAAAGCAGACGATAAGCAACAATCCGAGAAACCTTGAAAATTTTAACTTTACTTTGAAAATAGGAATTGAAGTACCTGAAATTCGATATAAAATTACGCCAAAAGTCTAATCCATACTGCGGCTCAATTATCCTGTTATATTATGTTTTTTGTACATGAACCTGACCACTTGTGGTTGCCTAATTTTGGCTAAAAACTGACAATTTTAATGGATGTATCGGTTTGGCATAACTATTTATTGTACTGTCAGACTTCAGATTTCAATTGACGTGAAAACTAAAGTTAAAACTAGCCCAATGATTCACATTTAATGTATAAAAATCATTCGCTGTTGCATTGGTTTCGGCGGTGGTAAGGCTGGCGTTATGTAAATCTTGTAAGATGGCTTGGGCGATTTCCCAAGGATTGACTAATGCACCGATTGGTTGTTGGTCGCCTGTGGGATATTTAGCAGTTTCTAAAGCTTTGAGGGTGGTGGTGAAGGGTGCAAGACTCAAAATTAATTGGTGTTCGCATTCGTAAGCTGGCCCTGAAATCGGCCATCCAGATGTTGCTGTATTGTTGGGTAGAGTTATGGTTTCGCCAGCCGGGATGATTACTTGTTGGAGTACAGGTTTTGTTTCGGAAGTGTTGGGTTCTTCAACAGTTTGCCAAGGATAAAAAGCAATTGCAGTTCTATGATTTTTCAATCCTATTAGCATTAAATATACTGTGCGATCGCCTTTATTGTGGATGCGGTATTGAATCCGACTACCAATCGGCACAATGGAAGTGCTGAGTGATTTTTTGGGTAATGTTTTTGTGTCAAGAGTGCGTAAGGTTTCTCTTTGTAAAATGACCTTTGGTGATATCCCATTCACTATTTCTAAACTGCCTTTGATTGGTAGGCGGGAAGAACCTTCATTTTCTGTGAGTCGCCATAACTTGGCTGCTAGTAAATGTGGCAATTTTGTAGCTAACCTTGTAACTGCTACCTTCACAGCTTCCCCAACTTCCCCTGCGCCATTGGCAATTAATTGTCCAGCCGGAGCTAATAAACCATAACGGCTGGGAGTTTGCGAAAGTTTACCAAATATATAATCGGGTGGTTGTTCTCCAGTGACGACACTAACCATAGATGCCATTGCGGCAAAGGCGCTAGTAGCATCAACTCTTTCAATTCTTTCCAACCCAGAATCTAAACCGATATTTAAACTAACATTGCGTGGTAAAATTCTCACTGCTTCTTGAATTAGTTGCCCAACTTGCAGAGGAGTGGCTAATTCTAAACCAGAAATTTGCGCTTTGGCCGTTAACCCTGTACGCGATCGCAATATTAGCTGTTCTCCATTTGCAGAAGTCAAGCGAGAATTGACACCGTAGTTTTCTAATACTTGTGGTGGGAGTCCTCCTAGCCAAATTTGGACGGTTTTTCCATCTTCTTCTATGTTTAAAATTGCTCCCTCAGCACCAAGATTTTGGTCTAACAGCAAGCTTTCGCTGGTTACGGCCTTTTTGCTATTGACTAAACTCGGATGCTGTTTACTACCCCATTTAGACATTGCACTGTCTACATGAGCAAGGCTAAATTGCAGTGTGGTAGTGGGAGTGGTTTCCCAGAGGTACTGAGTTAAAGCATAGGTAAATAAGCCAGCACTAAACCCCGAAAATAGTCCTTCTTGGGCTACTTGTTTGGGATCAGTAGTGGCAGATAAGATAACTGCATTGGTCAATGAAGCTTTCGTTTTGAGTTGTTCGAGAAATTCAATTTCTGCGGTGGCTAACTTGGCGGCTAACTCTTGACGGGCGCGAATTCGCCAATTTGTGGGTTGAATTGTACTAGGCAGATCATAACTAGTATCTAATATTGCTGTGACCTTTTCTGTAGGGAGCGATCGCAGCAACAATAACAGAGTCTCTTCTAAAATATAAGTAGCTATCTTCTCATCTTGAATTTCTAAATTTTCGTTGGTTGGCACTAAAGCATTTTGTAGTGTTTCATCAGACTCGTTTATCCTGATGCGCGTACCATAGCCGCTAAAGTGAAAAACAACTACATCATCAGATTTGACTTGTTTACCAAGATGATCTAAACAAGCCGCCTCAATAAATTCCCGACTCGCTTGTTCATCAGTTAACGTCAAAATATTGGCAGGTACAAAGCCGAACCGATGAATCAACAGTTCTTTCTGCAATTCCACATCGGTAAGACAGCCACTCAGCGAAGGACTTTTGCGGTATTGATTAATGCCGACTAATAAAGCTAGTTTTCGGGGCGTGGGTTGTGCTAAAGCTTGGTAGTGCTGACTCCAAGTAAACAATTCCGCTTCCGTGACACCCAACACCGCCAGTATTGAGCCAATCCGTTTTAAAAAAGTCCGACGCTGCATAAAGTTAGCTATCAGTCCTCAGCCTGTCAGCTAACAGCTTAAAGGGCTGAAGTCGTGACTGTAAAGTTAAAGTTTTTACTATTTACATCTTGACAAGTTTAAAACTTATGGCAATTCGATGAGCAGCTATCCCTAATAAATCTTGTAGAGTCTTGCATTAGGCGACTGGAAGTCGCGGCTACACGGGCAAAACCCGCCTATGCGGGTTAAGAACCTTGATTTTCTCTCAGTCCGCGCAGGCGGACTTTGTTTGTATAGCCCCGATTTCTAATCGCTAGGGCTGGATGCAAGATGAGAGTCTCTACGCCTCATCTATTGATTAAGTCAAGGCTGGAACAGGAATGGGAACTCGCATCGCCCGCGCCAATTCGGCTGCAACTTCTGGGCGGGAGAATTCTGGTGGGGGTAATTCACCGCGACGCAGCATTTCTCTGACTTTTGTACCTGAAAGGTGAATACGTTCTTCTGGTTTGCTGGGACTGGTTTTAGTCGTCGCCATTTGCTTGGTACGTGTGCAGTAGAAAGCGTGTTCAAACTTCATCGGTACAATTCCGATTTCACTTGGCTCAAATTCATCAAAGATGTATTGAGCGTCATAAGTGCCATAATAATCGCCAACGCCAGCATGATCCCGCCCGACAATGAAGTGAGTACAGCCGTAGTTTTTGCGAACTAAAGCATGGAAGATAGCCTCACGGGGGCCAGCGTAACGCATTGCGGCTGGGTTAATTGCTAAAACTACGCGATCGTGGGGATAATAATGCTCCAGCAAAATTTCATAGCAGCGCATCCGCACATCAGCAGCAATGTCATCATCTTTAGTTGCGCCTACCAATGGGTGCAAAAATAGAGCGTCTACAGTTTCCAAGGCGCACTTTTGGATATATTCATGAGCGCGGTGGATGGGGTTGCGGGTTTGGAAACCCACAACAGTTTTCCAACCATTTTCCCGAAACATTTGCCGTGAAGCAGAGGGGTCAATTTGATAAGTGGGAAACTGAGGATGGGGATCTCGTTGCAACAGCCAGATATCACCAGCAAGATGTACAGAACCTTGGTTATAAACTACCTGCACACCAGGATGATTTGCGTCATCTGTGCGGTAGACATTGACAGCTTCGCGGATTTTGTCGTAAGTATATTTTTGTGTGAGTTGTAAAACCCCAATAAACCGACCTGCGGGGTTATCTAAGCGAATTAAATCACCTTCTTTTAGGGGAGAAGCAACTTCTTCTGCTACCGAAAGTGTAATTGGAATTGACCATACCAGACCGTTAGCCAGACGCATTTCAGTGACAACGCGATCGTAGTCCGACTGGTTCATAAAACCAGTGAGTGGACTAAAAGCACCGATCGCAATCATTTCTAAATCAGAAACCGCACGCTCGTCTAGTTGCACACGAGGCAAAAATTCCGCCTGAGACAGAAACTCTTCTCTTTGTTCCGGTGTGGCGATGCGATTAACTAACTCTCCACCATGTGGCGCAATAGCATCTTGATGGTAACTCAACGTAATCCCCTCTTAGCGATAACTGTAATTGTTGCAAACTATGTATTAACTAACTTATCAAATGCTGGTACAGAGAGTAAAAATACTTCTGTAAAATTAGTCAAAAGAAGATTGAAAAAAGTAGTTATTGCCCATCAAGTATGTTTGACCCTCTCAAGT
Source organism: Nostoc sp. FACHB-190 (assembly GCF_014696905.1). Lineage (NCBI taxonomy): Bacteria > Bacillati > Cyanobacteriota > Cyanophyceae > Nostocales > Nostocaceae > Nostoc > Nostoc sp. FACHB-190. Next base: position 131,682 of record NZ_JACJQW010000016.1, read on the forward strand.
ACGCTGATGAACTCATTGATTCAAAACAGGAAAATGAGTTATTGAAGTGGCTGCGACAACTTAATGATGAGGAAAAATTTACCTTTGTTTGGCGCGTATTAAACGCAAATCCTTGGCAGGGTTGTAAATTAGCCAAGCGATCGCAACTCAAACCTATTTTTTTAGAAGTGATTCTCGCAAATGGTTTAGTCTATGGTGACGCAAGCACGGTGGAATGGTATATCAAAGCTGTTCTGCCCAATTTAGGTTACAAGCGAGTACTTGAGATTATCAAAGCTCAGATAGATATTGCGCCATTATGTGTGTATAAAACTCTCTACTGGCTACCTTCGTTATACCGTAATCAATCAACACAACTAAAAAATGAGATATGCACACTTATTGAAGAATTCAATCAAAAGTATCCCAATTATGAACCACGTAGAAGCACGGGTACTCATGCTTAACAGCTAAATACTGACGATGAGTAGAGACATTGAATTTTAACGTCTCTACACAAGCATTTAACTAAACTGCTCAATAATTCCGCCGCCTAACACTTTTACCCCGTTGTACCAAACTGCTGCTTGTCCTGGGGTAATGCTGAACTGGGGTTCATCAAATACCAAGCGGACACGGGAATTTTCCAGAGGAATTACCGTCACTGGTACAGGCTGAGAACGATAGCGGACTTGAACTTCAGCTTGAATTGGTGTGGAGGGTTCAGCGATGGAAACCCAATTTACTCGCCCGACTGTACATTCTGGCTGAGTTACTTTGGTGCGATCGCCTACCACAACCCGATTATTCACAGCATCCAATTCCACCACGTATAATGGTTCAGCCGCCGCAATGCCTAAACCTTTGCGCTGACCAATGGTGTAATGATGGACACCATCATGTTGTCCCAAAACTTTACCTGTGGTATCCACAATATCCCCTTTTTTGGGAGCAAGATATTTATCTAAAAATGCCCGCATGGAACCATTGCTTTCCACTAAGCACAAGTCTTGACTTTCTGGTTTGTCGGCAGTTTTCAAATTATATTCCGCAGCAATCCGGCGCGTATCTGTTTTTTCTAGTTCACCCAGAGGAAATACGGAAGCTGCGAGTAAATCTTGAGACAAATCATACAAAAAGTAAGACTGGTCTTTGTTACGGTCAACTGCTCTTAGTAACTGATAACGCCCACTTGCATCATCATAATTAATCTGGGCATAATGACCAGTGGCAATGCGATCGCATCCCAATTGTTCACGAGCATATTCCACCATCGGGCCAAACTTCACCGTTTTATTGCACTGGGAACAAGGTAACGGCGTAATTCCCGCACTATAACCAGACACTAAATAATCAACAATATTGCTCTGAAAGACATCCCGAATATCCACAACTTGATGGGGAATACCTAGTTGTTCGCAAATATCAGCCGCGTCGATCATTCCTTCAGAGCAACATTGCCCTTTGCCTTTCATCAGCCAAAGGGTCAAACCAATTACTTCATAGCCCTGATTATGTAAGATAGCAGCAGCAACAGAACTGTCAACGCCACCGGAAAGACCAACGACAACTTTTTTCATATCTTTAATGTTTTTAGACTAGCAGCTGCTGACGACAGAAATTAGAACTGTTTCCATTAATTCTGATGGGCTGTAAGATATCCGACTAGCGGATCTAAATACCCTGACTGAGCGATCGGCTTTTTTAAAGACAGCTGCGCGACTGCTCAATTGTAGCATACATATCTCAAACCCTTGCTAGTCAAGCACTTGGGTGACTAATAAATATTGCTAGTCATAAATTGTGGCTATACATCAATACATTTCAGTTAAGGCTAAAAACTTATACTGGTGTAGCGACTGTCTTGAATGTCAAAATATTTGCGGAGCATCCCTTGTGGGATGAAAATTATGGTTGGAAGAATATTTTAAATAATTTACGTCTGATTGTTCAACCTTTAATCTTTTTCAATTTGATTAAACCTTGGCTCAAGGTATTTCCTATTCCTCAACTTTCTACAGGATTTTCTTACTTGATTAGCATCATGAATACCTTGTAAATTATGTCATGGAATACCGCAGAGCAAAAGTAGAAGGAGGTACTTTTTTCTTCACTGTGGTTACTCACAAGCGCCAGGAATTTCTCTGCGAACCAGAGAATATTATTTTATTGCGACAAGCATTCAAAAAAGTGATTGCACAACATCCATTGATTGTAGATGCGATCGCTATTTTACCAAACCATATCCATTGTCTTTGGAGTTTACCACCAGGAGATAGTGATTTTTCCAATCGTTGGCGATTAATTAAAAACTATTTTAGTCATCGTTGCGATGTTAAATATCATGGAAAAATATCAGCATCGCGTCAAAATAAAGGCGAATTAGCAGTTTGGCAACGCCGATTTTGGGAACATCAAATTAAAGATGAAGTTGATTTTATTCGCCATTGTGATTACATCCATTACAACCCCGTTAAACATGGCTATGTCAAAGCACCTAAAGATTGGCAATATTCCAGTTTTATGTTGTATGTACAGCGAGGAATATATCATATTGATTGGGGTGCAGAAGAAGATATAGAATTTCCCCAAGATATAGGAAATGAATAATATTCGTAGGTTGGGTGAAGGCGCACAAGAGATATTGAAAAGAACACGGTAAATCTATATTGCGCCGTAACCCAACACCAAATTATAATATTTTGAGAAAATATTGTGACAGGTAAAATAATTGCAGCGTGAATTTTACCGTTTGAATTAAAATATTTTGGTAGTTGAAAGTTTTGCGGTTTTCTTCGTGGCATTTGTTGGGTTCCACTTCGTTCCACCCAACCTACAAGATCAGGCGATCGTACTCACTACGGCAAATACTACAGCAGCAACAAAGTAACCTTAGTCAACACCACCCCCAACAGTAACCTTATCCTCAACCAACCCCTCACCTTTAAAGTAGACCTCACAGGCATTCAAGCAGGAACCGCCGCTACCCTCTACTTCGACCTCCTCGGTTTCGGTGCCAGAGATGCCAAAGTCGTCCTCGACAACGTAATGTTGCTGAACAACGACTTCATAGCACCAGTCGCCAACAACGACACCGCCACCACCAACCAAACCCAACCAGTTACAATCAACATCCTCAGCAATGATACCGACGCAGACAGCAGCATCAACCCCACAACCCTGACCGTTACAACCAATCCCAGCAACGGGGCGATCGCCATCAACCCAGATGGTACAGTTATATAACTCCAAACCTCACCTTTGTCAGCACAGACACCTTCAGAAACAGAATACAAAGGCAATTCGCTATGTTTTAGCTAAGGTTAACGTAAGTGATATCCTAAATTACTCATCCAAAATCGTATATGGCGGAAGAATTAAGTTTTCAAGGCGATGGTAGCGATGCCTACGGCAACCTCTCCGGGCAACGCCTACCACCCCAAAATATTGAAGCAGAAGAAGCGATTTTGGGGGGAATTTTACTAGATCCAGAAGCGATTGGTCGAGTTAGCGATCGCTTAGTTCCTGAAGCATTTTACATTAGCGCCCATAAAGATATTTATCAAGCCGCCCTGCGTCTCCACGCCCAAAGTAAACCCACAGATTTACTATCTATTACCAGTTGGTTAACTGATAATGATTTACTAGCGAAGATTGGTGGGAGAAATAAACTAGCCACCCTAGTAGACAGGACAGTTTCTGCTGTTAACATCGACGCTTTAGCAGGCTTAGTCATGGAAAAATACCTGCGGCGACAGTTAATTAAAGCTGGTAACGAAATTGTCCATCTTGGTTACGAGACAGAAACCGAATTACCCATAGTTTTAGACAAAGCAGAACAAAAAGTTTTTGGGGTCACCCAAGAACGACCCCAATCAGGTTTAGTGCATATTTCTGATACTTTAGTCAATACTTTTCAAGATATTGAAACACGCCATCAAGGTGTCGCTTTACCTGGGATTCCTTGTGGCTTTTATGATTTAGATGCTATGACTAGCGGTTTTCAGCGTTCTGATTTGATTATCGTTGCTGGCAGGCCGTCAATGGGAAAAACCGCATTCTGCTTGAATTTAGGTCATAATATCGCTGCTTTATATAAATTACCAGTTGCTGTTTTTAGCTTAGAAATGTCCAAAGAACAGCTAGTACAGCGACTATTAGCCAGTGAAGCGGGAATTGAATCTGGTTATCTCCGGAGTGGACGTATTAGCCAAACCCAGTGGGAACCGTTAAGTCGGGCAATTGGTATGCTTTCCGAGATTCCACTTTACATTGATGATACGCCGAATATAACAGTCAACGAGATGCGATCGCAAGCCAGAAGATTGCAAGCCGAACAAGGCGCAGATTTAGGCTTGATTGTCATAGATTACCTGCAATTAATGGAAGGTGCAGGCGATAACCGCGTACAAGAATTATCTCGCATCACACGCAGTCTTAAAGGTTTAGCCCGTGAGTTATCTGTACCTATAATTGCATTATCACAGTTAAGTCGCGGCGTAGAAGCACGTACCAACAAGCGCCCAATGTTATCTGATTTGAGAGAAAGCGGCAGTATTGAACAAGATGCGGATTTGGTTATTATGTTATACCGCGATGAATATTATTCACCAGATACCCCCGATCGCGGCATTGCTGAAGTCATAGTAGCAAAACACCGCAACGGCCCAACAGGTACAGTCAAACTTTTATTCGACCCGCAATATACCAAATTTAAAAACCTAGCCAGACCAAATTATTAACTATGAAGTATGAAGTCTAAAAATTTTCAGACTTCAGACTTCATACTTCACACTTTATTTAACACCAAGCAATTCCACATCAAAAATCAGGGTAGCGTTAGGTGGAATTACGCCACCTGCACCACGGGAACCATAACCCAACTCTGAAGGGATAATCAACTCACGCCGACCGCCAACTTTCATTGTGCTGAGTCCTTCGTCCCAACCTTTGATTACCTGTCCAATGCCGATTTTAAACTGGAAAGGTTGACCGCGATCGCGGGAACTATCAAACTGAGTTCCATCTTCTAAAGTGCCAGTGTAGTGAACTACAACTATTTGGCCAGGTTCAGGAGTCGCCCCAGTTCCCTCTGTGATTTCAACGTATTTTAGTCCAGAAGGAGTTGTGACAACATTTTTATCAGACATAGTGTTATTCGCTATCAGAGTATCGTTTTTTGTAATGGTAGTGGGGGATGATTGCGCTTGGGTCAAATTAGCCGCAACAGCAGTCTCAGGTTTACCGCCTAATTGTGCTAACACTAAAACCACCACACAAGCCAGCATGACACCCACGCTGAGTAAAATTGCTTTCAAAATTAGTCCTCCATACTGAGGTCGTTTGGTAAAAGCAATACCAACAGGACACATTTTAGTTTAAATCAGAAAGCACATTATTAACGCCAAAGCTTATTTTCTAAATCCCTTACTTGACGTTCTAAACGGTCAATTCTCCCTCGGAGTTCATCTACCTCAGACTGACGCGCCACTCCTAAATCTTGCAACATATTCCGCATTTGTCGTTGCATTTGAGCATCCCAATTACCTTGCTCTGACTTTAGCTGCTGTACAATATCGTCCATTACCGCCTTAGCTTGCTCAGGATTCAGCTTACCGTCTTTGACTAATTCATCACTCACCTCACGCAGCTTTTCTGCTACCAAAGACGTTGTACCAATTCCCACCATCATTAGCTGTTGCAACCAGTTGTTGCTATCCATACGTCCTTCCTGTTATTTATTTCAAACCAGCCTCCTTGCTCTTGAGTGTATGCAATCAAGCTATGCTGGAAGCGGAGTTAATTCTAGCCTACATCTCTATTTTGGCAAATTCGCAAACATCAGGAATCAATGAGTGTGGTTATAGAACTGCTAAAATTTCAAGTTAACCCAAATCTGCGGGAAACTTTTATCCAAAAGGATGCAGAAATTTGGACAACAGCATTAGCAAAGTATCCAGGCTTCCTCAGCAAAGAAGTCTGGATTAACCCAAACAAGCCCTCAGAAGTAACTTTTATGATTCGTTGGGCAACAAGAGAACAATGGCAAGCTATTTCTGAAGCAGACTTAGCCGCGATTGATAGTCAATTCGCACAAGTAATGGGAGATAATTTTCAGATGATTGAGTCGGCAGAATATCAAGTCAGAAAATTTCCTCATAAGTGAGATTTTATCTGTAGATCACAAAATACTCATAGTTTGTAGGAGTCAGCTTATTTGCCTACAATTCACACTAATAATTAGGCTTATTTCGGAAAATAGATTTTGGTGTATTTTATTCCTGTTGCAGCCAAGCTACTAAATCAGCTTCATTAGAGAAATCTAGTAAAGCTTCTGCTAAATTCTCTAACTGAGTTAAAGATAATCCCCGCAGTTGCTCTTGTAATTCAGGAGTAATTGTACCGATGCGTCTTGTTAATTGACGCTGAATTACTTTCAATTCTCCTTGTTGCAGCCCTTGTTGTATCCCTTCCTCCATCCAACTGGTGACGATTTGCATAACTACCTCTTGTTGAATTGGTTCAAATTGGGCAATTTCCGCCTGGAATATTTGATTTTCTTGGGCATTTAGCCGTAGATAACTGTCAATAAACCCTGAAATTAACTGCATCCGTGCTGGATCTAACTGCAATGTAGCTAATAGGCGCAGACACTCCGATTTTACTCTAGGACGGTCTTGTGGCGCTATATTCATTTTAGCCATGAGCGCACTAGCTACGGGATTTTGCTGTTGTAGATACTCTCGCCAATTCAAGCGATTTAACTGAATCACATCATAGTTGAATTGCAAGACGACTTTATTGGGAAATGCAACTTGATGAAAATCTTGTTCGACTTTTTTGGGGCGATCGTAAGAAAATAAGGCAATGGGATAAACTGGCAAGCCGTATTTCTCATACAATCTGGCAAAGTAGCGATACATCCGCAAATCAAATGCTTCTTGATAATAAGCTTGATGTTCCAGATGTATTAAGAAACAGGATTCTTGTCCTCTAAATTTTGCTTTTACTACTATGTCAGTTTCATATTTTTCACCAGCCGTAACATCAGTAAATATTTCTTTATCAAGGAAGGTGATGCTGTCTCTTTCCAGATAAGCAGTGATTTCTGGGAAGAATAACTCGATGAATTCCCAGAAGAAGGTGGTGAGTAGTTCTTTGAACAGGCGATCGTGGTCTATCATGATTAGATTTATATCATGTTACTGATGAGCGATCGCTCAATATTTGTGAAAATAGGAATGCGATCAATAATTATGATTTTAGTTATAATTAAGTCAATTATATATAACACGCAGATTAACGTAGATATGTTTGTAAATCAGCAGATGAAGAAATGCTATAATACTAGCAATAATCAATATATTCAAAAACAAATTATTGAATTTTTATTTTATGAATAAGATAAAACATGATAAGAAAATTGTCCTGCCTACCATAGGAATTATTTTAATTTTAACAGTGATAGTGATAGTTATACCTCAATGGGCAGTTAACAATACAAACCTTACAAAGGAAAAGCGTCTTGAAATCGCCAATAGTTATCGCACTTTGATGATTCAGGGTTTTGGAGCTTTATCTTTCTTGATTACAGCAACTTTTACATGGCAAAATCTAAAAGTTGCTGAGGCGAACTTAAAAGTTGTACAAGATAAACAAATTGCAGATGCAAAAGTTGCTGAGGCAAACCTAAAAGCTACACAAGATAAACAACTGACAGAACGCTTTGCCAAAGCAGTTGAGATGTTAGGGCATCAAGATATTCATGTTCGCTTAGGTGCAATTTATTTACTAGAAAGAATTTCAAAAGATTCTGAGCAAGATTATTGGCAGATAATGGAAGTTCTCACGGCTTATGTTCGAGAAAAGTCTCCTTATCAATACTCTTGGAATACTGTACATCAATTAAAAGATGAACCTTATGTTCCACTACCAACAGATATCCAAGCAGTTCTGACTGTTATTGGTAGACGCAAAGATCCTGAAACAAAAGAGACAATTTCTTTAGATTTGAGTGGCAGTAATCTTAGGGGAGCTAAACTAGGTTCAGCTAACCTCAAAAATATTAATTTCAGGAGAACTAATCTCAGCAATGCGTACCTTAAAGGAGCAGACCTTGAGGGTGCTATATTGTATGAAGCTGTTCTTCTTGAGAGAGCAAACTTAGTAAAAGCTAATTTAAGCAATGCTAACCTTGGCTGTGTCAAAATAGCTCACGGTGTCCTTAGAGGAGCAAATCTAACGAAGGCTGATTTAGGCAATGCTGACCTCAGTTACTCCCTTCTGAATGAAGTTGATTTGAAAGATGCTGAGTTAGTAGCAGCAAACCTTTTGGAGGCTCACTTATACAGTGCAAAAAACCTTGATCCAAATCAAATCATCAAAAAAGCCATTAATTGGGAAAAAGCCCACTACGACCCTGAATTTTACCAACAAATTAAGTCAGCAATAAATACAACTAGTACAAATAATTTATAGACTTCCTACGAAAAAATTTATAAATAAATGTATAGGTGAAACAAAATAAAAAAACTTGCCTCAGAAGCATCACACCTCCAAGGCAAGTTAATTCTCTAATTCTTTCCTCTGCGTCCTCCGCGTCTTGGCGGTAGCCTACGGCAAGCCGCTTGCGCGTCTACGTTAAAGTTGCTTCACTTCCGAAACCAACTTCGCCACCATATCTTTCGCGCTACCAAACAACATTGTGGTTTTATCTTTGTAGAACAACTCATTATCTACACCAGCAAAACCAGCACTCATCCCGCGCTTGATGACAATTGTTTGTTTTGCCCGATCTACTTCCAAAATTGGCATTCCGTAAATTGGGCTATTGGTATCGCTACGCGCGGCTGGATTTACCACATCATTCGCGCCAATGACTAAAGCTACATCAGCTTGTTCAAATTGGGGATTGATATCATCCATATCGTACAACTGGGTGTAAGGCACATTCGCCTCTGCCAATAATACGTTCATGTGTCCGGGCATTCTCCCCGCTACAGGGTGAATGGCATACTTCACATCTACACCCATACGTTCTAGTTGATCTGCCAACTCTCGCACGCTGTGTTGCGCTTGGGCAACTGCCATACCATAACCAGGTACAATTACCACGTTCCGGGCATAACCCAACATCATCGCACCTTCTTCGGGATCAATACTGCGGACGGTTTGATCTGCTGCACCAGCCGCCGCCGCACCAGCAGCACCGCCACCTGAACCAAAAGCACTGAACAGCACGCTGAACAGAGAACGGTTCATGGCTTTACACATGATTTCCGTCAGGATGAGGCCAGAAGCTCCCACCAATGCGCCGGCGATGATTAACATATTGTTCATCACCACAAACCCCGCAGCCGATGCAGCGACACCCGATAAGGAGTTTAACAGCGAAATTACCACAGGCATATCGCCGCCACCAATGGGGATGACGAACATTACACCCAATACCAAAGAAACCCCAACTACTGCCAAAAATATGGGTAGGCTATCTGGTGTGACAATTAAGTAAGCACTACCAGCTAGATAAGCACCCAGCAACAACAAGTTAAATGGCTGTTGGAAGGGAAAGGTAATGGGAGAACCGCTAATTAAACCTTGTAATTTGGCGAAGGCGAGAAAACTGCCTGTGAAGGTAACACCACCAATTAACACATCCAATAACATGGAAATGTTGACATCTAAAGGGATGGGTTGGGAGTGTTCTAGTAAACGCCAAAATTCTGCCACAGCGACTAGGGCGGAAGCTGCACCGCCTAAGCCGTTGAGTAAACCCACCATTTGGGGCATTTCGGTCATTTGGACTTTGTAGGCTGCGATCGCACCAATGCCTGAACCTATCGCCAAGCCTAACAAAATCATTTCATAATTCAACACATGCTGATCTAGCATGGTCGCCACAATTGCCAGCAGCATTCCCACCGCCGCAATCACATTTCCATTCCGGGCTGTGGCAGGCGATCCCAGTTTTTTCAAACCAAAGATGAATAAGGATGCAGCGACTAAATACGTCAGCTGAATTCCAGTCGGTAAAAAGTCACTCACGCCTTAATCTCCTTTTTCTTGAACATTTGTAGCATTCTGTCGGTGACGAGAAAACCACCCACAACGTTAACTGTGGCGAGTACCACAGCAATCAAACCCAAAATTACCGAAACACTTGTTTCCTTAGCACCAGACGCTACTATCGCCCCCAGTACCGCAATGCCAGAAATCGCATTGGAACCAGACATTAAGGGCGTGTGTAGAGTTGGCGGGACTTTGTTAATCACTTCAAAGCCAATAAATGATGCCAACACAAAGACAAATAATGCCGCAAGTAACGCATCTGTCATGTTTAAATCTCCTTATATGAGGGGCTAGGGGCTAGAGAGGTTAGGAACTTCCCATTCCCTATTCCCCATTCCCTAATTAACAGCAGGTTGTTGAGTATTGATAGTTTGCAGCCCATCCTTGACACGTTGATTGCGGATTTCGCCTGCGTGGGTAATGCAAGCCGCATCAATGATGTCGTCGGCAAAGTTAATCTGCAAAGCTTTTTCTTTGTTGATTAATAGTTGCAATAAAGATGTGAGATTCTTGGAATACAGTTGGCTGGCGTGAACTGGCATAGATGAGGGGAGATTAATCGGCCCAATAATGGTTACGCCATTCCAGACAATATCTTTACCGGGATCAGTGCAGGCGCAGTTACCACCTTGTTCTGCGGCTAAATCGACAATGACTGAACCTGGTTTCATCTGTGCCACCATTTCTTCTGTGACAAGCAGTGGTGCTTTTCTCCCAGGGACTTGGGCGGTAGTAATCACGACATCAGAGTTTTTGATATGTTCTGCTAAAACTTCTTGAGTCCGTTGTTTGCTGGCTTCGGAAATTTCTTTGGCGTAACCACCTGCGGCGGTGGTTTCTTCGTCGAGTTTGACTTCCACAAATTTTGCGCCTAAGCTTTGGACTTCTTCTTTGACGGCGGGACGAATATCAAAGGCTTCCACAACAGCACCCAAACGTCTGGCGGTGGCGATCGCTTGTAATCCCGCGACACCTGCACCCATAATCAATACTTTAGCTGGGGCAATTGTCCCTGCTGCTGTTGTCAGCATCGGGAAATATTTAGGTAAGGCGGCAGCAGCAATTAATACAGATTTGTAACCAGCGAGTGAAGCTTGGGAAGACAAAGCATCCATACTTTGCGCCCTGGTAGTTCTGGGGATCAATTCCATACTCAAGGCTGTAACTTTGCGATTAGCTAACTGTTGGGCAACTATCGGATTTCCTAAAGGATTGAGAAAGCTAATTAAAACCGATCCTTCCCGCAGTAAATCAATTTCTGATCGTCCATCTTCTCGCTCTTGGGGTGGACTAACTTTTAATAAAATATCTGCTTGGTTCCATAATTGATCAGTATCACTAATAATTTCTGCACCTGCGGCTTGATATGCAGCATCACTAAAAAATGAACGCTCTCCTGCACCTTTTTCTACCCATACTTCTAAACCTTGTTTGACAAGTCGCGCCACAGTTTCAGGATTTAAAGCCACACGACGTTCGCAAACTTCTATTTCTTTAGCAACTGCTATTCTCATGAAATCTCCTAGAGATAAATACTCACATCTCTGCAAAACCTTCAAATATCCCGATTTCGGGACATTGTGTACTCATAGTGAAGCTGCAATTATTACCAGCGATCGCTTGATTTTGTAGATTGAACCTTGAACTTTATCTTTCCTACTGTTAGTTCTCAGGCTAAAGCCGGATTTTGCTTTTATACAGGTCAAACTTGCCGATATTGACCTATAGGTTTACATATTGCTAATGCTATGTTGATTCCCAAGTTTACATCTTTAGTCTTTAGGTTATTTTCCAGATTGCAAGATTTTGCCTTAATTACATAGTGGAATCTACTTGAAATTTTTAAAGCTTAATAATTTGATGTATTTTTAAAGATTACTCTTTAGATTGCTGCTGACTTATTTTTATTAATCTAGCCCAATCTTCATGGCGATCGCTAATTTTATAGCTCAATTTTTATAACAAAACCCGCAAAAGTTATATACAGTTGTACATATTTAGCAACATCCACACATTTTCCAGTTCTGAGTACTGAGTTGAAAATGTTGAGTCACAATACTAATCATGAGGTTCTAGCCTCTCTAACTCCTCAGCTATGGCACTTTTTATTTTCCCTAATCGTCCATAGTCAAGAATTCGGTAGTAAAGTTTAGTTAAGAATACTCAACAAGAGTATTTACATAAACAGGTTATATCTGCTAGAGGAGCCTAACTATGCAACGTCCACTGTTCAGTCATTGGCTGATACGCAAGCCACAATTCGCAATTCTTTTCGCTTTAGCTGTAACTAGCTGTCTTTTAACAGGATTGACTACTCAAGTCTCTGCACAAAGCTTACCTGGATTCACATTATTTAGCGGTATCAAAGCCGAAAATCAGCTACCTTTCCGCTTGGATTTTGGCGGACAAACAAACAGTAGAGATAGATATATTCTGAGGATTCCTCAACAAAAAATGAAATTGGCGGTGGCGCAATTTGCCATCACTTACCCCAACTACTACAAAGGCAGTTTTGATCCCAAGAGAGTAGAAGTCAGATTTAGAGGGAAAAAAGTACCGATTTCGGAAGTGAAGTGGGATAAAGAAGCCCGCATCATCGAAATATTTCCCGAAGAACCAGTCCCCGCAGGCGGCCCTGTGGAGTTAGTTTTATCTAATGTAGAGAATCCTTCATTTGGGGGAGTTTTCTATTTCAACTGTCAAATTCTCTCACCAGGTGATACTCCATTACTACGCTACATAGGAACTTGGATTTTGAGTATCAGCTAAATCTCAAGTCGATCAATTTTAGATTTTGGATTTTAGATTTTAGATTGACTGCACCAATTCCGGGATGCAGCTTGGGGATGAATCAATTTTAGATTTTGGATTTTAGATTCAACCCAGCAATCCAAAATCCAAAACTTAAAATCTCAAATTCGGTGAATCAAGGCTCAACAGTCAAGGGTTTTAGACGATAGACTTTTGACTCTTGACTACAAGCAGTGGTAAGATTATAGATTGTGACTTTTTATAAGAATCGCCTTAGAGGACAGCAGTATGAAAAGAACCCTGCGTGGTACTTGCCGTAAGAGAAAAAGAACCTCCGGTTTTCGTGCCAGAATGAGAACACCAGACGGCAGAAACGTCATCAAAGCTAGGAGAAAAAGAGGACGTTATCGTCTGAGCGTATAGAGCATTTTCAGCAACTAGAGGGGCTGTGGCTTTGCCCAAGGCGAATCGACTAAAATCTCGCAAAGATTTTCAGGCAGTTTTCCGCGAAGGAATTCGGCGACAAAGCTCTCATTTCACTTTGAGAGCTTTAAAACCAAAAGCTACTCCAGAATCTGTTGGAGATACTGCCGCTACCACTAAACTAGCAACTGATACCAAAAAAGTTGATAGTACAAAAATTGGCATATCGATCAGCACGAAAGTCAGTAAAAAGGCTGTCGTGCGTAACCGCATTAAACGACAAATGGCAGCAGCCTTGCATCAGTTGTTGCCAAAATTATCTCCTGGATGGCGATTGGTATTTGTGGTAAAACCAACAACAGCAGAATCTAAGTGCGGAAGCCAACAATTTCTGCAAGAATTAGAGCAGTTGTTGGCACAAGCTGAGGTATTAAATGGGCATTCGTGAAGAAATTTATTATGAAGGCGGGCCTCACGTTGGGGACTTAATTCTCAACTTGCTGATTGGACTGACTGTTGTTGGTATTCCTTTAACAGTTGGAGCGATTGTCAGAGCATTGTGGCTGCGCTATCGCATTACCGACCGACGGATTTCAGTAACTGGCGGTTGGATGGGACGCGATCGCACTGACATTATTTACTCAGAAATTGTCAAAATCGTCAAAGTTCCCCGTGGTGTTGGCATTTGGGGAGATATGGTAGTCACCCTCAGAAATGGCAGTCGCTTAGAAATGCGGGCAGTTCCCAATTTCCGCGAAGTATATGACTACATCAATGAAAAAATTGCTGCCAAAAATCCCACTTATAGCGCGGCTTAATAACAGGTAGGGAGTAGGGAGTAGGGAATAGGGAGTGGGGAATTCTGTATAAAATAAAAAATTCAAAACTTCCCACATATTAAGAACTGCACACCACTCCCAACTCCCCACTCCCAAATTTTGCCCTGGTGCGGCTATCCGTAGCGAGAGATAGTCGCAGCCGAATCACGATTTAGATAAATTAGATTCAGTTAAATTTACAGTACCTCAGGTTGAATTCAGAATAATGGACTTTGGTATCGGCTTCCTCTCAAACAACGTCATGTTGCCAATCATAGACTTTTTCTACGGCATTTTGCCGAGCTATGGATTGGCGATCGTGGCCTTGACATTGATAGTCCGCTTTGCGCTTTACCCCCTGAGTGCTGGTTCAATCCGCAATATGCGGCGGATGCGAATTGTGCAGCCTCTCATGCAAAAGCGGATGCAAGAAATCAAAGAACGCTATAAAGACGATCCGCAAAAGCAACAAGAAGAAATGATGAACGTCCAAAAGGAGTTCGGCAACCCCTTAGCAGGATGTTTACCATTACTGTTGCAAATGCCTGTATTGTTAGCTTTGTTTGCCACTTTACGGGGATCACCGTTTGCCGGCGTAAATTACTCCGTCAACCTGCAAATCTTGCCATCTGAACAAATCGAACGAATTCAACCACAAGCCTTTGCGACTTCCCCACAAAACATCTACGTTGCTGATGGGGAACATCATAAAGTAACTGCTATTCTCCCTGGCGGTAGCAAACTAGCCGTCGGAGAAAAAACCAAAATTCAATATCAGACCTTAGAAGGTAAGCCTTTTGATGTCTTATTAACAGAACACCCAGAAACCAAACTCACGCCCGAATGGAAAATCACCAAAGGCGAAGAAAGAATTAAAATCGATGCTGAAGGTAATATTGAAGCCTTACAACCTGGAGATGTGACACTGCAAGGCACAATTCCTGGACTAGCAGCCGACAAAGGATTTTTATTCATTGATGCCTTGGGTAGAGTTGGTGCAGTTGATCCCGACGGTACCATCCACTGGGATATTGTAGCGATGGTCATTTTCTTTGGGATCAGTCTCTACGTCAGCCAAATCCTTTCCGGGCAGAACTCCAGTGGCGGCAACCCCCAACAGGATACAGTCAACAAAATCACCCCAGTCATCTTTTCTGGGATGTTCTTATTCTTCCCCTTACCTGCTGGGGTGTTGATGTATATGGTAATTGGTAATATTTTCCAAACTCTGCAAACTTACATTCTCTCTCGTGAACCCTTACCAGAGGAACTGCAAAAAATTGTAGCCATCCAAGAGAAAGAAGCAGCAGTGGCAGAACAAAAAGCATTACCTTTTGAACCAAAAAGTTCTAAGAAAAAGCCTACAGGTTGATAGATGACTAACAGTTCCATGCAGCGAGGTCAGCAGTGGTTAAAATCACTGCTGGAACTCACTGGGGTCTCTGCGGAGATTCGAGGCAATATAGAAGTAGCCCCGCCTCAAGATGATGATGCCCCAGAACCGGATAATTACTGGTTGACAATTGACGAAACCAACTTAACTCCAACGCAAATCAAAGTTCTGATTGGTGCTGATGGTTCGGTTTTGGACGCAATTCAGTATTTAGCTAATTCCGTCCTTAACTTGAACCAAGCACAAGCAGAACAAGCATCCTATACCATTGAGTTAAATGGTTATCGGGTGAAAAGACAAGCGGAAATTCGCGCTTTAGCGGAAGCCGCAGCTGATGAAGTGCGGAGTTTTGGTCGAGAAGTGGAAATTAAATCTCTCAGTTCAGCTGAACGGCGGCAAATCCACACGTTTTTGAAGGAATTTGCTGATTTAGAAACCTTCAGCCGTGGCAAAGAACCACATCGGAATTTGGTTGTGCGTCCGGCTATGGAGTTATGAAAGCTCTCTCAGTTAACAATTGCGACTGTGCTAAGAGCTAAAATCAAAATGTAGTATCAGCAAAATCGCTGATTAGTAACACAAATTTGAGTGAGGGTATCTCACAAATCCTATGGACGCAATTTTTATTCCGCAGCTCACTAAAGCCCCGGAGCGGACAGAGGAAATTCAGGTTCAAGAGTTTCTGCCTGGGCTAGAAACGTTAACACCAATTCGAGGTCGTATTCGTGTACAGCATCACGGTAATTACCTAGAAGTGTCCGGTCAGGCAGAAACAATTATTACCTGTACATGTAACCGATGTTTGCAGCAGTATAATCACCGTTTAGCGGTAAAAACTAAAGAAGTTATTTGGTTGGATGAGGTAGCTAATCAACCACAAGACTTGCCTCTAGAACGAGAAGTAGCTATGGAAGACTTGGTAGAAACCTTGTCGCCCAATGGATATTTTTTTCCTAGTGAATGGCTGTATGAGCAGATATGCTTAGAAATGCCTCAACGTCAGTTGTGTGACTTAAATTGTCCAGGTATTTTGGCTAGTGTGGATGAGAAGCCAGAACAGCCTGTTGATAGCCGTTGGGCTGGCTTAGAAGCTTTGAAAAAGCAACTCCCTGGATAGTGCGGAACTTTTGTAGCCAAGGGTGGGAAGAAAATCAATTAGCACTATGACATATATCTCACCGCAAACCCTGACTGTTGAAGATTTTCTCTTGCAATACCGAGACAATCCTCGCTATGAATTGGCAGATGGAGAACTAATTGATATGGAACCCACTGGCCCACACGAAACGGTGAGTGGCAAAATTGCAACCCAAATTGGCAGTCACTTAGTTACAGAAAAACTGCCTTGGTTTATTCCTCGCACTTGTCTAATTTACCCTTTTGCTGAGGCTGCTACAGTTCGTCGTCCTGATGTTGTGGTGCTGGATGAAACGGTTCTTGACCGTGAACCTTTATGGGAGCGAGAACCAGTAATTACCTTGGGGCGCTCGATTAAATTAGTGGTGGAAGTTGTCAGTACTAATTGGGAAACTGACTATGCACGCAAAGTTGAGGAGTATGCACTCTTAGGCATTCCAGAATATTGGATTGTTGATTATCGAGGATTAGGTGGTGTTGCATTTATTGGGAAACCGAAACAACCCACCTTTACAGTCTGTACACTGGTTGATGATACTTATAGCCAACAACAGTACCGTCTGAGTCAAGCAATTAATTCTGTGCTTTTACCCCGTCTCCAACTCCGGCTGGATGATGTGCTACCTCGTTAAACTTGTTAATTATTTATAAAAATATACAAATAGGTTGTTAGAAAAAAGTTTGGGCGATCGCACCCTAAAATAAATATTTGCTCAAGTTATACATTTGTTTGTTGCATTAATCTCTAACTATCGTTAGAGTGACAAACCCTAGCTCTAAAATATGATGAATTAACAGCAATTTCTGGAAAAATCAGCACTCCTTATTTTAGGAGTATAAGTATACTTAATCATTTATTGCATCTTATCTCAGTTTAGGTTTTAGATTGGAAATTGCGATCTCAGTCTTGCCAAACCTGTTGTCTGTTATCTGCCATCAAAGTTGTAGCAGTCAAAGTATAAGTTAAGACTTCAAAAAGCACGAATGCTAGTTATAGTAAGACTTTTACCTCCTGCCTCCTACCTCCTCCTATAACTGGCGAATTGGCAACATACTTATTCTCGGTTTGGTTATTCTCTGGTTTGTGTCTAGAGATAGTTGGGTAAAAAATTATCTTAGTGACTCAGAACACTTTTTGTATCAAAATTTTCTGCCAAGCTATTAATATTCCTGCTACACAGCATCTCACCTCTGCAAGTTTTTCTACCAAACTCCATATATTTATTTAGGAGGTCTCAAAATTTATTACCTAACCCTTGAGTCATACCAAACTTAGAGTTAAAGATACTCTCAGTTGACTAGCCAAGCAAAGGCGTAAAGAACATTAAAGGAGATTCAAGCTTCTGCACATCATAGGTTAGGCTACACATAGCTAGTAAACGCGATATCCGTAGCTTTTCTGTGGTTGACTAGTACCAAATTTGGGTTACTCTTAAAACGGATCGCCGTAAGCTATCATCTTTAATGACAGAAGTATATGAAGAAACAATAATTTTTAAAGTTCTGTCTGAAAGATTAAACTTGCAAACTGAATAGTTTGATACGGCAAACTGAACAGTTATCTCATACCCTAAGCTAGGTAGTTAATTAACTACTGCAAATATAACCGGGAATTGTAATGGATAGTTTACAATACCAGTGGGTAAGAAAATCTAAAAAAAATATAAAAGTGACTAAAATGACTGTGGTGTCTGGAGGACAAACGTGTTTCTGAGATTAGCACATCAACATCGGCAATTTGTTCAAGACTTGGTAATGAACCTACAAGCCTTGGCAATTGTACTAGAACGGCGTGGTTATCCTGCGTCTTGTTATACCTGTGGCGACCAGATGAACAGTGCTTCGTTTATGGTGAGCCTGGGAAATAACCATCTGATTCGATTTTTGGTATCAGATTATGGAATTACTTGGACAGAAATGCGGGATGACCGCGAATTAATGAAATTAGAAGGAGCGGAAGCAATTAACCAGTTACAGGAACTGGCAAATCTTGTGAAGCAATCTGTACCAGCTTATACAAGTGGTAAGACCTTAGCCAAGAAGAGTTAAGGGTTTCGGGATCTGATGGGTTATTTTCAAACAAACTCCGAGAATAAATTGCTCATTAACAATGGCTCACTGGTAATTGGTAATTGGTAATTGTGGTAGGGTTTTTCATCCTCCATTACCTATTAACCATTACCTTCAATAAGATTGGCAAAGGGCTAGGTTGTGAAATGTTTTGTTTCTGTAAACTGAAGATAGAAACAATTTTGCGAATTTTGTGCATCTGCGACATTGATTGAAAAAAAATTGGGAATTGACCAAGCAAGAAACACTTGGTGATGTCATTGTTCTGTGTGACATTTAAAATCATTAAATTGTTGGTTGCTACATCTGTGATATGAGGGTCAGGCAACTGAGAGATATTTTGGCTGATGGTGATTTAAATTATGACATGCGATCGCAGGGTGATTTTGGCAGTCCTGTGGCATAGATGTCTCATTTTTGTGATATTCCAGAGGTGGAAAACCATAGTTAGTCACAAACTGGAAAATGTCTGAATCACAACCAAACCCAGCACTACCACCAACCGATGCTATTGAAGTTACAGAGAGTCGTGCGTTTGAGAGTTGGTTTGAATATCCGATTAGAGTACAACCCCATCATACTGACTATGCAGGTATTGTCTGGCATGGTACTTATTTAACTTGGATGGAAGAAGCAAGGGTAGAGTGTTTGCGCTCTATCGGGATTGAATTTGCTGATTTAGTAGCACTAGGCTGTGATTTACCAGTGGTAGAAATTTCAATACGCTATCACCGT
The DNA here is from genome assembly GCF_014696905.1 of Nostoc sp. FACHB-190. Lineage (NCBI taxonomy): Bacteria > Bacillati > Cyanobacteriota > Cyanophyceae > Nostocales > Nostocaceae > Nostoc > Nostoc sp. FACHB-190. The sequence continues at coordinate 151,056 of NZ_JACJQW010000016.1, forward strand.
TCCATTCAATTGGGTATGCAGGCTATTGTCAAAACTCGGATGACGGAAGTCACTGGTGTGCGGATTAATTGGGATTATGCAATTGTTTCTGTTGATGGACAGCAATTGTATGTCACCGCTAAAGTCACCTTAGTCGCACTAGATAGAGAAAGAGGTAAGATTATGCGCCAGCTACCTGCAAATGTTAAGGATGCGCTGGCGAAGATTGCGGGATTACATGGTAATTAATCAGGACTGAGGCGCAAATATAATCTGTGGAAATTGGGTGTAGGGTGTAAGGGTTTTGAATAAGTAAACCTCACACCTACACCCTTATACCCAAACTGTTTGGACAATCTTGGCGCGTAAGTCCTGAGATAATTGCGCCTGTATTCTGATTATTTATTCAGGCGAATTTGCAAAAGATTTTGAGTAAACTGAGTGATCTGATGCCAAATATCCATCGGTGTAATGCCAAAACCTACCTGTAATAAAATAATAATTGCCGCAATAGTCAGGGCATTACTCACAGTGGTTTTGATAACTTTCCATAATATTGTAAATACAATCCAAGCAATAATTAAAGTTGGGATCATAGTAATTATTTAAGAAGAATTCAGAATAAATTAGGGGATAAAATTAGGTAAAAACTATTGTGGTAATGATAGCGGAAATTACCGAGTAAATTTCTGTTTACGGCTATTCTTTAGAAAAAATTTATAAAAAACAAGATACCAGACTTATCAAAGAAGCCAGGTATCTGAATTACAGAATTGTTACAAATCAAAGGATTGTTATATCTGAGTTTTTAGTGCAGAGAAATCATCTGCGGGGAAGTTACTAAATTTTTAGTTGCGGTTAAAACTTCTTGTCTTGCCCATTGATCTGCTGCCAAAATGTCATCTAAAGAAGGATTTGTACAGTTATCATTTTGATGGCGATCGCATACCCATTCAATACACCGGGGAATATCTAAAAAGCTAATTTTCTCTGCTAAAAATAAAGCTACAGCTTGCTCATTAGCTGCATTCAACACGGCTGGCATCGAACCACCTGCTTTACCTGCGGCATAAGCTAACTGCATACAAGGATATTTTTGATGATCTGGCTCACGGAAGGTAAAACTACCAGCTTTGACTAAATCGAGACGTTCCCAGTCTGTGTAAATGCGATCAGGCCAAGATAACGCATATAACAGGGGTAAACGCATATCTGGCCAGCCAAGTTGGGCTAATACAGAGGTGTCTTGTAGCTCAATTAACGAGTGAATAATGCTTTGAGGATGGATGACGATTTCGATATTGTCGTAGTCTAAGCCAAACAAAAAGTGAGCTTCAATAACTTCCAACCCTTTATTCATCAAAGTCGCTGAGTCTACCGTAATTTTTCTGCCCATCGACCAGTTAGGATGTTTGAGGGCATCGGCGACGGTGACTTCTGGCAACTTTTCTACAGGCCAATCACGGAAAGCACCACCGGAGGCTGTCAGCAAAATCTTCCGCAGTCCGCCTGTGGGAACACCTTGCAAGCATTGAAATATGGCTGAGTGTTCCGAATCGGCAGGTAAGAGTTTTACCCCATGTTTTTCCACCAAGGGGAGAACTACAGGGCCGCCGGCAATTAAAGTTTCTTTGTTGGCGAGGGCAATATCTTTACCTGCTTCAATGGCAGCGATGGTGGGTAATAAACCAGCACAACCAACAATCCCGGTAACAACAGTCTCGGCATCGCCATAGCGGGCAACTTCAATCACTCCGGCGGTACCAGCCACTAAAATGGGTTGGGGATTGAGGTCTTGGATGGCGGCTTGGAGTGCAGGTAATTTATCTTCAGCTGCGATCGCTGCTATACTTGGTCGAAACTGCCGAATTTGATCCGCCAACATCTCGACATTATTACCTGCTGCCAATCCAACAATCCGAAATTTATCTGGGTACTGAGCGACAATATCTAAAGTCTGAGTACCGATGGAGCCAGTGGAACCAAGAAGAGTAATAGCTTTCACAATTGCTTAATAATTTAGAGATAACTCCCACTATAAATTGCTTGGGACTGATTTATAACAGCGATCGCCACAATTAATCATGAAAAATGCTGAGTTATGAAACTGCATTTGCAGTACAAAAAAGTGTGAAAATATTGGCATTGTTACTCAAACACCAAATTTTGGTATGGATAAAAATTTTTATCTCAAGTATGCGGCTGTTGAGGATCAACATTGGTGGTTTGTCGGTCGTCGCCAAATTGTAGAAAAATTGATTCGTCAACTCAAACTGCCAAACAATGCCAAAATTCTAGAGGCTGGCTGTGGTACTGGTGGCAATTTAAGGATGTTGGCGCGTTATGGTGAAGTTGCAGCAATGGAGTTTGATGAAACAGCTTGTCAATTAGCGAATGAAAGGCAAGTGACTAAAGTCCAACAAGGTAGTTTACCTGATAAAATTCCCTTTAACGACCAGTATGATTTAATTGTCATCTTAGATGTTTTAGAGCATATTGATGATGATTTAGCTGCTTTAGAAGCATTGTCTAGCAGATTAAAACCAAATAGTTGGTTATTAATTACAGTGCCGGCTTATCAATTTTTATGGAGTTACCATGATGAAATTAACTATCATAAACGTCGCTATACATTGAAAAGATTAAAAAGAGTTGTGAGACTAGCTGGTTATCATATCCGCTATGGTAGCTATTTTAATACTTGGTTATTTCCCTTGGTAGCTGGAGTACGTTTATTAAAAAATCTGCTCAAACTTGATAAAAAATCAGATGCCAGTGGTGATTTAAATTTACCCGCAAAACCCATCAATAAATTTTTAACTTTTTTATTTGCTAGTGAACGTTATTTTATGAATTCGTTCAGTTTACCTTTTGGAGTCTCTGTTGTCCTAATGGTACAGAAAAATTAGTCAAAACTATAAATTTAGCTAAACATTTTTATGCGATCACCAGCAATTAATTCTGTATCTTGGATGATAGGTGTAAGTGCATTAATTTTATTTTTATGTAGCAGTCTTAGACACGCTTTGTTTCAATCCACAGCACTTGATTTAGCAGTTTTTGACCAATGGGTGTATTTAGCCAGTCAAGGTCTACCGCCAATTTCATCATTCTTTGGGTTTCACTTGCTGGGAGATCATGCTGCTTTTATTCTGTATGTGATCGCCCTACTATACAAAATTTATCCTGATGTACACTGGCTATTTGCTATACAAGCGATTGCTTTAGCAGTAGGCGCTGTACCAATATATGCCTTAAGCTTACAAAGTGGTTTATCTATTAGTTATGCGCGAACTATAGCACTTTCATACTTGCTGTATCCTGCCTTATTTAATATTAACTTTTTCACTGACTTCCGCCCAGAAGCGATCGCTGTGCCAGCATTACTGTGGGCCATGTGGGCAGGAATGACTCACCGAACTTTGCAGTTAATTCTAGCTGTTGCTTTAACCTTAAGTTGTAAAGAAATTTTGAGTTTAACTGTAATTGCTTTAGGAATTTGGCTGTGGCTAATTCAACATCGTCGTCTGTATGGTCTAGGATGTATTTTTATAGGCACAGTTTGGTATTTAATAACAATTGGATATCTTGTTCCCATGCTCCGCAATGGTCAAGCTGGTGGGGTTGTATTTTTCCGTTCTCTTGGAGATTCACCTACACAAATTCTCTGGAATATCATTACTAATCCTGCTTTAATTTTAGGAAAATTCTTTGCACCAGAGACATTATTTTATTATTTACTTTTACTCTTACCAGTCCTTATTGGATTACATTGGCGAACCATAATGGTGATTTTGCCAGGCTTACCAATGTTATTACTCAACATTCTTTCTGATTATTCGGCACAGCGAGATTTAGTCCACCATTATTCATTGCCAATATTCCCGTTTATTATTGTATGGTTAGTGCATTCAATTAGTCATTACCAAAAACACCAAAAAAGAAGCTGGTTAAAGCCTCATATTTTATTAGCTTGGTCTATAGCTGCATTTTTATTACTGGCTAAGTATGAGTTTTTTGTGACTCGTTATCTTTCAAATTTACCAAACCTAAACTCTCTTTATACTGCTGTTAATTTGGTTCAAACTCATGGAAGCGTTTTGACAACATCAAGAATAGCCCCCCATTTGAGCCAGCGTCCAGTTATTAAATTAACTAACATGAATTTAGTACCAGACGGCGTTAATAATTTTGAGTATATACTAATAAACTCAAATACAACAAATAAACCTGAATTTTCTTCTAGCTTGATTACTCAATTACAAAGTAACAAAGCATTTCATTTAATTTATCAGCAAGATAATATATATTTATTTACTAAAAATTAGTTTTATAGTTTAGGGTTTGTATAGGAGCAAAATCAAAACACTATACATAGTTAGTTCACTGGTGGCGCAATTAAACTAAAATTTTCAGCAGTATCTAAAACTTTACTAACAGGTAAATCTAGGCGGGATAATGTGACATTATCTAAGAGTAAATAAGACTTATTAGCCAGCATTTGTTTTAAAACTGGGGCATTTACTGGAATTACTTGGCAATCACAATAAAAATTTAAACTAGGGCGGCTATAAGCAAATGAGGTGTAGATTTTTGTACCTGGGGAGGTATGGGTGCGAATTAAGGCGGCGACGGGTTTAACCGGGAATGCCTCATTTAATTCCCAAATCCAAGATTGGGAACTCATCAATAGTAATAGTACTAAATACATCCCAGAAAATAACACAGGAATAAATCTGCGATCGCATTTATAAATCAACCATGCTGCTAAACTCAGACTCATCGTTAAAATTATAGCCATCGCAATTAATACAGGCTCTTCCTGGGCAATAATAAAGTAAACACAACCTCCTAAACCAGCCAGCGCCATTATAACTATAAATATTGCCCAAACTCGCCTATTAATTACTTGATTTCGCCAAACTTCACTAAACTCTGTCCCAATTGCCAAGGCTAAAAATGGATATATAGGCATAACATACCAAGGCAATTTTGTAGTTATCAAAGAGATAGCGACAAAGTAAACAATCGTACCAATTAAAATTAAGCGACTCCAACTAGCATCGCGTTTCTTCCAAGCTAGATAAAATCCGGCTGGCCAAAATAACAACCAGGGAAAAGCATACTTTAATAACTCAATTAAATAATACCAAGGAGCGCCTGTATTACCCTCAACAGGTTGGGATATGCGGTCAAATGTTTGCGCTTGTAAATTTATCTGGAAGAAATTACTACCATAATGCTGCCATTGGGCAATATACCACGCGATCGCCGGCGCAATTCCCAACACAATTCCAGCCCATAAGTAAGGGTTGTTTAACACAATTAACGGTGATGAAGCCAAGATAAATAATCCAGCAATACCTCCCAGCAACAAAACCAGCATTCCTTTAGTCAGGGTAATTAACCCTAGACAAAATCCCACACCTAAAGCCCAAGGTTTTTGCTGACGTGATTTTAATAAACAAAATAATAATAGTAAGAAAAATGTAATACTGGCACCATCTAGCATTGCCAAGCGTCCATGACGCACGACAGGTAAAGTTGTTAAATAAACGAAAGCCGCAAACAACGCAGGTAAACTATCGTTAAACAACAAAATCCCTACTAAATACAATAACGGCACTCCCAAGGCAGTTAATAAAGCACCCGGTAGGCGTGTTGTCCATTCATTTACACCGCCTAGAGAGTAACACCAAGCAATTAACAAGTGCATCAGAGGTGGCTTATTATGATAAGGTTCACCGCCTAAAGTTGGATACAGCCAATGCAGAGAACCAAAAGCAGCACGCCAAATTTCCCTGGCGACTTGTGCTACTGTACCTTCATCCCAGTCCCGTAAGGGGGAATTTCCTAAACACAGCAACCACAGCAGTAAAGCACCTATTAGCAAGGTTAATAGCCATTCAGTTTCTCGGAATGGGCGCATAAATAAATTTAGTTTAATTATTTTATTGATTGTTTATTGATTACGATCACTAGTACAACAAGGCAAAAGTAAAAGGTTAAAAGGAAAAAGAAAGAATAGTGATCCCACAAGCCTTTTAAAAGTTTCTTATGGTCGGTTTATTTACGCCGATTTGTAATAGATATACGACTCATATTTGATTGATGAAAAAAATCCATACACTCAGATAATGCTTCTTTCCTACTCTCCACTCCCTATTCCCCATTCCCTGTCTACACAACTAGATTCGGAAATCAAACCAGATTCCTATATAATTTTAAGGAATTTTATATCAGGAACGACATCACCAAGTTTATAGTATATATCTATTTGAATCTGGCCTTTTCTTGCTGTCTTGATGAAATAATCTGATAAAAACTGTGATTCAACCAATATACTCTTTGGTCATTCCTATTTATAACGAAGAAGAGAATATCACGGAAATGTACCGTCGGCTGCATCATGTAGCAGAACAGTTAGATGGTGAGGTGGAATTTATTTTAGTCGATGATGGTAGCCGCGATCGCTCTTTGAGTATGATTCGAGAACTCCGCCATCGTGATAGTCGAGTTCGTTACCTGAGTTTTGCGCGAAACTTTGGCCATCAAACTGCTGTCACGGCTGGACTAAATTTTGTCCAAGGCAGATGTGCAGTTATTATGGATGCGGATCTACAAGATCCCCCAGAACTAATTTTTCAGATGGTGGAAAAATGGCAACAAGGCTACGAAGTAGTGTACGCTCAACGTTTAGCTCGTAAACAAGAAAGTTGGCTCAAACGTTTTACAGCCTATGCTTTTTACCGCATTCTCCGACGTTTATCTCATGTGGATATCCCCACAGATACCGGAGATTTTTGTTTACTAGACAGGCAAGTTGTCGATATTCTCAATGCTATGCCCGAACGTAACCGTTACATTCGGGGTTTACGCGCTTGGGCGGGTTTTCGCCAAACTGCTGTACTGTTTGAACGAGAACCGCGTTTTGCAGGCAAAGTTAAGTATACTTTCGGTAAATCTTGGGCTTTGGCTGTCGATGGAATTATTTCCTTTTCTACTGTGCCATTAAAACTGGCAACCTACTTAGGTATGGTAGCAGCTGCGATCGCTCTATTGATGATCATCCTCGTCCTATATTGGCGCTTATTTGACCATGCTAGTCCTTTAATTGGTTACAGTTTAATTACAATTGCCATCTTTTTTCTCGGTTCTGTGCAGTTGATTTGTATAGGAATTTTAGGCGAGTATATCGGCCGAATTTATGAAGAAGTCAAAGCCCGCCCCATATATACTGTCAAAGAAACCGGCGGTTTAATTAAAGTCTCAGAAATGCAGTCTAAATAATGGCTGTTATATCAAGTTAAGCAACAGTCATCAAAATACATAACTGTTCCACATTTAACTTGCATATTTTTGATTGAGGAGTAAAACATCAGACTCCCTCTAGTCTGAATGTATAAATTAGGTGTGTAACAGCTTATGACCCCCCAAGAATTTAGTTTATTAATTGTATCCATTCTCATCAGCACAGCCGGACAATTTTTTCTGAAAATAGGCGCAAATAAATTAGGCAGGGTGAATTTAGGCAACGCCATCACTCACATTCTGGGTATTATCACAATCCCAGAACTATTAATTGGATTAACTTGCTACGGTTTTGGGGCGATGTTTTATATCCTGCTACTATCTAGAGTTAACCTGAGCGTTGCTGGCCCATCTGTATCTATCGGTTACATTTTCTCTGTGTTGCTTGGCTATTGGATCTTGAAAGAGCCTATACCCTTCATTCGCCTAGTTGGTTTAAGCTTTATTGTTGTGGGTGTAATCTTAGTAGTTTGGCGCAAATAATCAACTGTCTATGTCGTTGATATTTGATGTCTCAAACAAGTATGTATCGGGAAAACGAAATTTTTACGAAAATAGACAAGAGACTAAATAGTTGCTGGATAATTAGCAAGAATTATTATAGTTTTTTCTAACTATATACATAGAATACAACAATATTAAATTTTATTTAAATTTTTGACAAAAGTTATCTTCAACCCGTAGCATTATTGTACAAAAATGTAGTTAAAATCATGGATTAATCATATCATTACCAATGAATGATTAAAGAGTATAGAAATTAACGGCTTAATATTGCTTGATAATGAGAAACTAGCTTTTGTTGATGACCACTATATCAATCAAAAGCTAGGAGAAACTATTGTGTATGGAAAAACTTAATTTTTTATTCAAACAGAAAGAATATTTTTTAGCAGTAAAATATACAATATTAAATGCAACTTGCAGGGAACAAATAATCTATGCAAGTAGTTATTAACTGTATGTGGAATTGTATAAATTATGAATTTTATTGTTTGTATAAATCTTACAGGAGGCTTCTTGAAGGTTAAGAAAATGATTAGTAAACTAATACAAGCAGACTGTGATTACTATCAGTATGAGCAGTATTAATATAACGATAAAGAGTGAAAATACTTAAGTAGTCCGAGTGGCTCTGGGCGATCGCTTTCAGAGAGATTACTGATACCATAACCCGCCTCATACGAAGGAAAATTCCAGATAAAATTCTGTAAAACTGAGGCAAATTTTCAGGATTAGTAGAAAGTAATTGGGAATCTAAATTTTAGAGAAAAGTGTGCTATAAATTACCGTCAGAACCATACATAATGGTTCGACCCTTGAAGGAGCTATGAAGTGGAAAACAATAAATCTTTACTTTGGCCGCAAGGTATATTAATTGCGTTGCTTGCCCTAGGTGCTACATTAAGCATTGCTATGATGATGCTTTTGAGGCCAAATGCTTCTGAAGCCCAAAGCAGTCAGAATATAAATATCAATAATAATTTAGTTGCCAAAGTAGGTACGCAAAAGCGCATTGAAGGATTAAAAGCAGCAATGCTGACAACTTGGCAACAAGAAGCACAAGCTAAAGGTCTTGGTTATGCTTTAGCGAAACGCTTTCAAGGAGCAGTTATTAAAGAGGCTAAACTTAGTCCTAATCAAAAAGTCATTGCACTCACTTTTGATGATGGCCCTTGGCCGGAAAGTACTGCTCAAGTACTAGACATTCTCAAGCAGAATAATGTCAAAGCCACATTTTTTGTTGTTGGTCAAAACGTCAAAAATTACCCCGACTTACTCAAGCGGGTAAGTGCAGAAGGTCATGTTGTTGCTAACCACACTTGGCATCACTGGTATCATGTCATGAATCAACAGGCAGCAGCCTATGAAATTGAGCATACAACCGAGTTGATTTATAAAATTACAGGTGTCAAAACAAATTTGTTTCGCCCACCTGGAGGAATCATGCACAATGGCGTAGCCGCATACGCTAAAAACGCCAAATATGCAATTGTGATGTGGTCAACTGATTCTGTAGACTATTCTCAGCCTGCTGTACCCAAATTGATTAATAATGTCTTTCAACTAGCTAAACCAGGTGGGATTGTTCTGATGCACGATGGTGGTGGAAATCGCTCCCGCACTGTGCAGGCTTTACCAGAAATTATTAGTAGATTTCGGAAACAAGGATACAGCTTTGTGACTGTTCCAGAACTTTTAGAAATGGAAGATAAAGCACAAAGTGTAGTTGCCCAGAAAAAGTAATAGTTAAATTACTAATTACCGATTATTAATATAGTAATCAGCTTTGATTTTTAAATTATGTGTAGGGTGGTCATGTTTAGGATTGACAAATGCCCACCTTACCAATATCTAGTTTTCTGCACAATCAAATATGAGTTTTATACTGGTCATATAGAGTGCGATCGCAACACTCAGATGTAGGGTGGGCAATCATGCCCACCAAGCTTTCATTACTATCAAGTCGCTTATGCAGAATCCAGATTAAGCAATTTTCTATCGCTTTAATTGCTGTTGCCATTCATCTAAACTGATGTATTTATTCTCAATTACATCCAGAACTTCTATCAGACCATTGTTATTAAACACCCGAAACCAATAAATTGTTGAATCATAGTCTGATTGATTTTCAAATATACGAACCGTGTAGTAAGGTTCATTTTCCGTAGGAGAACCATCCACTACCGCCCCTAATTTAATTGTCCCTCTAGAAAGCTTGGCGATTTCCCTGGCTTTGCGTTGTACTTGTGGCAACTTCCAAACCAAATTCAAAGCCGTTTCTTCATCAATTTTGTTAGTCAATTCAGCAACTTTCACAACATTAGCTGGATTTAACTCAGATAATGTTTGTGCAGTAATTAACCCCGATTTAACATCATAGTTGGAACTTTGAGAAAGAGCTACTTGGCATCCCACACTCATCAATAAAGAAGACATTATCGGTAAGCAAATGAATCTTTTCATGGAGCAATCCCTGAGTGTTATGCTGTCGTTCACTTCATGTCATATATACACTAGGGTAACAGTCATCACCCCATATTTGAGGTGATTAATCATTTCTTCTTATTGGTATTAGTAATTGTACTGAGTTAGCATATATAGGAATCCGGTTTGATTTCTGAATTTATTTGTGTAGGTAGGGAATAGGGAATGGGGAGTCGGGAGTAGGAAAGAAGCCTGATCTGAGTGTACTGATTTTTTTCCCAAATCAAATATAAGTCCTATATCAGATCCCCGAATTATTTGAAAAATCAGTAATTTGGCACTTTACTAATAATTCATAACTGCAAAATAACTACTTTAACGGTATTTTTGCCTGTAAAAATACTTGCTCAACTGTAAATTCTAAGCTCTTGTGCATTTAAATTGTGATAATAGTATCGCCTTTATTTTTGAGTTTTCGTTCCCATTTAATAATTAACGCTCCTTCATTTAAAAGTTGATGTAATAAATATTCTAGGTCTTCAATTGATTTAAATAGCCGATTAGCAATATATTCTTTTGTCGAGTGCCAGACCAATTCAATTAAATTATAATCTGGGCTATATTCCGGGAGAAACTCTAAATGAATATTCGGCATTTCTGCTTCAATTTTATTGATATACTCTTCTCTTTTGTGAAAACTTGC
>NZ_JACJQW010000017.1:0-161471 GCF_014696905.1 Nostoc sp. FACHB-190
GTCTATTTTTCCTCATATAGTTGTGTATCTTCTTTTACTTAATATTGAACGCCTAACTCCTCTTGCACGTAGTTGTGGTTTTGACATTCATATTTCCAGGTGCAAGAAGTGAGTAAAGGGAATATCATCAGGATCTGCTTCTTCTGTTACAGCTTGGAAGTAGCTGGAATTATAACCTGGTGAGTTAGTTTTTAACGAGTTAGAAGAAAATAATATTTTAGGTGATGGAAAAGGAGGTAATGGTATCTCGTTTGCTTTAGGATATGATTCCACTTCCAAATTTATCGCTGTGTCGAACCTATTGATCAGACTTTTTATAATGTATGTATCATTTGTCAATATTCCTATTTCACGCTCATTAGAGGAATCATTTGAAGTCAGGAAATTATGACTGCCTAACATAGCAAATTTATTATCACAAACTAAAAACTTTTCATGTGTACCTAATAATTTTAGTTTGCACTTACCTAGATATTTATGTTCTAACTGTTTTATCCTCGACAGAGCATTATACTTCCATCCTTTCTTTAACTCTCCATTTCGTTTATCACCTAAATATCCCCAGCCTATTTCAATAGTTACATTCTTGTCTAAAAGATTTTCAATTTTGTTTATTACAATATCATCAACAGCATAATTAGAAATCCAGGGACAAACTAAAATTAAGCGTTCAGTGGCAATCTCTAAAGCATCTAATAAATACTTACGGCTTTCATAACGATTAATTACTAATCGATATTCATAAACTGAATGAAGTTTTAATATTTGCTGATTAAGCTGGCTGATTTGAGTTTCAATAAATTTATTATTGTGAAATATTTGTTCGGAAAAATTAGAATTATTTATTTCTATATTTTCTATCTTTTGTTGTAAGTCATCAACTCTTGAAAATAAATTATTGGTTGTGCCGAGAAGATTTCCTGTAAGGTAAATATGGTTTTCCAATATATCTCTTGTTTCTTTAAAATTACTTTTTATATTTTCCAAGTGATAATAAATGTTATTGATGGTTTGTGTTTGATTATTGTTTTGTTGTTTTAAATCAATTAATGTTAAATCAAGGTTATCATTATCTGCGTCTAAACTGGATGAAAATCGGTATTGCTGGTTCAGTAAGTTAATATCTTTATGTATCTGATTGATAGCATTTTGATGATGTTTTATCTGTCTTTGCAATTGTTTTCGATTGATCAAGCTGAGTGAGAGGGCTGCTATCAATGGAACTCCTGGAAGTATAAACTGCTTAGTTATGATAGATACTGTTACCACTAAAAGTGAAGAAGTGAGTGCTACCCATTCTGCGAACTCTAACAAATGAAGTTTTTTATTAGACATTACAACTTTTAACTAAACCATAGTAAATACTCTACTAAAAAATTACGCAGTAATTACATATTTTCTTTTAAGGTCATTTTACTTCCGATGCTGTGTGACATTCAGCTAACACGGCAAAGCCTGTAAGTTGCTATGACCTGAGATTTATTGAATAGTTCTCAAAGGTATCGCGGCACTTAACAGATGTGCGATCGCAGTTTTTCTAAACATAATCGCAACTTCTACCAAAAAATAAGTGATCACCACAGGTTTACGGTATGGGTGCAATATTAGGGTGTTTTCCCGCGTAATAAACAATAACCTTCAATTGCTGCTCATCAGGAATGTAAAATACTCTGTCTCCTTTTGTGACTTCATATTCCCATACTCCTTTGTAAGTTTTACCCTTCAAAGGAAAAACACGTCCTGGCTGTCTGCTTGTTGGTGTAGAACATAAATCCTCATAACAGCGCAGAGAGTTTTCTGGATAACGTTGCATTAAAGCTTCCCAGTCCCGATTAACTCGACGATTTTTAGCTACTACCAACCAAGTGCTTTCTCTCTCAGATAATGCAGGGGCAGTCAGTTTCACTTCAGGCGGCTCTACATTTTCTACTATGGGGTTTTCTTCTTGGTTATCTGACATATACCCTTACTCAGCACTATGAGCAGATGGTTTGGTTAATGGTATTTCATCAGTTTCAGCACTAAAAGCTGCTGCTAGTTCAGGACTAAATATAGCAATAGCACTTTCATGCCATTCATGGATGAGCGCCTCAATCATCTCCCATGCTGTAGTTGAAGAATCTATCAACCGAAAAGCTTCACTTAGCTCCTTGATAAACTCTTGCAAATCATCCGCATCAAACACACTCAACCATCCATAAGGATGTTCAAAGCCGATTTCTTTCCCTAGTAATAAAGAAAAAGCAACAGTTAATCCTTCAAAGACAGCTTGACTTTGAGTAGCTGCTTTCACCAAAGAAGTTACTTCCTCTCTACGCAACAAAGCAAAAGCATGATCATTGCGAGTAATTGTCACCGGACGTTCTAAAGCTTTGTCTAGAACTCGCCCAGGCTGACGATTTAACTCAGTGGCAGTAATTAGCTCATCTGAGTAAATATTGCCAAAATTGCCTAAAACCATAATTTATGCGTTTTCAGCCAAGGAGATTTCATGAAATTATTGACTACGTATAATTGTACGTACTATTTTTAAAGGGTCAATAGGGTTATCATAGTTGCTATGACCTTAGATTTATTGAATATTTATCAAAGGTATTATTGCGCGTATGTTAATCGCAATGGCATGTTTATAAATATAATCGCAACTTCTCCCAAAAAATTGCACCTACACCGCAGGTTTACGGTGTAGGTGCAATTTTGTTTTTTACTTGATGTTGAGTAGTCTGATCAAGTAAAAGCCCGGTGAATACTCGCCGAGGATATTAAAAAATAAAATGATTATATGATGCACGTCATAAGTCGTAAACCGCTTCGAGAATTTTGCCAAATACATGCTGATTCTTGTGAAGCACTTGATGACTGGTTTCAGACAGCAAGCAAAGCAAACTGGGCTAATCTGATTGAGGTTCAAACAGTCTACCCAAAAGCTGAAGCTGTTAGTAACTTTACAGTTTTTAATATTAAAGGCAATAAATATCGCTTAATTACCAGTATTAATTACGAGAAGCAGGTTATCTACATCAAGTACGTTTTGACTCATGCCAATTATGACAAAGACGACTGGAAGCATGACCCATACTATTAATTCCACAATTTACGGTGAGTTATTGTTACACTATCAACCCCGCATTATCAAAACTGAGTCGGAAAATGAGCAATTTCTGGCAGTGGTTGAAGAATTATTGGCTCGTCCTGACTTGAGTCCAGAAGAAGATATCTTGTTAGAACTATTAGTCAAACTCATCGAAGACTTTGAAGCAAAGCACTATCAACTTAATGCTTCAACTTCTTGTTCCAGACTGTTGCATTTGATGGATGCTCGAAATTTACAGCCATCTGATTTGGTGGAAGTACTGGGTTCAAGTGAGATAGTGACTAAGTTACTTGATGGAGAGCAAGAAATCACAGAAGAACAGGCCAAGGTTTTAGGACAGTTTTTTCACGTTGAGCCGGAGTTATTTTGCTCATGAAAAACAAAGGCGATCGCACCTGTAAAATCAGAAATGCGATCGCCTTTGTTGTAATCGAAAAAATTACACAGCCTGAGAACTAACCGCGAAGGTAGCTGTCAAAGGCTTCCATTTGAAAGCACGACTACCGCCTCTTTCCACCACTACTTTGACTTTGGGTTCCAGTTTCGGCAATTCTGCTAAAAACTCAATTTCTTGATCAGACAGAATATGCCCTTCAATGATCCACAGCACCAAACCCTTAGATTTTGGTGGTAACTGTTCTAACTGATAGTTAACAATTGGGGGTAAATAGTAGACACTACCCACAGCCGCACCACTACCAGTACTTTTCTTACCCAAGTGAGGCGGTCTCACACCATGAACTCCAGTAAGATAGGCCGCTACATCGCCCAATCCCCTAGCAGTTATATTTAAAGTCACATAGCCAGCAGCACGCAGTCGGCGGCGATATCGACCTTCAAAACCTCCCTCTAAAGGGACGTACGTACCGAGAGCGCCAAATTTCTCCAAATCTCGGATTAAACCATTGCCAGTGGTAATCAGTGCCATAGATTTTCGTTTATCCTATCCCACTTACATATCTCTATTATTTACTGTTAAGTAAAATATTTAAGGTGTCTTCAGATAGCAACTAGTCCAAAACTTGCCAAAGTATTGCCCAACAAAGCAAATCACTTCTAAAAGCTTATTTTATTCACCTAATAATATAGATATATGCAACTTACTCAGGACTTACACACCAAGATTTTCTGTGGAGACTGGGTAAAAGGGCATAGGGCTGCGCCGTGAGCGTCAACCGAACAGTGTCAGGGTTTTAAATCAGGTCAGGTCACTTCGACTGCGCTCAGTGACCTGACCTGATTCAAAACCCTTGAGTGAGTCCTGACAAAATACTCGACAAACATCACACCCCTCATCTATAATGTGAGATTGTGACCAAACGGCAAAATAAAGCCTTCCCTGGTGAGTCGTATGAGCGTAACATCTAACCTCTGATTAAACAGAATCAAGTTATTAAGTTAAGCCAAGCTACCAAGAGACTGCTAAACTAAAAAAGCCTTGATGTTCACCAAATATAATTATGGCGAAGTAATCAAAGCCATAAGCCGGATACAATTTGGATTCTTTCCTGTAACCCGGATAAACCAGGCAAAACCTTGAACAGTAGTTTAAGGTAATCCTGAACGTAGAAACTGAGTTGTAATACTAGTGCTGTAGTAGTACAAAAGCCTTAGTTATAGGGATACTGAGTGGTAATTAACTACTTAAGTCCTTCTACCACAAGGAGGCCACCAAAAAAGCAGCCTCCAAAAAGTGCCTAAGCAACTGCTTGGACGAGAGCATTGCTGCACGAAAAGCAAAGCTTTAGAGCATTGCCTTAAAAACAGAGATTTGTGATCCGTTTGGAAGCAACTCATGGCTGTTCTAGTAAGCAACTGAATTCAGGTAAACGGATTCAACCAAAATTTAGGGAACGGTTTTTGTTTTCTGGATAAGAGAAAGCAACATTAGTTGCTGGAAATTACTGAGGATCGTCCTCCCTCAGTCAGAAAACCACCGAACATCCCGATGAATCTGCTCAGTAAGTAAAAAGGAGAACCAGTTACTGTGTCTGTAGGTATTCTCGGCACCAAGCTGGGCATGACCCAAATATTTGACGAGGCAGGAGTAGCAATTCCTGTCACTGTTGTTCAAGCAGGGCCATGCACTGTTACACAAGTCAAAACAAAGCAAACTGACGGTTATACCGCCATTCAACTTGGTTATGGCGAAGTTAAACCAAAAGCTCTCAATAAACCCGTATTGGGTCACTTAGCCAAATCATCAGCGCCAGCTTTACGTCACCTGAGTGAGTTTCGCATAGATAATTCCAGCGAATATACATTAGGTCAAGAAATCAAAGCAGATATTTTTACTGCTGGTCAAATCGTAGATGTAATTGGTACAAGTATCGGTCGCGGTTTTGCAGGCAACCAAAAGCGGAATAACTTTGGTCGCGGGCCAATGTCTCACGGTTCTAAAAACCACAGAGCGCCCGGTTCCATTGGTGCTGGTACAACACCCGGTCGTGTGTATCCAGGAAAAAGAATGGCAGGGCGCTTGGGCGGTACCCGCGTCACCATTAGTAAATTGACAGTTGTGCGTGTAGACGCAGAACGCAACTTATTACTCATTAAAGGTGCAATTCCTGGTAAACCAGGTTCCTTAGTGAGTGTTGTACCCGCAAAGAAAGTTGGTAAATAGTCAATCGTCAATGGTCATTAGTCATTGGTTATTAGCTAAAGACAAATGACAAAGGACTAATGACAAAAGACAAATGACAAAGGACAAAAAAATGGTTGAGACTGTAGTTAAAAACTGGCAAGGAGAGGAAGTCGGACAAAAGACGTTCGACTTGCGAGTTGCCAAAGAAGAAACAGCGGCCCATATTGTACATCGTGCCTTGGTTAGACAAACAACCAATGCTCGTCAAGGAACCGCTAGTACAAAAACTCGCGCAGAAGTTAGAGGTGGTGGCCGCAAACCTTGGCGGCAAAAAGGCACAGGTCGCGCTCGTGCTGGTTCGATTCGTTCACCCTTATGGCGTGGTGGTGGTGTGATTTTTGGGCCTAAACCCAGAGATTACGACCTGAAAATGAACCGGAAAGAACGGCGGTTGGCATTACGCACAGCCTTCGTGAGCCGTGCTGATGATTTGATTGTGGTCGAAGAATTTAGCAACGAACTTTCTCGTCCGAAAACTAAAGATTTATTGGCAGCTTTAGTGCGTTGGGGAGTAAGCCCAGAACAAAAGACACTGTTAATTTTGTCTGAAATTGCCGAAACCGTTTATCTGTCAGGACGCAACGTCGAGAACTTAAAAATTATTGCCGCAGATCAGTTAAATGTTTATGATTTGCTGCACGCTGACAAGCTTGTGGTTACAGCACCAGCATTAGAAAAAATTCAGGAGGTCTACAATGCCTAAGATTGCGCCCCGTGATCTGCCTGACTTGGTGCGTCGCCCGATTGTCACCGAAAAAGCAACGATTCTGATGGAACAGAATCAATACACTTTTGAAGTAGTTCTGAAAGCTACCAAGCCAGATATTAAAGCAGCGATCGAAGACTTGTTTCAAGTCAAAGTAGTCAAAATCAACACTGCTACACAGCCACGGAAAAAACGTCGCGTGGGCAAATTTATTGGCTACAAGCCCCAATATAAGAAAGCTATTGTCACCGTCTCACCTGGGGACGCACAAAAGATTAGACAGATTCTATTCCCAGAGGTCTAACAAAAAATGGGTACTCGTTCTTATCGCCCTTATACCCCCAGTACTCGTCAAGTTACAATCTCCGACTTTTCGGAAATTACTAAAAAAGATCCAGAAAAGTCTCTGACGGTGTACGTCCATCGCGCCAAAGGTCGCAACAATCAAGGGCGGATAACCAGCCGTCGCCGGGGTGGCGGCCATAAAAGACTTTATCGAATTATTGATTTTAAAAGAGATAAGCGTAACATTCCCGCTACAGTGTTAGCGATCGAGTACGATCCCAACCGCAACGCTCGTATTGCCCTACTGCAATATCAGGATGGGGAAAAACGCTATATCCTGCAACCGAATGGCTTGACTGTAGGTAAAACCTTAATGGCTGGACCTGAGTCTCCCATTGAAGATGGTAATGCTTTACCACTGGCAAACATTCCTTTAGGTACAAACGTACATAACGTAGAACTGACTGCGGGTAAGGGTGGTCAAATTGTTCGTGCTGCTGGTGCGACAGCGCAAGTAGTGGCGAAAGAAGGTAATTATGTCACCCTCAAGTTGCCTTCTGGGGAAGTGCGGATGGTGCGGCGTGAATGCTACGCTACCATCGGGCAAGTAGGCAACACGGACTTTAGAAACCTGAGTGCAGGTAAAGCTGGACGTAATCGCTGGAAAGGTCGCCGCCCGAAAGTTAGAGGTAGCGTCATGAACCCAGTTGATCACCCACATGGTGGTGGTGAAGGTAGAGCGCCCATTGGTCGTTCTGGCCCAGTCACACCTTGGGGTAAACCAACATTGGGAGCCAAGACACGCAAGCCCAAGAAACCTAGCAGTAGATTGATTGTACGCCGTCGTCGTAAATCTTCTAAGCGCGGTCGTGGTGGTCGTCAGTCTTAAAATTTTAGATTTGAAATTTTGGATTTTAGATTGAGAAATTATCTAAAATCCAACTAAATAAATCCAAAAGCCCAAATCCTAAAACCAAAATTTAACTATGGGTCGTTCACTAAAAAAAGGGCCTTTCGTTGCCGATCACTTACTCAGCAAAATTGAAAAGCTGAACGAGAGAAACGAAAAGCAAGTCATTAAAACTTGGTCAAGAGCCTCAACAATTCTGCCCCAGATGGTGGGACATACGATCGCTGTTCACAATGGTAGACAACACGTCCCCGTGTTTATCAGCGATCAGATGGTAGGTCATAAGTTGGGAGAATTCGCCCCAACACGCACCTACAGGGGTCATGGCAAAAGTGACAAAAAAGCGGGTAGATAGTTTGTTCTTTGTCTATTGTCATTAGTCCTTTGCAACTGACAAATGACAAATGACAGATGACGAATGACAAACGACAAGGAGAAAAACATGGCAACTAATACTACAGAAGTAAAAGCGATCGCCCGTTATATACGCATGTCTCCCTTTAAAGTGCGTCGCGTACTCGATCAAATTCGGGGGCGGTCTTACAGAGAAGCGTTAATTATTCTGGAATTTATGCCTTATCGGGCTTGTGAACCAGTACTAAAACTAATTAGAAGCGCAGCCGCCAATGCTGAACACAATGCAGGTCTAGACCGCGCCCAACTGGTAATTACTCAAGCTTATGCCGATCAAGGCCCAGTCCTAAAACGTTTCCAACCTAGAGCGCAAGGTCGAGCTTACCAAATTCGCAAACCTACATGTCACATCACAGTAGCTGTAGCTGCTGGTGAGACTGTGGAATAATTACCAGAACTTTAGAGGAAGCATTTGTGGGACAAAAAATTCATCCAGTTGGCTTTCGCCTCGGAATTACCCAAGAACACCAATCCCGGTGGTACGCAGATCCTGAACGCTATCCAGAACTTTTACAAGAAGATTACAAACTACGTAATTACATCGAACAAAAACTGGGTAGACTCGCTCAAAACAACGCTGGTATTTCCGAAGTTAGAATTGAGCGCAAAGCAGACCAAATTGATTTAGAAGTACGCACAGCCCGCCCTGGTGTAGTTGTAGGTCGTGGTGGACAAGGTATCGAATCCTTACGTACTGGACTGCAAGATTTATTAGGCGGTACTCGCCAGATTCGGATTAACGTCGTCGAAGTTCAACGAGTTGATGCCGATGCTTACTTAATTTCGGAATACATCGCCCAACAATTAGAACGTCGGGTTTCCTTCCGTCGCGTAGTCCGCCAAGCAATTCAACGGGCGCAACGTGCTGGTATTCAAGGAATTAAAATTCAAGTCAGTGGTCGGCTCAACGGTGCGGAAATTGCCCGGACAGAATGGACGCGCGAAGGTAGAGTACCTCTACACACCTTACGGGCTGATATTGACTACGCTTACTGCACAGCCAAAACCGTTTACGGTATTTTGGGCATCAAAGTGTGGGTATTTAAAGGAGAAATTATTCCTGGACAGGAAGAAACTCAACCCCAACCCGCCACCCGCGAACGTGAGCCGCGTCGCCGTCAACAACAGCGCCGTCGTCAGCAGTTTGAAGACCGTTCCAATGAAGGCTAAATCGTTATTTGTCATTAGTCCTGAGTAATGACAAATGACAAATGACAAATGACAAACGACAGATGAAAAATCATGTTAAGTCCTAGAAGAACTAAATTCCGCAAACAACAGCGCGGGCGAATGGCGGGTCTAGCCCACCGGGGTAGCACCCTCAACTTTGGCGATTTTGCCCTCCAAGCCCAAGAACCAGCTTGGATTACCTCTCGACAAATCGAAGCTTCCCGTCGGGCGATGACACGTTATATCCGCCGGGGTGGTAAAATCTGGATTCGGATATTCCCAGATAAGCCTGTAACCATGCGTCCAGCAGAAACACGGATGGGTTCTGGTAAAGGTAATCCAGAGTTTTGGGTAGCAGTAGTGAAGCCAGGGCGGATTTTATTTGAAATCGCTGGGGTTTCTGAAGAAATCGCCCGTGAAGCTATGCGCCTAGCTGCATACAAACTGCCAATTAAAACTAAATTTATTGTGCGCCCTCAAATAGAAGAGGAGCAGGAGTAGGTTATGCCGCTTCCTAAGATTTCAGAAGCAAGAGAATTAAGTGACGAACAATTAGCTGCGGAAATTGCCGCCACTAAAAAACAACTGTTTCAGTTGCGCTTGCAAAAGGCAACCAGACAACTAGAAAAACCCCACCAATTCCGCCACGCTCGCCATCGCCTTGCCCAACTGTTGACAGTAGAGGGAGAGCGCAAACGGGCAGCAAGTCAAACTCCTAAAGAAGAGAACTAAGAGATTATGGCAATCAAAGAACGAGTTGGGTTGGTAGTGAGCGACAAAATGCAAAAAACGGTGGTAGTTGCCATCGAAAACCGCGCTCCCCATCCCAAATACGGCAAGATTGTAGTGAAAACCCGCCGCTATAAAGCTCATGATGAAGAAAACAAATGCAAAGTGGGCGATCGCGTGCGGATTCAAGAAACCAGACCCCTGAGCAAAACCAAACGCTGGCAAGTCACAGAAATCCTCAACACTAAAAACTCATAAGTTGTTACTTCACTAACAACTGCACAAGGGAGACCAATTGTGATTCAACCCCAAACTTACTTAAATGTGGCAGATAACAGTGGCGCACGGAAACTAATGTGTATCCGGGTGTTAGGTGCTGGTAATAGCCGTTACGGTTTTATCGGCGATCGCATTATTGCTGTTGTCAAAGATGCCATCCCCAACATGGCTGTGAAAAAATCAGATGTTGTGGAAGCTGTGATTGTTCGCACCCGCCATAACATTCGTCGTGATAGCGGTATGACTATTCGCTTTGATGATAACGCCGCCGTGATCATCAATAAAGAAGGTAATCCTAGAGGTACACGGGTATTTGGCCCAGTAGCACGGGAACTCCGCGACAAGAACTTTACTAAAATTGTTTCTCTGGCTCCGGAGGTGCTGTAATGCCTATCCAAAAGGAAAAAGTATTCTATAAAATGCACGTCAAAACTGGTGACACCGTGCAAGTAATTGCCGGCAAAGACAAAGGCAAAGTTGGCGAAGTGATTAAAGCATTGCCCCAACTGAGCAAAGTCATTGTTAAAGGTGTCAACATTAAGACCAAGCACGTTAAACCCCAACAAGAAGGGGAATCTGGACGGATTGTAACTCAAGAGTACCCAATCCACAGTTCTAACGTGATGCTCTATTCCACCAAACAAAATGTCGCTAGTCGCGTTTGCTACACCTTTACCCCCGAAGGCAAGAAGGTGCGAAAACTCAAAAAAACTGGCGAGATTATTGATTAAGGATGAAGCTGAAAGCCTGAAGTATAAATATTACTTATTTTATCTTCATCCTCTATAATCTTCCCTGACCAAGCCCAGGGATCTCAGGACAAAAACTATGGCGACAACAAGACTCAAAACTTTATATCAAGAGACAATCGTCCCGAAACTCACAAATCAGTTTCAATACACCAACGTTCATCAAGTACCGAAGTTGGTCAAGGTAACTGTGAACCGAGGTTTGGGCGAAGCAGCACAAAATGCTAAGGCTTTGGAAGCTTCTATCAACGAAATTGCGCTCATTACTGGTCAAAAACCCGTAGTGACAAGAGCGAAAAAAGCGATCGCAGGCTTTAAAATTCGCCAAGGTATGCCCGTCGGGATTATGGTCACACTCAGAGGCGAGAGAATGTATGCTTTCCTCGACCGCTTGATCAGCTTGACACTACCAAGAATTCGTGACTTTCGTGGTATTAGCCCTAAAAGCTTTGACGGCCGTGGTAACTATACTCTCGGCGTAAGAGAACAGCTAATCTTTCCAGAAGTCGAATACGATAGCATTGATCAAGTTCGTGGTCTGGATATTTCGATTATTACTACAGCAAAAAATGACGAAGAGGGCCGCGCTTTACTCAAAGAATTGGGAATGCCCTTTCGCGATCAATAAGTTCATCTAAAGAGGGAACGATGGCGGCTAACGACACAATTGCAGATATGCTGACGCGCATCCGCAATGCCAATATGGCAAGGCATCAAACAACACAAGTGCCAGCCACTAAAATGACCCGTAGTATTGCCAAAGTACTACAAGAAGAAGGATTCATTTCAGAATATACAGAAGCCGAAGAAGGCGTAAAACGGCACTTGGTGATTGCCCTAAAATACAAAGGGAAAAATCGTCAGCCTTTGATTACTGCCCTCAAACGGATCAGTAAACCTGGTTTACGTGTTTATTCCAACCGAAAAGAACTACCCAGAGTATTAGGCGGTATCGGTATTGCCATTATTTCTACCTCCAGTGGCATTATGACTGACCGTGAAGCTCGCCGTCAGAATTTGGGTGGTGAAGTACTTTGCTACGTCTGGTAGTCATTAGTCATTTGTCATTAGTCATTGGTCATTAGTAAAGGACAAAGGACAAAGGACAAATAACAAAGGACAAATAACAAAGGACAAAAGATCATGTCTCGTATTGGTAAACGACCAATTACTATTCCCGCCAAAGTGCAAATCACAATTGATGGCACTAAGGTTGTGGTCAAAGGCCCCAAAGGTGAGCTTTCACGGGATTTACCTGTTCAAGTAACAGTGAGCCAGGAAGGCGAAACCTTACAAGTAGTTCGTAAAGATGATTCCCGTACCTCTCGCCAAATGCACGGTTTAAGCCGGACATTGGTAGCCAACATGGTAGAGGGAGTTTCCCAAGGTTTTCAACGTCGTTTGGAAATTCAAGGGGTTGGTTATCGCGCCCAAGTACAAGGACGCAACCTGGTGTTAAACATGGGTTTCAGTCACCAAGTACAGATTGAGCCACCAGATGGTATTCAGTTTGCCGTAGAGAATAACACTAACGTCATCGTTAGTGGTTACGACAAAGAAATAGTCGGTAATACAGCCGCTAAGATTCGTGCCGTCCGACCACCAGAACCCTACAAAGGTAAAGGTATTCGCTATGCGGGTGAAGTAGTCAGACGCAAAGCTGGTAAGACCGGAGGTAAAGGTAAGAAATAAACATGAAACTTACTCGTAGAGAATCCAAACAGCGCCGCCACCGCCGCGTTCGTGGCAAGGTAAACGGCTCTCCCGAACGCCCACGCCTATCCGTATTTCGTTCTCACCAACATATTTACGCCCAAGTAATTGATGATACTCAGCATCATACTTTAGTGGCAGCATCAACTTTAGATGCAGAGTTAAAAGCAAATTTAGCTTCTGGCGCTAACTGCGAAGCCTCAGCGCAAGTTGGTAAGTTAATCGCAGCCCGCGCATTAGAAAAGGGCATTACAAAAGTAGTTTTTGATCGTGGTGGTAACATATACCACGGCCGCATCAAAACACTAGCGGATGCTGCACGCGAAGCTGGTTTAGATTTTTAAAGTCATTAGTCATTAGTCATTGGTCATTGGTCATTAGGTAAATGACAAAGGACAAGTGACAACTGACAAATGACAATTGACAAATGACATTTAGAGAGCATGAATTATGGCAACAGGTCGTCGTAAAGCTAACCGCGCAAAAAAAGAAGAAACTAACTGGCAAGAGCGCGTCATCCAAATCCGACGGGTGAGCAAGGTAGTTAAGGGTGGTAAAAAACTCAGCTTCCGTGCCATTGTCGTTGTTGGGAACGAACGCGGTCAAGTCGGTGTGGGAGTAGGTAAAGCCTCAGATGTTATCGGTGCTGTGAAAAAAGGCGTAGCCGATGGCAAAAAACATCTCATTGACATTCCGATTACCAAATCTAATTCCATTCCGCATCCCATTGATGGCGTTGGTGGTGGTGCAAAAGTCATCATGCGCCCAGCCGCACCTGGTACCGGTGTAATTGCTGGTGGTGCTGTGCGGACTGTATTGGAATTAGCCGGAGTTCGCAACGTTCTTGCTAAACAACTTGGTTCTAACAACCCACTCAATAATGCTAGAGCCGCAGTTAACGCTTTATCTACCCTGCGTACTTTGGCGGAAGTTGCTGAAGACCGTGGTATCGCTATTGACAAACTCTACATTTAGTAGAGCTTCACTCACCGAGTTCTTGTAAACAATACAAATAACATCATGAGACTCAACGATGTTAAGCCCCAAAAAGGCTCTAAAAAACGCCGTCGCCGTGTAGCCAGAGGTATTTCTGCTGGTCAAGGTGCCAGTGCCGGTCTAGGTATGCGGGGTCAAAAATCTCGCTCTGGTAGTAGTACCAGACCAGGGTTTGAAGGTGGTCAACAGCCATTGTACCGCCGTATACCCAAGCTGAAAGGCTTTCCACTTGTGAATCGCAAGATTTACACTACGATAAATGTAGAGAAGTTAGCCTCTCTTCCTGCCAACACAGAAGTAACATTGGAATCCTTAAAAGCAGCCGGGATTTTAACCTCTGCCAAAGGGCCATTGAAAATTTTGGGTAATGGGGAATTGAACGTTGCCCTCAACGTCAAAGCGGCAGCTTTCACAGGTCAAGCTCGTAGCAAAATTGAGGCAGCTGGAGGAAGTTGTGAAGTTTTAGGGTGAAGCCCAACCGCGCACTTAAATACCTGCCAACTCCCTTCCAGTGCCTGGTTCACGACAAAGGTAGCACTCTATGATCAGTCGAGATAAAGCCCCAACGGCTCAAGAAACTTTTATGCAGATGGCACAAGCAGCTGGGCTAAGAGGCAGGCTGCTTGTTACTGTCGGTATTTTAATTTTGGTTCGCCTAGGTATCTTTTTACCTGTACCGGGAATTGACCGAGCTAGATTTGCTGAAGCAATTTCCGGCAACAATTCTATATTCGGTTTATTGGATATCTTTTCTGGGCGGGGACTTTCTACTTTGGGAGTCTTTGCTTTAGGGATTCTGCCCTTTATTAATGCGTCCATTATCATCCAATTGCTGACTGCGGCTATCCCATCTTTAGAAAATTTACAGAAAAACGAAGGCGAAGCAGGAAGGCGGAAAATTTCGCAAATTACCCGCTACGTGACTGTAGGTTGGGCAATTATCCAAAGTACGGCTTTTTCTGCCTTATTTTTGCAACAATTTGCTTTAACTCCTGGCCCGCTATTTGTAGCTGAAACTGCGATCGCTCTCACCGCAGGTTCTATGTTTGTTATGTGGGCATCCGAACTGATCACAGAACGAGGTATTGGCAATGGTGCATCATTGTTGATTTTTGTCAACATTGTTGCTTCGCTACCCAAATCTCTAGGCGACACCATCGACTTAGTACAAGTTGGCGGTCGAGAAATCGTGGGTCGGGTAATTGTGCTGGTGTTGGTCTTCTTGGCCACCATCGTGGGCATTGTCTTTGTGCAGGAAGGTATTCGCCGCATCCCCATCATTTCAGCTCGTCGTCAAGTAGGTAGAAGAGTTTTGGCAGAACAGCGTAGTTATCTACCCCTGCGGCTCAACTCTGGTGGTGTGATGCCAATTATTTTTGCGGCTGCCATTTTGAGTTTGCCATTACTCATTGCCAACTTTACAAAAAATCCTGACTTGGCGAACATCGTCAATACCTATCTCAGCCCTGGTGGTTCTGCACCTTGGGTGTATGCCTTGGTGTATTTAACTTCCATTGTTTTCTTTAGCTACTTCTACTCTTCATTGATTGTCAACCCAGTTGATGTAGCTCAAAACTTGAAAAAAATGGGATCGAGTATTCCTGGGATTCGTCCAGGGAAAGCAACCAGTGAGTATATTGAGCGAGTTATTAACCGCTTAACTTTTTTGGGAGCTATCTTTTTAGGCTTGGTTGCGATTATTCCTACCGCCGTGGAAAGTGCGTTGAAAGTACCAACCTTCAAGGGACTGGGTGCTACTTCATTGTTAATTCTAGTTGGTGTGGCAATTGACACCGCAAAACAAGTCCAAACCTACGTTATTTCTCAGCGTTATGAAGGAATGGTGAAACAATAGTGACGCGACTAATCTTCTTGGGGCCACCGGGTGCGGGCAAAGGAACTCAAGCTCAGGTTTTGGCAGAACACCTGCATATCCCTCATATTTCCACTGGTGAAATCTTGAGGCAAGCCATGAAAGAGCAAACTCCTTTGGGAGTCAAAGCTCAAAGTTACGTTGATAGCGGTGAGTTGGTTCCTGATCAATTGGTGCAAGATTTAGTGGAGGAACGTCTAGGTCAATCAGATGCCAAATCTGGTTGGATTTTAGACGGTTTTCCTCGCAAAGTGACGCAAGCAGCTTTTTTAGAGGCATTGTTAGCGAAAACTGCTCAAGGTGGCGAAAGAGTAGTTAACTTAGATGCACCAGATGACATTGTAATTTCACGGTTACTGGCTAGAGGAAGAAAAGATGATACCGAAGAGGTGATTCGTCGTCGTCTAGAAGTGTACCGGAATGAAACTGCACCTTTGATCAACTACTATAGTGAACGCCAAAGGCTATTAACAGTCAATGGTAATCAATCCCAAGAAGAAGTCACTAGTGAATTGAAACAAATTTTAGTTTCCTAGCTGGAGATATAGGAGTAGTTATGGGGAATCATAAAATTCACCACTCACTACTCCCCATTCTTCACTGAACTCTGGCAAGAGTATGCTGATCGATTTTAGCTAAGATATATTAATAAACTGTTGATATATTTCTCAAATTGTGTTCTGTTGCAGATAAAAGCTGCCAATGAACCGAAAACTGTTGAGTTGAGGAACAAAAAAGTTGTCTAAACAAGATTTGATTGAAATGGAAGGTACGGTTACTGAGTCCTTGCCAAACGCGATGTTTCGTGTAGACCTGGACAATGGTTTTAACGTACTGGCACACATTTCTGGAAAAATTCGCCGCAACTACATCAAGATTTTGCCAGGCGATCGCGTCAAGGTTGAACTCACTCCCTATGACCTGACAAAAGGCCGAATTACCTATAGATTGCGGAAAAAATAATTAAATCCAGAAAAAACTAGTTATATGTGAAGGATCTTACCATAAAATCAACTTGTTGGGAGATTCTCATTTACTTAACTGTAATATTTTTCTAGAAATGCTATAATTTTATATTTGGAGTCAATTAAGAAAGGCATGAAAGTTCGAGCCTCTGTCAAAAAAATTTGCGAAAAGTGTAACGTGATTCGCCGTCGTGGTCGCGTTATGGTGATTTGCTCTAACCCCAAGCATAAACAACGTCAAGGATAACACTCTCAGTATTGGGAAGTTAACCGTGACTAGGAAAAAATCACCAAAAAACCCCTAGATGTGGCATATCAATCACCCACATCTTAACCAAGAGAAATTGCGAGAACAACAGGGAGAGATTTATTGTGGCACGTATTGCCGGCGTAGACCTGCCACGCGACAAGCGCGTAGAGATTGGTCTAACTTACATTTATGGAATTGGATTATCAAGGTCGCAGGAAATTCTGGCGGCTACAAGTGTCAATCCAGACACTCGTGTGAAAGACTTAAGTGATGCCGATGTCGCAGCCCTACGTGCAGAAATAGAAAGTAACTATCAAGTAGAAGGTGACTTGCGACGCTTGGAAGGGATGAACATCAAGCGTCTAATTGACATCGGAACCTACAGAGGTCGCCGTCACCGGATGGGTTTACCAGTTAGAGGACAAAGAACTCGTACTAATGCTAGAACCCGTCGTGGTAGAAGGCAGACAGTGGCTGGTAAGAAGAAGGCTCCTGGCAAATAATTGTTCATTGCTTGCTCAACAGAGCAAGTTTTTCCTTAAATTAACTAAACAAATATGGCGAGACAACCAACTAAAAAAACTGGGAGTAAAAAGCAAAAGCGGAACGTACCCAACGGACTTGCTTACATCCAATCTACTTTCAACAATAGCATTGTCACAATCACTGATCAAAACGGCGATGTTATTTCCTGGGCAAGTGCTGGTTCCAGTGGTTTTAAAGGAGCCAAAAAAGGCACTCCCTTTGCAGCCCAAACTGCTGCTGAAAGCGCCGCCCGTCGTGCTATTGACCAAGGAATGCGTCAAATTGAAGTGATGGTCAGTGGCCCTGGTGCTGGTAGAGAAACTGCGATTCGCGCACTGCAAGGAGCAGGGCTGGAAATTACCCTGATTCGGGATATTACCCCAATTCCTCACAATGGTTGCCGTCCACCAAAGCGCCGTCGAGTCTAGATAAAACTTGTTGGGTAACAAATACCAGAAGTTGCAATTAAAAATTCACTTGTCATAGCTACTAAAGTCTTGGTTTTTAGCTATCAAGCAGAGTAAATAGTAAATAACTTCTGGATGCTTGGGTGGTAAAAAGCAAGTTAGCTCTTCCTAGAGGGAGAGCTGCTGCACTATCCGCAACACCATATTAATTATGGATAATCGCCCACAAGCTTCATCAGCAGGTCAGCTACCCCACTAGAGTTGGGTAATTTGATCAGCCGGAAGCAAGCCGAGGGCAGAAGTAAATTGAATAGGCAATTAATTGTTAGCAGCACCTTAATTAAGGGAGGCTACTCCGTGGCGCAGT
Organism: Nostoc sp. FACHB-190; assembly: GCF_014696905.1. Taxonomy (NCBI): domain Bacteria; kingdom Bacillati; phylum Cyanobacteriota; class Cyanophyceae; order Nostocales; family Nostocaceae; genus Nostoc; species Nostoc sp. FACHB-190. The sequence goes on from NZ_JACJQW010000017.1 coordinate 18,077, forward strand.
TTCAAATTGAATGTGTAGAGTCAAGTACAGAAGAAAGTCGGAGCCATTACAGCAAGTTTGTCTTAGAACCCCTAGAGCGTGGTCAAGGTACAACTGTGGGTAATGCACTGCGGCGGGTGTTGTTGTCCAACTTGGAAGGAACAGCCGTGACCGCAGTGCGAATTGCAGGTGTGACACATGAGTTTGCTACAGTTCCTGGTGTGCGGGAAGACGTGCTAGAAATCTTGATGAGAATGAAAGAAGTTATTCTCAAAAGTTACTCTTCTCAACCCCAAATTGGCAGATTACTCGTTACCGGGCCAGCAACAGTCACAGCCGCTCATTTTGATTTGCCTAGTGAAGTTGAAGTTGTTGATCCTACCCAGTATGTTGCGACTCTCGCTGAGGGCGGTAAGCTGGAAATGGAATTTCGCATCGAACGCGGTAAGGGTTATCGTACCGTAGAACGAGGACGGGAAGAAGCCACTTCTTTGGACTTTTTGCAAATCGACTCAGTATTTATGCCAGTGCGAAAAGTCAACTATAGTGTTGAAGAAGCCCGTGCAGATGGCTCGATTACCAAAGACAGACTGTTATTAGAAGTTTGGACAAATGGCAGTGTCTCTCCCCAAGAAGCACTATCCTCAGCTGCCAGTATTTTGGTAGATTTATTCAACCCACTGAAGGACATTTCGTTAGAACCAACAGATATTGGTTCTGATGTTCCAGACGATCCAACTGCTCAAATTCCCATCGAAGAATTGCAACTTTCTGTGCGGGCATACAACTGTCTCAAACGCGCACAAGTTAATTCTGTGGCAGACTTATTGGATTTTACCCAAGAAGATTTGCTGGAAATCAAAAACTTTGGTCAAAAATCGGCGGAAGAGGTGGTAGAAGCGTTGCAACGACGCTTGGGTATTACCTTACCGCAGGAAAGAAGCTCCAAACACAGCTAAAGCAAAACCTTTCATAGTTCATAGTCCACTATTATGCGTCACCGTTGTCGGGTTAAAAAACTTGGTAAACCAGCTGACCAGCGTCGCGCTCTGTTGCGTACCTTAACCACTGAGCTAGTTCGTCATGGTCGAATTACCACCACTTTGATTAGAGCGAAAGCTTTGCGGAGTGAAGTAGATAAAATGATTACCTTAGCGAAAGACGGCTCCTTAGCATCTCGTCGGGCGGCTTTAGGTTACATATATGACAAGCAACTGGTTCATGCTTTGTTTGAACAAGCTCCTACTCGGTATGCTAATCGTAGTGGTGGTTACACCCGGATTCTTCATACCGTGCCTCGGCGTGGAGACAATGCCGAAATGGCAATTATTGAACTGGTCTAAGTCATTAGTCATTAGTCATTGATCAAACTGAACAAATGACAAAGGACAAGTGACAAAGGACAAAATCTGTATGTTAGAAATTGACCAGCCGCAACAAACTCAAAGAGTTGCCTTGGTAATTCAATACCTAGGTACTCATTTTCATGGCTGGCAAAGGCAAAAGGGGCAGCGTACAGTCCAAGAAGAAATCGAAACAGCGATCGCGACTATTCTTGGTCATCATGTCACACTACATGGTGCAGGACGCACTGATGCTGGTGTTCATGCTGCTGCACAAGTAGCCCACTTTGATGCTACAGGTTTAATTCCGGCTCAGAAATGGGCAACAGTTCTCAACAGTTATCTGCCACAAGACATCATAATTAGGGCTTCAGCACCCGTAGGTAACGCTTGGCACGCCCGTTTTAGCGCGGCTTATCGGCGATACCGCTACACGATATACACTGAAAAACGACCAAATTTGTTCGTTAAACCCTTTAGTTGGCATTATTATCATGAGCCACTGGATGAATTATTAATTCAGTCTGCCATGAAACCTCTGTTGGGCAAGCATCATTTAGCAGCTTTCCATCGTGCAGGTTCCAAGCGAAAACATTCTTGGGTAGAAGTACAAGCCGCCCAATGTCATCGTAGCGGGTCACTGCTCCATCTAGAAATTCAAGCAGATGGATTTTTATATGGCATGGTTAGACTGCTGGTGGGAATGCTAGTACAAGTAGGTGCTGGACAGCGCACCCTGGCGAACTTCACCGAAATTTGGCAAGAAGAACGCCGAGAAGAAGTAAAATATGCCGCACCTGCTCAGGGTTTATGCTTGTTGCGCGTCGGCTATCCTGATTTTCCTTTTTCTTGTGATATTTGGTACGATACCCAGCCCAAATTTAGTTTTTAGTCATTGGTCATCAGTCATTACTCAATGACGAATGACAAAGGGCAAAATAACAAAGGACAAACACAAATGAGTAAAACCTACCTTCCGCCTCAAGCTTCACTTGAGCATGATTGGTACGTAGTAGATGCTACTGACCAACGTCTTGGTCGCCTCGCTACCGAAATCGCTATGATTCTTCGAGGCAAAAAGAAACCGGAATATACACCTCACATGGACACTGGTGACTTTGTGATTGTGATTAATGCCGAGAAAATCGCAGTCACAGGTAAAAAACGGACGCAAAAATTATATCGTCGCCACTCTGGCCGTCCTGGTGGGATGAAGACCGAAACTTTTGCCAAGCTGCAACAGCGCATCCCCGAACGGATTCTTGAACATGCTATTAAAGGTATGCTTCCTAAAAATAGCTTGGGTCGGCAGTTGTTTACCAAGCTCAAAGTTTATGCAGGGCCGACTCATCCCCACGCAGCTCAACAACCTAAAGAATTAAAGATTAGTACAATTCCTGGAGAAGAAAGTTAATGGTAGTAGCAGAAGCCAATAGCGGTCGTGCCGTTTACTGGGGTACTGGCCGCCGTAAATCCGCAGTTGCACGAGTCCGCCTTGTGCCTGGTAGCGGTCAATTGACAGTCAATGGCAAGCCTGGAGATTTATACTTCCAGTTCAATGCGAATTACTTGGGAGTGATTAAAGCTCCTCTGGAAACCCTTGGCTTGGAAAGCGAATATGACATTTTGGTGAAAGCTGAGGGTGGTGGCTTGACTGGTCAAGCTGATTCTATCCGTTTGGGTGTAGCTCGTGCTTTGTGTCAATTAGACCCAGAAAATCGCTCACCCTTAAAAACCGAAGGTTATCTCACCCGCGATCCCAGAGCTAAAGAGCGCAAAAAATACGGTTTGCACAAAGCTCGCAAAGCTCCTCAGTACTCCAAACGATAAGGGATTGGGTCTTGGGAATTGGGTAATTTTTGTTGTCCCTAGTACAACAAGGCAAAAGTAAAAAGTCAAAAGGAAAAAGAAAGAATAGTGATACCACAAGCCTTTTAGCCATTCCAAATGATCTGTTTATTTCCGCCGATCTGTACTAGTCTCTAGATTCCACTGAAAGTTATAATTTATATAGATTCACCACAAAAGGAACAATGGCTAAACCTGATATTCATCCCCAGTGGTATCCAGATGCTAAAGTCTACTGCAACGGTAAAGTTGTTATGACTATTGGTTCTACCAAGCCAGAATTGCACGTAGACGTTTGGTCTGGAAATCACCCTTTTTATACTGGTACTCAAAAGATTATCGATACCGAAGGTCGCGTAGAACGCTTCCTGCGGAAATACGGCAAGTCAAGCGAGCAAGGCTCCGGCGACAAAAAGAAAAAGTAGCGGTTTGGCTCTGCTGTTAACGACGACCCTGCGAATGCTGGGTCGATTGTCATTTTTTGAGCCAAGTTGTTATTTGAAGGAGCGAATGCGCTCAACGCACACTTCGTGAACGCACTTATGGCTGAAACATACCTGCTGGAGAAATTAAAATCTGTTGAACAAACCTTTAATGAACTGACACGCCGCCTTGCTGACCCAGATACCGCGAAAAACCCAGATGAGTATCAACAAATAGCTAAGGCTCGTTCTTCTTTGGAAGAGGTAGTGAATACCTATGAAACTTGGAAACTAGCCCAAGAAGACTTAATTGGAGCGCGTCAGGTTTATAAAGAAGCCGCCAGTGACCCAGAAATGCAAGAAATGGCCGCACTGGAAGTTAGTGAATTAGAAGAAAAAATAGCATACTTAGAAACCCGCTTAAAAGTATTATTACTGCCCCGCGACCCCAACGATGAGAAGAATATCATGTTGGAAATTCGCGCTGGGACAGGTGGTGATGAAGCGAGTATTTGGGCTGGTGATTTGATGCGGATGTACACTCGCTACGCGCAAACTCAAGGTTGGAAAGTTTCGCTGGCGAGCGAATCTTTGGGAGAAATGGGCGGTTGGAAAGAAGTCATTCTGGAAATTAAAGGTGACAACGTTTACAGCCAGTTAAAGTTTGAAGCTGGAGTGCATCGCGTACAGCGTGTACCAGTCACAGAAGCTGGGGGACGGGTGCATACTTCAACCGCTACTGTTGCAATCATGCCAGAAGTGGATGATGTAGAAATTCACATCGACCCCAAAGATATTGAAATGACAACGGCTCGTTCTGGTGGTGCTGGTGGACAAAACGTCAACAAAGTGGAAACAGCCGTTGACTTGATGCACAAACCCACAGGAATCAGAATTTTCTGTACGGAAGAGCGTAGCCAGTTGCAAAACAAAGAACGGGCGATGCAAATTTTGCGGGCGAAACTGTATGAAATGAAGTTACGCGAACAACAAGAAGCTGTAACTTCGATGCGGCGATCGCAGGTTGGGACAGGATCGCGATCGGAAAAGATTCGCACTTATAACTATAAAGATAACCGCGTTACCGACCACCGCTTAGGTCAAAACTTCTCCTTAAACCCTGTTCTGGAAGGTGATTTAGAGACAGTAATTCAATCTTGTATCTCTCAAGATCAGCAAGAACGTTTGGCAGAGTTAGCGGCTTCCGGTACAATGAACTAATTTTTAGTTTCACAATTAACTTAATTGAAAACCGTCTGATGTGTTGTAATGTTTAACGCGCAGGCGGTTTTTTAATTTAGCTATTTTTTTACCATTTTTCCTGATTAATTTATAACATTGAAATACTTACAATTACTTAGGCTAATGCCTCATCAAAAATGGTAGCAACACGGGAAAGTTTGGATAAATTTGTTAGTTTTTGCAAGCATCACATTACAGGACAAGAAAAAAAAGAAGCTCAAACATTTTTGGATCGCTTTTTTCGAGCTTTTGGACATGAAGGAGCATTAGAAGCAGGAGCTAGTTACGAAGAAGCAATTAAAAAAGGTAGCAAAAAAGGTAAAACAGGTTTTGCAGATTTAGTTTGGAAACCCCGTGTATTGATTGAAATGAAAAAGCGCGGGGAGGATTTGAGTAAGCATTATTCTCAAGCATTTGATTATTGGACACGTTTAGTACCGCAACGTCCGAAATATGTAATTTTATGTAATTTTGATGAGTTTTGGATATTTGATTTTGATATTCAATTAGATACACCTGTAGATGTAATTACCTTAGAGCAGCTACCAGAAAGAGCAGGAGCCTTTGGTTTTATGGAATTAGGAGAAAAAACTCCTATTTTCCGCAATAATCAGGTAGAGGTGACAGAACGTGCTGCTCGTCGTATGGGGGAGTTGCTGCTTGAATTGGAAAGGCGGGGAATTGAAAAGTTAACAGCACAACGATTCATTCTGCAATGTGTATTAGCAATGTTCGCAGAAGATAGACAACTTTTACCTCGTGATATGTTTATTTCTTGTGTTGAAGATTGTATTGCTGGCGCAAGTTCTTATGATGTTTTAGGTGGTTTATTTCGGGAGATGAATCAACCCGGAATTACACCTGCTGGACGCTATCAAGGAGTTGATTATTTTAATGGTGGTTTATTTTCAATAATTCATCCTATTGATTTGAGCAAGGAAGAATTGAATTTTTTGGAGTTATCAGCTAAAGAAAATTGGAGTCAGGTACGTCCAGCGATTTTTGGTAGTTTATTTGAAAGTACGATAGATAGAATAGAGCGCCATGCAAGAGGGATTCACTACACCTCAGAAGCGGATATTATGAAAATTGTCCGTCCAACAATTAGCCGTTATTGGGAAGAAAAAATAGAAGCAGCTAATACAATTGGTGAATTGTCAACATTGCAATTAGAATTACAAAGTTATCGCGTACTTGATCCGGCTTGTGGTTCAGGAAATTTTCTTTACATTGCTTATCAAGAACTCAAGCGGATTGAAATGTTATTGCTTGATAAAATTTCGCAGCGTCGTAGGTCAAATGATAAACAAATGCAAATAGGATTTGTCACACCATTAAATTTTTTTGGGATGGATACAAATCCTTTTGCGGTGGAATTGGCTAGAGTGACTTTGATGATTGCGCGGAAGATTGCAATTGATAATTTAAAATTGACTGAACCTGCTTTACCTTTGGATACTTTAGATAACAATATTGTTTGTCAAGATGCGCTGTTTAGTGAATGGACAAAGGCTGATGCAATTATTGGTAATCCTCCATTTTTGGGTGGTCATAGAATTAGACAAGAGTTAGGTGATGAATACACCAGAGCAATTTTTGAGAAATTTACAGAAATTAAAAATCAACAAATAGATATTGCTTGCTATTGGTTTCGATTGGCTCATGAACAACTTAGAGAAACTGGAAGAGCAGGATTAGTAGCTACAAATTCAATTTGTCAAGGTAAAAATAGAGAAGCTGCTTTAGATTACATTATTGATAATAATGGATATATTCATGATGCCATATCAAGTCAAGCTTGGTCTGGAGAAGCAAGTGTTCATGTTAGTGTAGTTAACTGGAGCAAGAAAACAAGCCAAAGTTTATATTTAGATAATCGGTTAGTTCCAGCGATCAACTCTTCATTAAAATCTACTATTGACTTTACTAAGGCAAATTACCTTAAAATCAATGCTGCTTGGTGTATTCGTGGAGTAGAGCCAAATGGTAGAGGATTCATAGTTACAGAAGAGCAAGCAAAAGCTTGGATTGAACATGATTCAAGAAATCAAAAAATTCTTAAATTATTTTCAATGGGTGAAAATTTAGCTAAGAATCCTCATGGTACTCCAGAACGCTGGATAATTGATTTTGTAAATATGTCTATTGAAGAAGCAAGTAGTTATATCCTACCCTTCAGACATATAGAAACTTATGTTAAGCCAGAAAGGTTAAAGAAGCGTGAAATAAATTTAAGAAGAAAATGGTGGATATTCAAGCGTACTAATGAAGTAATGAGAGCCTCAATTGCTAAATTAAAATTTTACTTCACTGTTCCTAGAGTATCTAAGTGGTCTATTTTTATTCTTGTACCTCTTCATTGGTTAGCAGGTGATAAATCAGTTGTTCTCACCACTGATGATTTTTATATTTTTGGCATTGTTTCATCAACAGTACATCGCACTTGGATGAATGCACAAAAATCAACTTTAGGTGAAACTACAGCATATACACCAACAACTTGCTTTGAAAAATTCCCCTTTCCACAAACTCCAGACGCTAAATTAGTTCAACAAATTCGCACCAAAGCTGAAGAATTGCACAAATACAGAACAGAACAAATGGAGTCAAAGCAATGGGGAATCACCACACTCTACAACAATTTTTTTGATGAACCAACTAGCCAGCTTTATAAACTGCATCAACAGTTAGATAAATTAGTGTTACAAGCTTATGGCTTTAATGCCAACGACGATATTTTAGAGAAATTACTTATATTAAATAGAGAATTAGCGGAGAAAGAACAGCAGGGAATCAAGATTGTTGGCCCTTGGTCTCCAGTTTAATTGTGTCAGTTCCTCAAAAACCAGATCCCCGACTTCTTAAAGAAGTCAGGGATCTAAGCCAGTAGTGGTTTATCCCAAATTTTACTACTGGCGAGTCAGTATAAATAGTTTTAAAATGGTGAGCATCAAATTTTTATAGGTGCAGCTATGTCATTGTTACGGAACGAACCTTTAGATTGGCAATCTAATCCCGAAACATCTTATATACCTGTTTATCATAAAGGTAGTTTAGTTGGTTTCTTCAAGCAAGAATATGTGAATGAAATTCTTTATTTTTTAAATGAAGAAGAAGTTTTAAAAAAAGCTCTCAAAAAAGCTTGTGCTGATTTACTAAAAAAGACTGGTGGCGATATAACTAAGGTTAATTATTTAGTACAAAAATATATAAAAGTTAGTGAACGTCCTAAATATGGGGCGAGAGCGATCGCGCTTTTACTACAAGAGCGACAAAAAGAACTTGACCTTAACAATCAAGAATTTGTCAAATTCTGCGATACCTTTAAAATCTCTCCTACCGAACTCAATAGTATTTATGCTGGAGAGCCGATTGATGATAGTTTATTAGCGCCAATCTCACGAGTATTAGGGATAACTAGAGAGCGTGTACAAGAAGTTAGAGATGGTGCAGAAGCCCAAAAAAGTACATAATTAGCTATTAACATTATTTCCTTTGTTCAATCTGTGAAAACAGACAGCATATTTTATCGCCTATTTCAAGAATTTCCCGATATCTTCTTTGAACTCATTGGTGCTTCTCCAGAAAATACTGAATACTATCAATTTTCATCAGTTGAGATCAAACAAACAGCCTTCAGAATTGATGGTGTGTTTCTACCTGTACAAAATGAGGAAAAGCATATTTACTTTGTGGAGGTACAGTTTCAAACTGATGATGATTTTTATTCAAGACTGTTTGCCGAAATTTGTTTATATTTACGCCAAAATAGACCGCCAAATAACTGGTGTGCAGTGGTTTTATACCCCAGTAGAAGTGTAGATACACAAGACATAAAACATTACCGAGAATTTTTTGAAAGTCAGCGAGTCCGATGTATTTATTTGGATGAATTAGGCGATGCAGCATCACTACCAATTGGTATAGCAACAATCAAGTTGGTAATTGCTGATACCAACGCAGCAATCATCGAGGCTACAGAGTTAATTACCAGAACAAAACTTGAGTTAACATCTCAACGCCAACAACAGCAATTATTACAATTAATAGAGACGATTCTGATTTACAAGTTGCCGAACATGAGTAGAGAGGAAATACAGAATATGTTTGGATTAAGCGATTTAAAGCAAACGCGATTTTATCAAGAAGCTTTTCAGGAAGGCAAAGAACAAGGTAGACAGGAAGGTATAGCAGAAGGTAGACAGGAAGGCAAAGAACAAGGTAGACAGGAAGGTAGACAAGAAGGTAGACAGGAAGGTATGGCAGAAGGTCAACGCCAAGAAAAGTTGAGAATGGTCTCTCGCCTTTTGAGGTTGGGTTTGACTGTGGAACAAGTAGCGGCGGAACTTGATTTAAGTATTGAAGAAGTACAACAAGCTGCACAAAATTAATCAGTAATCAAGGCAAAATGCAGGCTATGTTTGAATTAGGCGATTTAAAGAAAACACGATTTTATCAAGAAGCTTTTCAGGAAGGTATAGAACAAGGTAGACAGGAAGGTATAGAAGAAGGTAAACGCCAAGAAAGGTTGAGAATTGTCTCTCGACTTTTGAGATTGGGTTTTAATGTGGAACAAGTAGAGGCGGAACTTGATTTAAGTATTGAAGAAGTACAGCAAGCTGCACAAAATTAATCAGTAATCAAAATTAAGCGATGTCTGGGTTTGATTGTGACTTCTTGGGAAGAATTATTGGTTAATTTTTGTTAATATTGGACACGGTGTTGGTACTTCGTCCTTAACCATCAATTTCCTACCCTGAGAGAAACTCGATGCTGCGACTCGAACATATCAGTAAAATTTATCCCACAGGCGAAGTCCTTAAGGATATCAACTGGGAAGTAAAACCAGGCGATCGCATTGGCTTAGTTGGCGTTAACGGCGCAGGAAAATCTACCCAGTTGAAAATTATCTCTGGGGAAATTGAACCTACCGCCGGCGACATTATTCGTCCTGCTAGTTTACATATTGCTTATCTCAATCAAGAGTTTGAAGTCGATCCCAGACGCACAGTTAGAGAAGAATTTTGGACAGTATTTAAGGAAGCCAACGAAGTACAGTTAGCTCTGACGCAAGTGCAACATGATATGCAAACTGCGACACCAGAGGAACTGGATAGACTAATTAACAAGTTGGATCGTTTGCAGCGTCAGTTTGAAGCTTTGGATGGTTACGGTTTAGAAGCACGCATCGGCAAGATTTTACCAGAGATGGGATTTGATCCTGAAGATGGCGATCGCCTCGTCAGTGCTTTTTCTGGTGGCTGGCAAATGCGAATGAGTTTGGGTAAAATCCTGCTGCAAGCACCGGATTTATTACTGTTAGACGAACCGACTAACCATTTAGACTTAGAAACTATCGAGTGGCTAGAAAATTACCTCAAAGGCTTAACAACGCCAATGGTGATAGTTTCCCACGACCGCGAATTTTTAGACCGCCTCTGCACTCAAATTGTCGAAACTGAACGCGGCGTTTCTAGCACATACTTGGGTAACTATTCTGCTTATTTGCAACAAAAAGCCGAAAATCAAGTAGCGCAGCTGAATGCTTACGAACGCCAACAAAAGGAAATTGAGAAACAACAAGCTTTTGTTGACAGATTCCGCGCTAGTGCTACCCGCAGTACCCAAGCCAAAAGCCGGGAAAAACAACTAGACAAAATTGAGCGCATCGAAGCACCCATTGGTGGAGTCAGAACCTTACATTTTCGCTTTCCTCCTGCACCCCGCAGTGGTCGGGAAGTTGTGAAGATTAAGGATTTAACTCATATTTATGATGATAAAATCTTATTCCTGGGTGCAAATTTGCTGATTGAAAGAGGCGATCGCATCGCTTTTTTAGGCCCCAACGGCGCAGGGAAATCTACCTTATTGCGAATCATTATGGGTACGGAAACACCCAGCGAAGGCATCGTTAGCTTAGGTGATCATAACGTTATTCCGGGTTACTTTGAACAAAATCAAGCCGAAGCTTTGGACTTGAAAAAGACCGTGATGGAAACAATTCACGATGAAGTTCCTGACTGGAAAAACGAAGAAGTTCGCACACTGCTCGGCAAGTTTTTATTCACTGGCGACACTGTATTTAAATCGGTTGAAGCCTTAAGTGGGGGAGAAAAAGCTCGTTTAGCATTGGCAAAAATGCTATTGCGTCCAGCTAATTTACTGATTTTAGATGAGCCTACCAACCATCTCGATATTCCAGCTAAAGAGATGTTGGAAGAAGCACTGCAAAACTATGATGGGACAGCGATTGTAGTTTCCCACGACCGTTATTTTATCTCCCAGGTGGCTAACAAAATTGTGGAAATTCGGGATGGGGAATTCCGGGTTTATTTAGGAGATTACCACTACTACCTCAGAAAAATTGCCGAGGAAAAAGAAGAAGCCAAATTAGCGGCGATCGCGGCGGAAAAAGCTGCGAAAAAATCAGCTAAATCAGCTAAAACTTCTGGCAAGAAAAAGTAAACTATCAAGTTAGTAGTAGTACCTTTACTTAACTACTAACTTATTCATTCATTGGCGATATCACAAAATATATGCAACAGTTGCGAAAAGTAAAAAAAGTCTAAAAAATCTCTCAATAAGTCATAAATTAAGTTACTAAGCACAAATTCACTTGCACCTGTGGTTAGCAGTGGTATCATTCGGGTATTACAAAAAGTAAAGGGCAGTTTTACTATGACCAAAGCACCTGTTGCTCCTGTGGTGCTAGTCATTTTAGACGGATGGGGCTACTGCGAGGAGACGCGAGGAAACGCTATTGTTGCTGCTAAAACGCCAATTATGGACAGCTTGTGGGCGGTGTACCCGCATACCCTCATCCGCACATCCGGAAAAGCCGTAGGCTTGCCAGAGGGTCAAATGGGTAACTCAGAAGTTGGTCATTTGAATATTGGCGCTGGGAGAGTTGTACCACAAGAACTTGTACGCATCTCAGATGCAGTGGAAGACGGTTCAATCCTTAGTAACCCTGCACTGGTTAAAATTTGCCAGGAAGTTCGTTCTCAAAATGGCAAGCTGCACTTAGTGGGTCTTTGCTCTGATGGCGGGGTACACTCACATATTACCCACCTATTCGGACTACTTGACTTAGCAAAGGATCAGCGAATTTCAGAAGTTTGTATCCACGCGATTACTGATGGTCGTGATACCTCACCCAACGAAGGTATAAAAGCGATTCAACAACTGCAAGATTACACCGATCGCGTAGGGATTGGGCGCATTGCTACCCTGAGCGGTCGTTATTATGCGATGGATCGCGATCGCCGTTGGGATCGTGTTCAAAGAGCCTATGATGTCATCACCCAAGACGGTACAGGCGATGGACGAACAGCCGTACAAGTTTTGGAAGCATCTTACGCCGAAGGGGTGACAGATGAATTTATTAACCCAGTCCGTATTGCTCCCGGTGCAATTGCTCCCGGAGATGGGGTAATATTTTTCAACTTCCGCCCTGACCGTGCGAGACAGTTGACTCAAGCCTTTGTTAGTCCCGAATTTACAGGCTTTGAGCGACAGAGAATCCAACCATTATCTTTTGTGACATTTACCCAGTACGATCCAGAGTTACCCGTGACAGTGGCCTTTGAGCCGCAGAATTTAACTAATATTCTCGGTGAAGTCATTGCAAATCACGGTCTAAAACAGTTTCGGACTGCGGAAACCGAAAAATACGCCCACGTCACTTACTTCTTCAACGGTGGTTTAGAAGAACCTTTTGCTGGGGAAGACCGGGAACTTGTCAGCAGTCCAATGGTAGCGACTTATGACAAAGCGCCAGTCATGTCAGCCGCAGCCGTCACCGATGTAGCGATCGCCGCCATTCAAAAAGGCATATACTCCTTAGTGGTGATTAACTATGCTAACCCAGACATGGTGGGGCATACTGGTCAAATGCCAGCCACAATTACAGCGATTGAAGAAGTTGACCGTTGTGTAGGTCGCCTCCTAGAAAGCATTATCAAAGCAGGCGGGACAACAATGATTACCGCCGACCACGGTAACGCTGAGTATATGCTAGATGAAGAGGGTAACTCTTGGACGGCGCATACTACCAACCCAGTACCCTTGATTTTGGTGGAAGGCGAAAAAGCGAAAATTCCTGGACATGGTACGAATGTCGAACTACGTAACGATGGCAAGTTAGCCGACATTGCACCTACCATTCTGGATATTTTACAGCTACCACAGCCACCAGAAATGACCGGGCGATCGCTAGTCAATCCAATCGAGTTTGACTTAAAACGCGATCGTACTCCTATGCCAATTGGTCTGTAAAATAGTGCTGAGTTGAAAGTGCTGAGTGCTGAGTAAAGTCAAAATTACTCAACACTCAGACCTCAAAACTAATTATGCTAAGAATCTTAGGAGTTAAGAGTTAAAAGTAATAAAATAGAGTTTTTGAAGCCTTAACTTCCGACATCTGTTTTCAAACCGCCATAAATGAGATTGCGAATATGACAGTTACAAATATCGTACAAATTGTTTGGGCATTAGCCGCCCTGGGAATGATTGTTTTAGTATTGCTGCACAGTCCCAAAGGCGATGGGATTGGTGCTATTGGTGGACAAGCCCAATTATTTAGCAGTACCAAAAGTGCAGAAAATACCCTCAACCGAATTACTTGGGCTTTAACAGTGATTTTTCTCGGCTTAACAGTGGTTTTAAGTGCAGGTTGGCTACCCAAATAAGGATAGGGAAATGGGGAAAATGACCCTAAACCCAACACCGAATATGAGCAAATTACTAACAGCCTTTGTCTTAACTATAAGTACAGGGCTGTTAATTATTTTTGCTCACTTTTCATCTAGCGCCACTTCTTTACCTCCAGCAAAACCCCATCCCTTACCACCTAGTCTAGTTCAGTGGAATGATCAGACAAACAGTGGCGATTACTTTACTCAAATTGCAACAAAAGAAATAGGTTATTTAGTTTGGTCACAATTTCCAGTTCAAGTTTATATAGAACGACCAATAAATGTTAGCAATCAACAGGCGGAAGACTGGGTGAAAAATGTTGTGCAGGCTGTACAAGAATGGAATATTTACTTACCTTTAAAAGTAGTAGAAAATCCAGAAATTGCTGATATTAAAATTGAGCGAAAAGCACCACCATTACAATTATCACCAGATAAAAAAATTCCACGGGCGCGTTCTGCGTTAACTACATACCATTTGTATACCAAAAATACAGTTTTATTACACCGTTTTACTGTTCTCTTAAGTCCTAGTCAGACTGGTAATTATGTTGTTGCAGCCGCACGCCATGAACTTGGTCACGCCTTGGGAATTTGGGGTCATAGTCCATCACAAACTGATGCTTTATATTTTGCCCAAGTCCGCAACCCACCGACTATTTCAGCTAGAGATGTGAATACTTTGAAGCGAGTTTATCAACAGCCAACAAGTTTGGGTTGGGCTTTAAAGGATGAATTTATCAACAGGTAGATTATTCAAGTCAATAGTCAAATCATGAAAACCACGTAGAGACGTTATACCATTTCACTTTAAAAATGATACGGATATGCAAGTAGCGCCTCGACTTCGCTCGGCGACCAGAAGCAGAGTTGCAGAGGAAGCGATTTCTATCAGTAATTTCGTGAAATGGTATTACATGTAACGTCTCTACAGTATTCCAAGAAGAGACAAACTGCTGTAATTTGCTACAGTTGGTTTTAAATTTTGTATATTCACTTTATAAAAGCTTATATACGAAAGAACTCTGAAGAGAAATTTGCAATTTTAATCAATCAATAACGCACTGAAAAATCTGCTCAACAGTTAGATTTAAATTGAAGAATGTTGGGGATTCTATACGTTCATTTCCTCTAAACTGTTTACCACGATATTCCCCTTCATCACTTAAAGAGTAAATTGTGATTGTTGGCTGTTTGGGGTCGCCTATTAACTCTTTACTACCCAAGGCTGCATAATCTACAATCCAATATTCTGGGATACCCATTTCTTCATAGTCAGCAAACTTTTTATGATAATCATCTCGCCAATTAGTACTGACAACTTCGATTACTAATGGGATGGAATCTGATTGACTGAGGATTGATTGTTTCTCCCACAGTGGTTCATTGAGCAAATTAGAAAAATTAATTAATAAAACATCTGGGTAGTAACCTGATATTTTATTTGTTGGCTTCACTGTAGCGGTTTTAGGTATACCATAATTAAGTTTCAGACGAAGACACTCATACCCCAGAATCATTGTTGAAAATGCTACTATTTGCTCATGTTTCCCTGGTGGTGGTGGCATTTGAACAATCTCTCCATCGTGTAATTCATAACGAATATTTTCTGGTTGTGTAGCCAAAAAATCTAAAAATTCATTAAATGTAAATAATTTTTGGAGAGATTGTGTCATTATTTCTATGTCAGTTTAAATATGAAATGTCCTAAGCTCCCCAACTCAGACGTACAGGGCGCTCGACTAAAACTTCTTTATACAATTCTTCTAGCTGGGTAATGTTTTTATCTAATGTATATCGCTCTAAAACGCGATTTCTGGCTTTTTGTCCTAATAGAGTTGTTAATTCTGGATGGTCTTGGCAGAGTGGTAGAAGGGTTTTTAATTGCGATCGCACTGTTTTAGTACTTAAAACTATACCAGCCCCTTTCTCTAAAACTTCTCCGTCCGCGCCGACATCGGTAGCTATACAAGCCCTTCCACAGGCCATTGCTTCTAACAAAGACAAAGACAATCCTTCTACCAAGGATGGCAAAATAAACACATCTGCACCCCGCAAGATTTCGATGCGTCTTTCTTCTTCCGCCACAAAACCTAACCAAATAACGCCGTATTCTGCGCCATAAAATTGCTCTAAAGAAGCTCTTAAAGGGCCATCCCCTACAATTAATAACTTACTGCCATCGCCCATCCCCGACTGTTTCCAAGCCCGGAGAAGAGCTTCAACATTTTTTTCTGGGGCTATTCTTCCTTGGTAAACAAATAAGCGTTCTGCTTGAAATTCTGCTTTAATTTTTGAATATCCCGGTGAATATTTAACTGTATCTACACCGTTGGGAATCACCGCAATATTTTTGTCTCGTACACCCATACGTGCCAGTAATTCGCGCTGAATTTGGGAAAATACAATCACGCGATGATAGTTATCTAAAAAAGGTGCATACAACTGATAGGCTATGAGTTGCGTTCCTGATATCAGTTTTGCCCCTTTACCAGCAAACGGTGTATGAAAAGTAGCAATTAAATGTAAATTCAGTTGTTCACAAATTTCTGGTAAAACAAAGTCTAGGGGCGACAAAGTTAAAGAAGCATGAACAATATCGGGCTTGATTTCTCTTAAAGATTCTGTTAAAACTTTGGTCGCTTTTAGTGCCGGAATTGTATAAACTTGAGATTTATAAATAAAGGGTAACGATACTTCTTGGAATTTCGGCCAGTTATCTGGTTCAGGTTCTTCTTGGGCAAAGTGCAGAAAACTAACTTCATGTCCCCTATCTAGTAAAGCATTGGTTATTTCTCGGCTATAGGTGACATTACCACAAAAGGGCGATTTTTTTCCAATCCAGGCTATACGCATTCTTTAAAATTAGTTATAAGAAAGCTGGTTTTTATTGATGATTTTTGCGCCTTAGCTGTATTTGACTAGAACCTGATCTTACTAAATAATTTTGATTGAAAAAACACCGATATCAGCCATTGCTCAATTTGCTGATTAGCTGATGAAAATAATCGATGTTCGGATTAATTGATTTAATGAATAAGCTGTGAACTTTACACTTGGAATACAACTTTATTCTGCGTAATCTCAGGTTTATTCCCAGCAAAAAGGCACGAAATTATTGATGAGTTCAGTTTACCATGAAATCAAAGTCAATAATAAATGATTGCTTTTGTCAAGCAGACTGACGGGAGTTATACCAAGTTAAAATCCCACCAAAAAATGCGATCGCAGCTAGTCCCAAAAACACAGCTTTCAATCCCACAAAGGTTTCGGCGACCCCTGCTAGTGCTAAAGGTAAAGTCAAGGCAATATTAATCACATTATTTTGTAAGCCAAAGACTTTACCCCGCATTTCTGGGGGAGTTTCTGTTTGAATCGCAGTTTGCATCGGAATGCCAACGAACGCCCCAAAAATCCCTAAGATAGCCACAAACAACAACACCAGCCACAATTGTGTTGTAAATAAAGCCAAACCAATTAAAGATGCTGCCATTCCTAAACAACCATACAAGCCAAGTTGAGAATAGGAGAAGCGTTGTCCAAACTGTCCTAACATTGTTGCGCCAACGGCAACCCCTACACCACCTGCTGCTAGTAAAAAGCCAAATTGCGAAGCTTTTAAATTCGGAATCACTTCTGCCATCCGCACTGCCAACACTGTTAAAGCGGCAAAGACAGAAAATAAAATAATCAGCCTCACTAAAGCATTCCGCACTTGATGATTAGCTTTGAGGTAAGCAAAACCGTCCCGTAAGTCTGAAAAAACATGAGGAAATTCTGTATCGGGAGCGTGGGGTTTTTCTTTGGTGGTCAACAACATTAAAATTACACCAGCGATCGCATAACTGCCACCCACTAAAATTTCTTTACCCAGGCCATTGCTACCGCCAAACTGCGCCCACATACTATCTGCGATCGCTAAAATTGGTTCACCGATGGCAAAGCCAATAATGACTGAAGCCATCATAGTTGTTGTATACAGGGAGTTTGCCGAAAGTAAGTGCTGTTCTTCGACTACCAAGGGAATTGCTGCTTGTTCGGCTGGCGCAAAAAACTGTGTCAGCGTGGAAACCAAAAAAGTCACACCCAAAATCATGACAAAACCTACTGGTAAAACTCCGATTGGTTGCCAATCATGAGTGAACCACAACAACAACGGAATTACCAAAACCAATATACCCCGCCAAATATTGGTTGCTACCAAAACTGCTTTTTTTGACCAACGATCTACAAATACTCCCGCCACCGAACCAAATAATACGGCTGGAATGGTAAACGCCATCATCAATGCTGATACCCAACCACTAATGCTTTGACTACCTGCTTGAAAGTGAGTATTGATTAAAGCAATCATCAATACTAAGTACACTTTATCAGCCAGTTGGCAAAACACTTGCCCACCCCAAAGTGCTAAGAAATTCGGGTTTTTTAATACAGGTAAAAATCCCTGCTGTTGTACTTTGTCTGAGTTCGCTTCACCGCCAGAACCATTCCCGGTAGTTTTTTCTGTTGCAGTTGCAACTGGTAAACTTTCTTCCTTCCGGTTGGGGGCAAGATTGACAACTGTATCCGATGTCCATTCTTTACCATTGGTTGGAACATCGGGTTTAGAAATTTCTTGGTTGTAAATTTGACTATTTGTCGAGATAGGAACAGACTTCAAATGATTAGTCACATTAGAAGTATTTGTCCGAATCGGTTTTTTGGTGTGGCTTGGTGATAAAGGAAGGATTTTTCGATCCAAATCAGATGGTTGCATCATGGTTGGTTGGCAGCAAAATAAGAATCTATTAGGATAGCGGAGCGAATAGAATGGCCTAAATGATACTGAGCATACTGACGTAAAATCTGCTCAATCGATAACCAGCCATTATCTCTAATTCCATCAATTTGTATTATCTCTGGTTGTGACAGTTGTTGGAGCAGAGTAAATTCTCTGGCACTCAAACGACAGGAAATAACTGGAATTTCTTGTCGATGCACAACAGTCTCGTAACTAGGGATAGAAGAATTTGCTGATGGGGAAAATTCGGAATGATTTCTATTTTCCCATTTTTCTTTCTCGCGTTTTCTGCGTAAACTTTCCCATGCCTCTAAACAAATTACCCCACCAGATGGCACACTAAAGCCAACTTGCCAGTTGGGGTTAGTCAAGTCTGGGGTGAGAGGCTTTTGAGTTAAACAACAGGTTTGGGTTTGCGGTGTTAGTCCAGCCAAAACTAAAAGTTGAAACACACCCAAGGACAGATATGTGTACACAGATGATATTTCAGCTTTTGGGAGGATTTCTAATTGATGAAGATGTGCATTCAGTAACTCA
Organism: Nostoc sp. FACHB-190; assembly: GCF_014696905.1. NCBI lineage: Bacteria > Bacillati > Cyanobacteriota > Cyanophyceae > Nostocales > Nostocaceae > Nostoc > Nostoc sp. FACHB-190. The sequence goes on from NZ_JACJQW010000017.1 coordinate 36,927, forward strand.
TAAAGTTCTTCTTGGGGTTGTTCACTCAAAGCCTGAGACAAGGCGATTTCGGCTAAATATTGACCTGCGGCTAATTTGCCTAAATCTTGAGCTAAACCAGGGTAAGTTTTTAACGTTTGGGCTTGTGTAATTTTATCGAGCGATCGCCCTTTCGCAATCAGTAGTTCATTCACAACAAACATCCCACTCCGACCACCCAGGCTAGAGTTGTGCTTACGCGCCCCTGGAGCAACTGCACGAATCAGACCAAACTCTCGTGTCAAAATTGTCACTATCCTGTCTGACTCGCCCAGCACCTGAGTTTTAAGATTAATACCAGTTGCCTTATAAGTTTTACTCATGAATCATTAGTCATCAGTCACTAGTCATTAACAGCCAGTGTATGGGGTGGTTTCGCCGACTTTCTCACTGGCGTTCATTAGCTGTGGAGGAAAGACAACGGACAAATGACTATTCCCCTTTCTCCAGATTATCGCGCTGGCGGAGCAAATCGATACCACGAGATGTCCCCAATCTTGTAGCACCCGCTAGGATTAAGTCTAAAGCTTGTTCGTGAGTCCGAATACCCCCAGAAGCTTTAATTCCTATGCTGTCTCTGACTATTTCTTTCAAAAGACGCACATCCGCTAATGTAGCACCGCCATTCCAACCTGTACTGGTTTTCAGGAATGCTGCACCCGCATCCATACATATTTCTGCTGCCAGTCTTTTTTCGGCATCTGTCAGCAGACCAGTTTCTAAAATTACCTTGACTGTTTGCCCTGTTTCTTCACAAATCTCAGCAATTTCTCGGTGAACTTCTTCGGTTTTTCCGATCTTCAACCAGCTTAAGTTAAGTACTAAATCTAACTCAGTAGCACCATTTTCTACCGCTTCTTGCGCTTCATACAGCTTAACGGCTGAAGTTGTGGCTCCCGACGGAAAACCAATCACAGTACAAACTTTTGGCTTTTTATTTTGTAGGAGTTCTGCTGCTTGCTTAACGTGGGTAGGGTAAATGCAAACCGCCGCGAAGTTAAATCTATATGCTTGTTCACACCATTGCTCAACCTGCTCTGGAGTAGCCGTTGGCGTTAACAGGGCGTGATCGATAAATGGCGCAATATCAATATTTGGATAGTCTGCTGCCATTGAACTTTTGCCTATGAATGATTATTAAGCTTTATAAAAAATTAAGACATTTATTATATATTAAACCACATAAACTCTGACTTTAACTCCAAAAACAGCTAATTATTCAGGTTATATTTGGAGGCATTTTGAGTTTATTTAATTATTGTAACTAAATTTATGGATTGTTAGACAATTTGTGCTTGCTGCAATGCCACAGTTTTGTCTTAGTTAATTCCTAAAAAATCCAGAATAGTTCTCGCTAACCCCTGAGACAGCAAGTAAGGTACACCATTACCGATGGATTTAAACATATTAGTCAAAGACATCAAATCAGGAAGTACAAAATTTTCTGGTAAAGATTGTATGGCTAAAGCTTCAGCTACAGAAATTCGCCGCATTTTATAAGGATGTAAATGTACTTCATTATTGCCATAGCAAGCTGTGGGAGAATAACGCCAACGGTGCAGACGTTTAAATGATTTCTTAGAATCATCTCCTTCATCAACAGTCGCAAATTTACTCATCCCGGCTCTGGGTTGAAAATAATGCTGAGTATTAGGATGATGCTGAACGTTATTTTTTCTAAACCAAAATTCCACAGTTAATTCTGGAATAATATTCTCCGGGCAAGGTAATAAAGAATCTGCTTGAAATGATTGGTATCGCGGCCAAGAACAAGCGAAAATCTCTGTCTGAGAATATGTTGTATATTTTTGCCAAAAGCCTAGATTTACCTGTTTTTTTATTTTATTTTGATTGATAAAATTCTGATGAAAGCCTATGATAATAATTCTTTCTCTATCTTGAGGTACGCCATATTCAAGTGCATTAATCAAGCGTTCCGTTAAAAGATAGCCAGCTTGCTGTAACCGAATTTTTAAAGATTCAAAAAATATACGGTGTTTTTTAGTTCGACATAAACCTTTAACATTTTCAAATAAAAAGAAATCAGGCAGATTCTGGCAAATTAATTCAATATATGCAGCAGAAAGTTTACCGTTATCTCCCAAGTGTCCTTTATTTTTACCGCCAATCGAAAAATCAGGACAAGGCGGGCCACCAATAAAACCAATAATATTATTAGACTTACGGCAATCTTTGATTAATTCTAATAAACCTTGTGCTTGTATTCCTGCAACTAAGTTACTGACATCACCTGCTTCCCCGTGATGATATCCATATTCAGACAGTGGTAATTTAAGTAATTCTCTAGAATAACGGTATGCTGCCATGAAAGGTGCGAAAATTTCATTGACATAAACCACATTAAAACCGCTATGTTCAAAGCCTAAATCGAGAAAACCAGCACCAGCAAAAAATGAGAAAATAGCAGGGCGATCGCTATTCATTAGCAATTTTAATCAGGACATCTTTAAATTTACCATTTATCGCATTGGTATCTCAATCACAAACTCAGTACCTTGATTTAATTCAGAATGGTAAAATAAATTACCCTGATGCTTATCCACTACAATCTGATAACTAATTGACAACCCTAACCCAGTCCCACCACCTACATCTTTAGTGGTAAAAAATGGGTCAAATATTTTTTGACTAATATCTTCTGGAATACCACCACCATTATCTGCGATCGTAATTCTGATCATCCGAGATGCGGTTAACTCTGTACAAATTTTAATTTGAGGCTGTTGATGATTTTGGAGACATTGAGTATTTAAAAAACTGCCTCTTAAGGCATCAATCGCATTACTCAAAACATTCATAAAAACTTGATTCAGTTGACCGGCATAACAAGTGACTTCTGGTAAATTACCATATTCTTTAATTACACCAATTTCTGGTAAATTATTTTTTTCTTTTAGTTGATTTTGCAAAATCATTAAAGTGTTATCAATACCCTGATGAATATCAACAGGTTTCATATCCGATTCATCTAAGCGAGAGAAATTGCGTAAACCTAGAACAATATCTCGAATCCGTGAACTGCCCATTTTCATCGAATCTATCGTTTTCGGTAAATCATCAACCAAAAACTGCAAATCTATTTCCTCAGTTTTTTCAGCAATTATCGGTGTGGGATTTGGATATTCTTGTTGATATAAATCCATTAAATCTAGTAAATCACTGACATAATCATTCGTATGTACAATATTGCCATGAATAAAATTGATGGGATTATTAATTTCATGGGCAATACCAGCTACCATTTGACCCAAAGAAGACATCTTCTCACTTTGAATTAATTGAGCTTGCGTTCTTTTTAACTCCTGGAGTGCTTGTTGCAATTTGTCGTTTTTATCTTTAAGCTCGTTGGTTCTTTCTGCAACTTTGGCTTCTAAATTATGATTATATTCTTCTAATTGTTGCTTAGTTTTATTTAAGTTTTCATAGAGTATCGCATTCTCTAAAGAAATTGTAGCTTGACTAGTGAGAAGTTTGAGGACTTCTAGGCGATCGTTTGTAAATGCACCTGTAGCTAAATTATTTTCTAGATATAATATCCCCAGCAGTTGGTTTTGATTGATCATCGGCATACACAGCAGACTTTTTGGTTGTTCCCGCATAACATACATATCTGCCGCTAAAAATGCCTGATTGATCGCATCATCAACCACTAAGATTTCTCGACTACGTTTCACATAATTAATTACCGCCTGCGGTACCTCGCTGCAAGACTCTAAATCAATAGAAGTAAATTCTGTATAGATACAAGCTAAATTAAGAATGGAACTAATAGCTCTAACAGTGAAACTTGAATTATCAGCTTCATTTAAAACTAAAACACATTTAGATGCGCCTACATTTTCCATCACAACTGTCATCATTGTTGACAGCAAATCTGGCAGATTAATTTCTCCTGATAGCGCCTGGGAAGCTTTAATCACAGATGCCAAATCTAACATATCGGAAATGCTAGTATTAGAACTCATAACAGTGTCATGACTGCTGATAGAAGTCTGCATATTATGAGTTAAAGATGTACTAAATTCGGCTTCCCTATGTGGCTGAAAATCTTGGCTGAGTTGTTCTTCCTGAATAATAGCCGCCAGTAAATAAGGATGACGTTTTTGCAAATCTTGAGCTTTAGTTAATGCTCCCCAACGAACATAACCATAGTAAGCATCAATTAAGTAAGCTTTAGCAATCTTTTCTTTATCCCAAGTTAAATAAAAATTAGCAGCCAATTCATTAGCTAAGGCTTCTTCATGGATAAATTCATTTTCCTTAGCTGACGAAATAGCACGGTCATAAAACTCTATTGCTTCTAGATATTGATTTAGCACTCGATATTTTTCAGCTTCTACTAAATAAAATTTATTTAAATAATTACTAGAAGCACTGAGCGACCATCTTTGCATTCTTGCTTGATTTGCTCCAACCTTAGCCAATATCTCTTCCTGTTGAGGCGAGTCAACCTCATGATATATAGCCAAATGAACTAGAGAATCATAAAAGAAAAATTGCGGAAATGTAAATTGACCAATTCCCCCAGATAAATACTTTTCAGCATTGATAGCATAATTAATCGCCTCAGAATATTCTCGGAGTAGATAACATAGATGGAGCTTACAGAGATAGAAATATAACAGAGCATTGATATCGTTGGCTTCTCTGTGGATAGAAAGTAATTCTTCCTCATTGTAGGCTTCACCAATTAAATAACAAGGATTCTGCACATTATCTTGTAAATTTAAAACAGTCTGTCGGTAAATTTCAATCCAGTAAAAAACTCTATCTTGTTTAATTTGCTTGACTGCATAACTATAGGTTGCCATCTCTCTTTCTAGAGAGTTTAGTGCTTTCCCACTAAAATATGAAATATAGCAGTATGCTTTGAGAGAATAGGCAGCAAATTCTAAGTCCCCAGCTTCTAAACCTGCCGAATAAGCTTCTAAAAGATACTTTAAAGATTCACTAACGGGATCTTGCCAATGTTTGACATGGGCATTAAATGTCTGAATAACTTTAGCTTTGATTTCTTTATTATTCAATTTAGTTAATAAGCTTGTAGCCAGGTTGCCAAATTTATAGCCAGAGTCAATATCTTCTACTGCGCCACAAAGCATAAATCCATAGCAAACATACACATACGAGGAGAAATCAGAATTACCATATTCCAAAGATAAGTGGATCTGTTTTACAACTAATAAAGGAAATAGTTCTGGAATTACGGTGTAGGCTAAAGCAAGAATACTAGATGAAACACGCATAATTGCTAATGCTGTTGCATCTTGCATAATTGGCAAATCTATTAAACTATCAATACTCCTATGAATAAAGTATTGATTTGTTTCATCTATTGCTTGTTGAATGTCTAATTGGCTGGGATGTTTTGGAAATTCAACGCCAAATAATTTCAAAAAATCTAGTCCAGCCTGGACACCTGCTTGTGCTTTGTTTTGCGCTCCAGATGATTGAATAGTAATTTCAATTACTTTGACTTGATCTAAATTCGTCTTGGCATTAACTAAAACTATTTGAATAAGTTCCTCTGCTTGTGTAAAATCTCCATTTAAATATGCTGCTTCTGCTGCTGTTTCCCATAGAGATAAAGTTAGTGCATATTCAGTATTCCAAGCATATTCGGGAAGTAGTTTAATTCCTGTATTTAAATATTTCAATGCTGCTGAGTAAGCTGTTGAGGCTAAAGCTTTACGTCCAGCAGTCAGATTCATTTCTGCAAGTTCATAACGCTGATTTGGACTGGTAATCAACTCTACAGCTATATTAAATTGATTAACTAGCTCAAAAATTTTCTCCTCTCTTTCTGCTATAGGAATATTTTTTAATAAAAGTAAGCCAATTTTTAAATGAGTTAATTTTTTTTGTTCATTAGCAATTAAAGAATAAGCGGCTTGCTGTACACGGTCATGTACAAATTTATATTTAGGAAGTTGATAGTTATTGAGCTTTGATTTATTGGCACTAGGATGATTAATAACGTCTAATTTGGCATCAACATCATCTGATAAGAAAATATACCCATCATTTTGCGGGATGATGAGACCTTCAATTAATGACGGCCATAAATCTGATGCCGTATCAATCACAGATTTTTCACAGATAATAGCTAAAGTTTTTAAGTCAAACTCGTTACCAATGCAAGCTGCCAGTTGTAATATATTTTGTGTATTTTGCGGCAATTTCTCTATCTGAATTGCCATAAACTCTACAACATCATCTGTAAAAGTAATAGTTTTAATTGTTGCTAAATCATATTGCCAATATCCCGCTTCAAAATTCAATTTTATTAACCCTTCATCATATAATCCTTTGATGAATTGTATAGCAAAAAAGGGATTTCCTTGAGTTTTAGCAAATACCATTTGTGTTAAAGGTATAGCTAATACTTCCGAACAATGAAGTGTATCGGCAATTAAATAGTTTAAACTAGACTGATTTAATGGCAGAAGGTGAATTTGACTTATGTGATTTCCAGATTTCCTAATGTCGTTTAATGTTAAAACTAAAGGATGAATATGAGAAACTTCATTATCTCTATATGCACCAATTAGTAATATATTTCCTTGAGTTGCTTCTATGTCGGTTATTTCACTAATAAGAGTAGGAGAAGTATTTCCACTCATTAATAATTGAATAAATTTTAAAGAAGCATGATCCGCCCATTGTAAATCATCCAAGAATATGACTAGTGGTTGGTCTTTTGTTGTGAATACTTGGATAAATCTTTGAAACAATAAGTGAAAGCGATTTTGGGCTGCACTACCAGATAATTCTACAATTTCTGGTTGTTGACCAATTATTCTGGCTAATTCAGGAATGACATCAAGAATGACCTGTGCTTGTGTGCCTAATGCTGATAATATTTTTATTCTCCATTTTTGAAGCTCAGTATCATTATCTGCCAATAATTGTCCAATTAAGTTACGTAATGCTTGAATTAAAGCCGACAATGGTATGTCACGTTGAAATTGCTCAAATTTACCCTTAATAAAATAACTACGTTGTCTAACAATGGGTTTATGAATTTCATTAATGATAGCAGTTTTACCAATGCCAGAAGAACCTGTGACTAATATCATTTCTGTTTGAGTATTAGCTACCCGCTCAAAAGTATTCAGTAAAGTTTCGACTTCGCGCTGTCGTCCATACAGTTTTTCGGGAATTGTAAATTGACTGGATATATCCTTCTGTGCTAATTCAAAAGGTAATATGCTTCCCGTTTCTTGCCATTGTTTTTGGCATATTTCTAAATCATATCTAAGTCCATAACCGCTTTGATAACGGTCTTCGGCATTTTTGGCAATTAATTTACTAATAATATCAGAGAGAATTGATGGAATATTAGGATTAAGAGAGTTGATTTTTGCTGGCTGTTTAGCAATATGAGAATAAACTAGTTCCATTGGGTCGGAACTGATGAATGGTAGATTGCCTGTTAGAAGTTCAAAAAAAGTTATACCCAAAGAATAAAAATCGCTACGGTAGTCAATAACTCTATTCATCCGTCCTGTTTGTTCAGGGGAAATATAAGCTAAAGTTCCTTCTAAAATATTGGGATTAGTCAAGGATTTAACTTCTTTCGGTAAAAGTGTAGAGATACTAAAGTCAATAAGTTTGATTTCTTCCGTAGTGGGATGAATTAAAATATTAGCTGGTTTGATATCTTTATGAATAATTCGATGACGATGTAGTAGTTCTAAGGTCGTGGTAATTTTAATAGCAATATTAAAAAATTCGTTCAATGACAGGTCACTTTCGCCAATTTTATATTTTTCTAAGCGCCATTCTTTGAGAGATATACCACCAAAATCTTCCATAACCAAAACATAGCCATTGCGATAGTTTTCTAGGCTATATGGTTTGACAATACCGGGAATTTCCAGATTTTGAGTAATAGTGTATTGGTTGCGAAATTGGGCAATTTCTATAAAAGTGGGATATTCATTCCGCATCAGTTTGAGAATGACAGGTTTTTGGTCTGCTTCTCTCAAGCCACGATATACTATGGTTTTACTACCATAGTATATTTGCTCAGTAATTTGATAACCAAATATAGGATATATCGTGTCTGATACTGTTAACATCTCAGCCTTTGCCTTGAACTAAGGACTATTATTTCAGTATTCCCAGAAATCAATTACTAATATCATTAGAATAACGAAAATTTTGTTATGATTTTTTATAAATATGCTTTGTAATAGAAAAATTAGTTATTAACAAAAGTTTAGTAATAACAAATAATTATTAATTTGCAGTGTCATTTATATTGCATAAAAGCGTATATGCGTATAATTATAAAATCAAGATATTTTTTGCACCTAAGAAAAATAATCGAGTAGAGATTTTTCTATTAATATCTCTACTCGATTATTTTTGGTAATTATTGACTACTAGTAATGTTATTTCTTTCTAGAAAATTTACGATTTATAGTACTTTTTCTAGTAAAAGACTAGAAAGTTATACTATATTTAATCGAGATTGAATGAGAATTTGGAGAAGAAACTATTAAAGGCAACAGAGACTAAAGCAAGTTTGAACTTTACTTAATTTTCTGTTTAATAAAGGTGACTACCTGAGCTAACTGTTTTTTCAAGCCATCTATTTCAGTTTGCATTTGAACTATTTTCTCATTCAGTGCTTTAATTTCTGCTAAAGAAGCTGTTTCAACAGGAGATGCTGATGGTAGTGGCGAGTGGTCAATACTGACTGTAGCTACTGTTTCTTGTTCGGCGATCGCACTTGTACTAATTGTATTTGTACTAGCGCCATTTTTAGCCGCCCCAACTCCTACTAAAGCAGGTTCAGGGCGTGGCAGCTTGGCCTTAGCCATTGCTGATTTAATCGCGTCAATCAGTTGCTTTTTATCAAATGGTTTACCTAGAAAATCAAAATATTCAAATGGTTCGGGGATTTTTTCGGTAACTTCTTCCTTGCGACCAGACATGATCACTAAAGGAATTTTTCTTAAATCTGGCTGGGCTTGAATTTGTTGAAAAACTTCCCAGCCACTCATTTTGGGTAGTAGGAAATCTAACATAATCAAGCTGAGTTTTTCTTGACGGATAAAATTAAGTCCTTCCACCCCGTCTTTTGCTTCTAACACCTCGAAGTTACCTGGAGGTAACATTTCTCGGACTTTTACCCTGACAACGGTAGTGTCATCGATAACTAAAATTTTGTTACTGGCCACGACTGATTTCTCTAACAGAAAATTTAAGTTGCATTACGGCTATGCCGCTTGACCTTGAGAGTCATCCCACTATATCTAAATTTTTTATGGATTGGGGGATAGTATATTTCGGTATAAATAGCTGGAGATTTATCTAGGATTTATGACTTTGTTACCATCAGGGGAATTTAAGTCCGAAATTATGGCTATGCCTAGCTGGTTACGTCGCCCGATTGGCAAAGCCAGTGAAATTTCTACCGTACAAAGCATTATTAAACAGCGCCAAATTCACACAATTTGCGAAGAGGGACGTTGCCCTAACCGGGGAGAGTGCTATGCCCAAAAAACGGCTACTTTTTTGCTGATGGGGCCTACTTGCACCCGTGCTTGTGCTTTTTGTCAAGTTGATAAAGGACATGCACCAATGCCGCTTGATTTAGCAGAACCACAGAAGGTAGCAGAGGCAGTCCAGCTTCTAGGATTAAATTATGTGGTGTTAACTTCTGTGGCGCGGGATGATTTGCCAGATCAAGGGGCGGGACATTTTGTCAAAACAATGGAGGCGGTGAGGAAGTTAAACCCTGGAACTCAAATTGAAGTACTCACACCAGATTTTTGGGGTGGTGCGGGTGTGGGTGAGGCAGGACAGCGCCAACGGATTGAATTGATTGTGAATGCCAAACCCGCTTGTTTTAATCACAATATTGAGACGGTACAACGGTTAACTGGGCGAGTGCGTCGGGGGGCAAAATACGATCGCTCCCTGCAAGTCTTGGCTATAGTGAAAGAAATTGACCCGACTATCCCCACCAAGTCTGGTTTAATGCTGGGACATGGCGAAACTGTTGCAGAAGTTCTCGAAACAATGGCAGATTTAAGAACTATAGGCTGCGATCGCTTAACTATTGGTCAGTATATGCGTCCTTCCTTAGATCATTTGCCAGTACAAAAATACTGGACTCCAGAGGAATTTGATGAGCTTGGTAGTTTAGCATGGAAAATGGGATTCACTCATGTCCGTTCTGGGCCTCTGGTTCGCAGTTCTTACCATGCAGGAGAAGATACAAGTGTGAAGCCTGAAGTCTGAATTACAACTCATTACTCATAACCCACCACTCCTCCCTCGCTAGACAAATATTTTTAACGAATCTGGGTAATTGGTGCAGCTATTTGGTATTTCTGAAAAAGTCATGACATTAAGGAGAACCTCTTATGGCTACTCAAAACAAAAGTTCCGCAGTGGCAGACAGTGGAGCAAAGCCTCCCTATCCATTTCGTACAGGTTGGGCGTTGCTGCTGTTAGCTCTTAACTTGTTGGTAGCAGCCTACTATTTCCACATCATTGAATAATTAGAAGTGGGCTGGTGCTGCTCAAATCGTGCCTTTAAATAAACCTTTGGGGCGAATGAGCAGCACCAAAATCATAATTAGTAGGGCAATACCTTGTTTGTATTGTGAACCCAGCCAAATAGTGCTAACTTCCTGAGCAATGCCAATGATAAAAGCTGCGGCGATCGCTCCATAAGGGTTCCCAATTCCGCCTAAAATTACTGAAGCAAACAATGGCAAAATTAAAAACCATCCCATATTAGGGCGCACCGCCGTAATTAAACCGTACATACTTCCACCCAAGGAAGTGAGTGTACCAGCAATCAGCCAAGTCCAAAGAATAACTTGCTCAACATTGATACCGGAAACTCTAGCTAAATCTAAATCATCTGCGACAGCTCGCATTGCTTTACCAATTTTGGTGTTTTGCAGGAGGTAATGCAGCCCCACAATTGCTAACACAGCTAGACCTAAAACCAAAAGTTGATTTTGGGGGATTTTGACACCAAAAAAGTCCCAAGCAGAAGTCACAGGAACATTGTAGTTTTGGTTTTTGCCACCCCAAACTAAGATAATGCCATTACGTAAAAATAAAGCTAGACCAATAGAAATAATAATCAGCGTTGTGGAAGTGGCACGAATTAAGCGCATCTTTGACCACAATAACTTTTCTGATAGCAGCATCGCGCCGACGGTTCCCACGGCTGCCAAAATCATCGATAGCCAGATATTCACCCCAGCTGCATTTACCAACAGCGTCAAATACGCACCTAAAGTCAGAAAATCACCATGAGCAAAATTCGATAACCGTAAAATCCCGTAGGTGAGGGTCAGACCAACCGCAGCTAAAGCAATAATGCTTCCTAAAGCAATACCATTGACAATTAGTTGTAGAACTTGTTGTATATCTTGTTGTAGAACTTGTGGAACCATGATTTTTACGCAAATTAGTTACTCTAAAGAAATTAGACTTGAGTGATTTATTCTAAAACTAGTGTTACGTCTGTTACCATAAACAGTAAAAGTTAGAGTTTGTGAACAATTAGGATTTGTGAGCTAATATACATAGAATCTTGTTCGCAATTTTGCGCCAGGCTAAACTTGTTCAACGGTCTAGTTGACCATGCAGCAGTATTCAAGCTTACCAGAACAAAACTCACAGGTAGATACAACGCCAAGTCTTTTGGCAACAATTCAACAACTCCGTGCGGAGTTGTGGTTAGAGTGCAGCTTGAACAAGTTGCAAAGTCGCCTGAATGATTACCTATTGTCTGTTTCTGCGTCTACTTTACAGGTAGAAGCAACAGCAGCAGAAATTTTTCAAACAGTGGTCGATGAACTTGATGTGGCTTTGAATAATAGTAGAGTAGCGATCGCTCTACCTCAACCACAAACAACATTGGCTCAAGTTTGTTATGTGTCAACTTCTGCATCAGCCTTAGAAGTCACACCCCAAAAAGGCAAAAAACTGCGGTTGCAATTAACGCAAATGGTGGAAGTTTCAGACTTGCAGCGCCTTGCTAGTCAACAACCGCCAAGTGCTTGGCCTTTAACCAATAATTCTGAAATGATTGGCTGGCTAATTATTGCTAAAGCACCGCGAGAAGTCCTGACAGCATCACAAATACAACTGAAACCAGAATTATTCACCAGAGTCACCCAACAACTGACTAACGCTCTGGCACAGTTTAAACAAATACAATCTTGGCAGCAACTCTCACAAAATATTGGTAATTCTAATCAGGAACTCGAAAGAACAAATCAACTCAAAAATCAGTTTCTCGCCAATACCAGCCACGAAATTCGCACACCCTTGAGTTCGATTATCGGATTCACCCATTTACTGTTAGCTCAAGGTTACGAACCCAGCCGAGAACGCCATCAAGAATATTTAAATATTATTCAGTCAAGTGGCAAACACTTGTTAGCACTGATTAATGATATTTTAGACCTCTCCAAAATTGAAGCCAATCAGCTAGAAGTCCAACCAGAAGAAGTAAATGTGCCAGAACTATGCCGTAATGTTTTGGCATTAGTCAAAGAGAAAGCCGCCAACAAAGGCTTAAAACTGCGCCTAGAACTAGATCCTAGCGTGACAACTTTAGTTGCAGATCCCTTGCGCCTCAAGCAAATGCTATTAAATTTGCTCTTCAATGCTGTCAAGTTTACTTGTACTGGGGAAGTGGGTTTAAAAGTTATCCCACAAGCTGAATTTGTCAATTTTACAGTTTGGGATACAGGAATTGGAATTTCTCAATTAGACCAAGAACAACTTTTTCAACCTTATTTTCAGATTGCGAACTCAGTAACTAACCGTGATGAAGGTACAGGCTTGGGTTTGGTTGTCACCAAGAAACTGGCAGAAATTCACGGGGGTTCTGTAGAAGTAGAATCGAAACTGAATCAGGGTTCGCGTTTTACAATTATTCTGCCTGTGACACCAGTAACGGAAGTGCTAGAGCATCCGAAAGCTCAAACAGATGCAGCAGATATTACCTTATGTGCGTCAAATATCGTTCCTAGTTCTAACTTCCGCATTTTATTGGTAGAAGATGATTTACCCAATGGCCAGTTAATGCAAACTTATCTTGAGAGATTGGGTTATCAGGTAACTTGGATTAAAAATGCTACCGCAATTTGGTCAACTCTGGCACAACAAACACCAGGGTTAATTTTAATTGATATTCAGTTACCCGATGAAAACGGGCTAGATGTGGTCAAGCAACTACGTCAAAACGCAGAGTATCAAAAAATTCCGGTAATTGCTCAAACGGCGATGGCGATGAAAGGCGATCGCGAAACTTGTATCGCATCAGGAGTCAATGAATATATTTCTAAACCCCTGGATTTACCACTTTTAGCGGCTTTAGTAGCAAAGTATATTCAATTACCACCACCAGCATCGGAAGCGTCGCCCAGCTAAAACACAGATTTTCTGTACACCTCTACAATGGAAATTGTGGGGAAATGTCAGGAATTCAAAATGAAATTGTCGGAAAAATTAGAGCAACTCAAAGCCTTATTTGGCGAAATGGAACGCGCCTTAATTGCCTATTCTGGTGGTGTAGATAGTACTTTAGTGGCGAAGATTGCTTATGATGTTTTAGGCGATCGCGCTTTGGCTGTAACAGCAGTTTCGCCTTCACTGTTACCAGAAGAATTAGAAGACGCAAAAATTCAAGCCGCAACTATTGGGATTACGCATCAAGTTGTGCAAACCAATGAGATGGAAAATCCCAACTACACATCAAATCCTGTCAATCGCTGCTATTTTTGCAAAAGCGAACTACACGACACACTCAAACCATTAGCTGTAGAGTTAGGCTACCCCTATGTAGTGGATGGGGTGAACGCCGATGATTTACACGATTATCGCCCAGGAATCCAAGCCGCCAAAGAACGAGGGGCGCGATCGCCTTTAGCTGAAATTGGTGTATCTAAATTAGAAGTTCGCCAACTTTCTCAACAACTTGGTTTACCTTGGTGGGATAAACCGGCTCAACCTTGCTTAAGTTCCCGCTTTCCTTACGGTGAAGAAATTACCGTAGCTAAATTACAAAGAGTCGGTAGAGCCGAAATTTATTTGCGGAAACTCGGATGGGATAATTTGCGTGTACGTTCTGAAGGTGACACCGCCCGCATTGAATTAGCCCCAGAAAAAATTAAAGATTTCGTCTTAGCTGTTGATTTAGCTACTGTAGTTACCGCATTCCAAGAATTTGGCTTTATCTACGTCACCTTAGATTTAGAAGGTTATCGTAGCGGCAAATTAAATCAAGTCTTGAAGGTAAATTTAGAAGGCAGAAGCCAGAAGTCAGAAATCGGAATACTATAACCTTTTCTAGTCTGCTGATGTACAAATTTATCTGCGTCCATCTGCGTCCATCGGCGGTTAATTATTTTTGTCTAGTAACTCACTAGAGTCAGAAACGCTATGTAGGAATAAAAGAAATTATTTCTAGATGATCAGGACTTACGCAAAATCATGAAAAAACGAACCACAAAGGGCGCATAGACGCGATAGCGGCTTCCCGCAGGGTAGGACACGAAGTGAAGAGGATTTAAGAGGGTTTTTGCGTAAGTCCTAATGATTATTCTAGACAAATATTTCTCGACTATAGCAATCCTCAATCATCAACAAACCTCTCTCCCTTGTCTCCCTTGTCCCCCTTGTCTCCCTTGTCTATTAATTAATAATCTAAGTAATTTCCGCTTCTACTGATACTAAAATGCAACCGTTGATTTTCCAAGTATCATCGCGTTGCTGTTCCATAAAATATAACGCCCGCAACGGCGTACCATGAGGACTCAACAATAATACAGGTTGAGTTATATTGTCTTGAATAATAGTAATTTTTTCAAACATCACCGAACGAGGACGATACACCGCCGGGTAATTTAGCATTACCATCCGCATAAAGTTTTCTGGGCTTTGAAATTGTTCTTGAATTCCCGCACTTGCAAAAGTAAACGCAGTTTGAGCATCATCTTGCTGAAAAGCCGCTAATTGACTTTCAATCACAGAACGGATGGCAATAGCATCAGTATCATGAATTTCCATAAATTTTAAAACTGCGATCGCAATTTTTCCTGTTCACGCTGAGTCAACTTGTACTCGACTTGTTCTAGTGCGGAACGCCAAACATCATATCCCTCCTGGGATAGATGTAATCCATCAGTGGTTAACTCTAAGCGCAAATTACCTTCAAAATCGGTAAACCAATCATGAATATTTAAATAATTTGCTTTCTCTTGTTGAGCAATTAGGGACAATTGAAAATTAATCCGCCGAATTCGGCTATTAGAAATTGTTGGTAAGCTTGCTGGCAAAATTGATTGCACAATTATCTCAGTTTTTGGGTGTTCCTTTCGCAAACGGCGGATAATTTGGCGGTAATTTTGCAAAATCACTTCATCTTTTAGCCCTCGGCGTAAATCATTAATTCCCGCCATGATGTAAATGACTTCTGGCTTTGTAGAGGAAAATGCGCTTAATCTTTTTAAAATTCCGCCAGAAGTATCACCAGATATACCTTGATTTAGCCAAAGTTTGCCACTAGGTAGTTTTTGCGGGGGGAACCACAAACTTAAAGAATCCCCAAGCATAATACTTAAATGATTGTTACCTTGACCTTTAGTCACAGCTTTGGCTTCTAAAGCTAATAAACTCTTCCAATCTTCGTAAGTTAATTGGCGTTGTTTATTAGATTCGGAAAAAGATGGCGCATCATCAGGCATACGTGTATAAATTTGACCAGTCTTTAAAGCCGCTAGTCTTTGGTAATAAAGTTGATATCCAGATGTTAACGGTACATTTGATGATGCTGAACTGCGATGAAATAGTGACTCGATTGGCGCTAACAATCCTGGCTCACTAATTGCTGGTAAAGATTCATCAAGACTTGCAGCTTTTTTATTATCAACTATTGATTGTGAATACTTTAAAGCTGGTGAGGAAATATCCGCACTAGGGATAATTTTTTCACTCACTGTTGAGTGCGAATTTTTTATATGTTGTAAAGCTTGATATCTCAACTCTGGTAAAGACTTGTCAAAGGCAGGAAGATTGTTTCCACCTATCATTAACAGTGAATTATGTTTTGCTGTCCCCAGGTAACTAGAATTTGCTGGCAATCTGTTTGACAGAGGCGAAAGCGTCGATACTGGTATTGCCAATCCTGTTAACAAGCCTACTGCTAACAGATAATTGTGCTTCATCGCTTTGTATTTCCTCATACTTGGTACTTTCCCTTATGACAGCATTTGCTACCTGTGTTCAGGATGATTTTTTTCTTGGTTAAGTTATTATTTTTATTTACACTCAGTAGTACTGTAAAGCAGTTTAACAAGATTACATTTGGAATTCATCATCTCTTTAACGCAACTTTTTATAAAAATAGAAGTTTCTACGTAGTTAACATAGCTTTGCCTGAGCGTTTCCGTGAATCTGCAAATTAGTGAATTGTAGAGATTCGTTCTTTGCAGAACCTTTATACTGTGAGTTAATCACTCAATATATTTACTATACTTAGCAGTAATCTTGCTTAGTATAGCAACAACTAGACGTAAATAAATATACGTAAGTTAATCTTAATGCTTGATGGCAAGCTGATGCCATTACCCGGATGTGGGGAGTGTGGGGAGAGAGGGGAGTGTGGGGGGAAAGATTTCTTTACCATCCTCCCACCCCCTTTCAAGGGCAGGTTTTTAAACCTTCGATAAATAGTTGAGAATATTCTCAATTATGAAACGTAGTTTTAACTGTTCAGACAATAATTTTGGTTTTAAAAGCCCAAAAATTTGTCTAATAAAAAAAGCCTGCCCTTGAAAGCCTCCCACACCTCCCACACCTCCCACCCTTCCCTCTCGTGAGAAATCTAGGAGATGCGATCGCCTAGCTAATTACTGAGTGATAAATTTAGCTCAAAATTGGTGAAATTTACGTCAGTGAGCAAGATACAGCAAAAAAAAGCTCAAAATCAACGTAAAACTTCTTTATAAATCAGCAGATTATGTTTAAATCAGCAATTATTCTTTTGGGTTAAGTTAAATCGAATAACAGATATATAGAAGAACTTTAAGGGAAATGCTAAGATTTAGGCGGTGTCTTGAATGTTATATATTTGTTCTGTGGCTAGAGCTAGTACAGCGATCGGTGTTAGTCCGATTATCAAGGAGATTGTGCAGAAACAGGCACATTCAACTCGTTTAACTCTCAAAGAAGTCATCCTCATGGGGATGTTAGCGATCGATAAGCTTGATGATCAAAATCGTCAAGAATTGGCAGATCAGGTTCATAAAATGCAAGTAGATGGAGAGATTTAAGTAAAATTATTAAGTTTTACTTTGAATCCTCAATAGATTTGGCTACTCAACAAACCGAAAACGACTCCCTGTTACATAATCCTGATTAATTTCAAAAGAAATCCATTGGCGTTTTAAAGTCTCAGCTACAAAACCAGTTGTGTTGGAACCAGCAAATGGATCTAAAACCAGATCACCCTCATCTGTTAGAAACTTGATAAAAAATTCAGCAAACCCCTGCGGAAACCTTGCCGGATGGGGCTGAATTCCCTTAGCTTTACAGCGACGTAAATAAAGACTATTAGATTCTGTGTTGGGAATTTCTAATAAATTTGGTGGAATTGCACCTTGATTGTCTTTTTGAAACTTACCCGAAATTTCATGGCCACTGGGGCGCATTTTTGCTTCATAACCATTTTTGAGTAATCGCTGCATACTTTGGCTATAAGGCTTTAAAACTTTCCGATTATCTGCTTTGGGGTTTGCCGTTTTTGATAACCACCAAACAACATTAACCGCATCTTTTACCCGGATTCTTCTAATTGTTACCCACTCAGCCGGGGTGGGTAGTCTTGCTGGGTTGTAATGATAAAATTCCTGTGCCAGAAAAAAGCCCACTTCCTTACACAACCTCAGCAACAATTCGTATTGATAAAGACTTCGTACAGGATTACCAGGAAGATACGCACCACCTAAATCTAAAACAAATGAGCCGTTATCTGCCAGCACTCTTTTAAATTCCGACGCAAAGGGTAGAAACCACTCAATATACTTTTCTGCACTCTCATTGCCATACTTTTTTTTGCGCGTCAACGCAAACGGCGGCGATGTCAAAATCAGGTTAACGCTGCTTTCTGGCAAAAATTTAATTAGTTGCAGACTATCGCCTAAATAAATTGAGCCGTAACTTTGAGTGTAGTAAGGTGTGAAATTAATAGGTTGTGCTGTATTCTCTGGTTCAGTTGCCAAGATTTATATTGTTGATTAATTTAACTTGAGTTTCACAATTTTTAAAACCCCTCTCCTACAAGGCTAAAGTGTACACACAAAGCTGGGTTAAGTGCATCTGTCCCGCCTCGGAATAAATTCCGAGTCTCATAGCACAAGTCCTCTAAAGAGGACTCAAAGAAAAATTGATTCCAGTCTACTTCAGTAGACTTTGGCTATAAGCCTGGAACTTTAGTTCAAGGCGAGATACGGTTTCATACGGCAAATTTTCGACTTGTGTGTACACCGTAGCCTGCAAGGAGAGAGGCTTTAAAAGGTTATTTTCGCATTAAAAACCAATGATATTTAAGCCCCTCTCCGCTTCGGAGAGGGGTTGGGGAGAGGTTTATTAAATTTATACTTTTCAAGTTTCTATTATAAAATCATCTGGCTCAAGCCCCCAATTAACCCAGCGAATTGCTTCATGGGCTGACAGCATATTTGGGGGAACACGCAAAACATGAATAAAACCTGTACTGGGACAAGTCATTTTTAATAACAAAACTGGTTCAATATCAATAAAATCATTATCAATTCTTAACAGGGTATATCCAGCCCAATTATCTAATTCAATAGCTTGTAAATCTTGGCAAATGCGACTGTAACCCATACCTTGAATTAACACACGCCGCAGTTCTGCATTAGTTTCTGTTAATAACCATTGGGCTTGCCATTGTTGTGGATGAAGTTTACCGTATCTTTCAGGTAAGGTGACACCATGATAAGAGTAAAGGCTATAGCCATCAGCAAATTCAATTGCTGGTTCACCTTCAGCGTGGAGGCGGTTTTCGTTATCGAAGCGGATGTGAATCGGGCGATCGCATACAATTGCTATATGCTCATCAGGGAAAATCCATCCACAATTTTTAATTAGGTTTTGTATAACTAACCAATCTTGCTGAGATAAATCACAATTTAACTCAGATATACAAAAATCTATAAAACTAGCATCAACTACCCATGATTCAGGTGCTATGTATGTTAAGTCAAAAACACTAATATCTAATTCTTCATAAAGAATATCAAAATCTTGAGCTAGTCTGTTATTGATAATTCCACCAAATATTTTATCTATAGCAATCCTAAATGATACATGAGAGTTCAATAAGCCTCAAATGCTTATAAAACAAGGATTTTTGTCTACGTATTTTCTCACAATTGGGGTAGGATTGCTATAGCTCATCTCTTAACTTGCTAAGAAATTCTTGTTTAAGCAAAATAGCTAATTTTTTACTGATTATTTGAAATCTGATTTCTTTTCTTTGTGAAACAAGTATTTTTTCTTCAATTATGTAAGCTTCTTGATTAAAGATAGACTTTTCTAATTGCACAATAAATTCTTCCAAAGCCGCATAAGGACTATCAAAAAATACAATCTGTGGCTCATCACAACCCAAAATTTTATAAACAGCATTCACCGCATCAGCCGCTTTCTCTCTATCAATTCGCTCAGTAGAAAGAGCAATTTGTCGCCACTTCTCTCGATAAACCGGAATCAAAGCTTCTTGCTCAGGCGTGAGTTTTTCAATCAGCAACATATCGCCAACCTTCCGGCTCATACTCACGCTGAATTTTGACTATCCAGTTACTTTGAGGGATAGGAATTGCCTGATGTTCTTCGTGAGTTAAAAACGCCGTCTCCGACATAATTGGTATTACACAGTTGAATTTATTTTCACCCACATACTTATCTTTCAAGTTTCTATTATAAAATCATCTGGCTCAAGCCCCCAATTAACCCAGCGAATTGCTTCACGGGCTGACAGCATATTTGGGGGAACACGCAAAACATGAATAAAACCTGTACTGGGACAAGTCATTTTTAATAACAAAATTGGTTCAATATCAATAAAATCATTATCAATTCTTAACAGGGTATATCCGTCCCAATTATCTAATTCAATAGCTTGTAAATCTTGGCAAATGCGACTGTAACCTATACCTTGAATCAACACGCGCCGCAGTTCAGCATTGGTTTCTGTTAATAGCCATTGGGCTTGCCATTGTTGAGGATGTATCTTACCGTATTTTTCAGGTAAGGTAACACCGTGATAAGAGTAAAGGCTATAGCCATCAGCAAATTCAATTGCTGGTTCACCTTCGGCGTGGAGGCGGTTTTGATTATCGAAGCGGATATGAATCGGGCGATCGCATATTATACAAGCTTTTTTATACAAAAAAATCCAGCCACAAGATTGAACTAAAAAAACGTAATTAGACCATTCTCTCTGGTTGTGATGGCATTGCAAAACAGAAATACAGTAATCAAACGCACAAGAATCCACAGCTAATGCTTCTGTTTTTAAGCAATTCAGAACTAGTTCAGTATCAAGCGTTTCTCCTATTTGCTTATCTAACTGCCAACCAATAGTATTGATTTGTCCTGATAGTCTACCTCTAGCTTCATTCAGCAAATAAGTTAGAAGTTCAGGCTTTAACTGTTCATAAATTTGACTTAAAAAATCAACCCATAATTCTTGACAAAGTTGTTCACTTAGTTTGTGGTATGAATGAATTAAAGCTGCATAAGGACTAGCACAAAAAATAATTTCAGGCTCATTTAAATTAATATGTTTATATATTTCTTTAACTGCCTGGGCCGCTTTCCCTCTATCAATCCGTTCAGTAGACAGCGCAATTTTAAGCCACTTCTCTCGATAAACCGGAATTAAAGCTTCTTGCTCAGGCGTGAGTTTTTCAATCTGCGACATATCGCCAACCTTCCGGTTCATACTCACGCTGAATTTTAACTATCCAGTTACCTTGAGGAATAGGAATCGCTTGATGTTCTTCATGAGTTAACAATGCTATATCTGATAAAACACGCAGATAAAGGGTGCCATCCTTTTCATATAACTCTGCCTCTCCTTCACTAATTTTATGCTTGTGTCCTGTAACCTCACCTTCTGCCAAAATTAAATCAAGTTTCTTTTGTCCGTCAACCTGCTCCACAGGTAGTAAAATAACATCACCTTGGCGAATCGCTTTCATAGTCTTAACTTTGAGCTATACAGTAATGAACCCTACTTTGCTTTTAATCGCAATTTTGATTTAATTTTGGCACAACCTAAAAAATTCCAGAGGTCGCAGCACGCCAGCCAG
The DNA here is from genome assembly GCF_014696905.1 of Nostoc sp. FACHB-190. Classification (NCBI taxonomy): domain Bacteria; kingdom Bacillati; phylum Cyanobacteriota; class Cyanophyceae; order Nostocales; family Nostocaceae; genus Nostoc; species Nostoc sp. FACHB-190. The sequence continues at coordinate 58,358 of NZ_JACJQW010000017.1, forward strand.
AACCGCAGCAAAAGAATGTCAGATTGGGTTTTCCTATCGTTTTACCCAACCTTGCACCCCCACCCCCTGATAAAAAAAGTATCGTGCCACTACACTTGAACAGTATTTTGCCAACGGTAGTCGCCAATTATGCTTGAGATAAGTTAAAGATTGAAATAGTTGGAAATTCACCACCAACGTTTCTTTATCTTATGCTCTAAGAAAGACTGCTTCTGAAGTTTTGCGAATTTTCGCATTTCCAGGCAGTTTGTGTGAGGATGAATTCACAGCCCCCAAGCTCGAATTTTCTCTTGACATTTCACAGAACTTGCTTCAATTTGACTGTTTAGCTTGACAGCTATTCTTTTTTTTGAAATTTCCATGTCAACTCTCGTCATCGTCGAATCTCCCACCAAAGCTCGTACCATTCGCAACTACCTACCAAAAGACTATCGGGTAGAAGCGTCTATGGGTCATGTCCGTGACCTCCCCCAGTCAGCAAGTGAAATCCCCACGACCATCAAAGGGGAAAAATGGGCGCAGCTAGGGGTAAATGTGGACGCAGACTTTGAACCGGTGTATGTTGTCCCCAAAGACAAAAAGAAAGTTGTTACTCAGCTCAAAGATGCCTTAAAAGAGGCAACTGAACTCATCCTGGCAACTGACGAAGACCGGGAAGGAGAAAGCATCAGTTGGCATTTATACCAATTGCTGAAGCCCAAAGTTCCGACCAAGCGGATGGTGTTTCACGAAATCACCCAAGAGGCGATAAAAAAAGCCTTGAAAAACTGCCGCACTATTGATGAACAACTAGTCCGCGCCCAAGAAACACGCCGAATTTTAGACCGTTTGGTAGGATATACACTCTCGCCCCTGCTATGGGAAAAAATCGCCTGGGGATTATCTGCTGGGCGAGTCCAGTCTGTAGCTGTGCGGTTATTGGTGAAAAAAGAACGCCAACGCCGCGCCTTCCATGAAGGGACATATTGGGATTTAAAAGCCTATTTAGAACAGGCAAAAGCACCGTTTACCTCCCAGTTAGTGACCTTGGGTGGGACAAAAGTTGCCAGTGGCAGTGATTTTGACCCCAACACAGGACAAATTGCAGCTGGGCGCAATGTGGTGTTACTCACAGAAGCCGATGCTGTGGCGTTGAAAGAACGGTTAACAGGCAAAACCTGGAATGTTACCGAGATGGAGGAACGGCCAGTTACCCGTAAACCTGCGCCACCGTTTACTACCTCCACCTTGCAACAAGAAGCGAACCGGAAACTGAGGCTGTCGGCACGGGATACGATGCGGATTGCTCAAAACTTGTACGAGCAAGGGTATATTACCTATATGCGTACAGACTCGGTGCATTTGTCAGATCAGGCGATCGCAGCTGCTCGTGATTGTGTAGAAAAGCTGTACGGTAAGCAATATCTCAGCCCCCAACCCCGGCAATACACCACCAAATCTAAAGGCGCACAAGAAGCCCACGAAGCCATCCGCCCAGCCGGTAGCACTTTCCGCACACCCCAAGAAACAGGTTTAAGCGGTCGAGAACTCGCTGTTTACGACTTAATTTGGAAGCGTACCGTCGCCTGTCAAATGGCTGACTCCCGCCAAACCCAAATTACTGTGCAGTTACAGGTTGAGGATGCTGGCTTCCGTTCCTCTGGAAAACGCATCGACTTTCCTGGTTACTTACGCGCCTACGTCGAAGGTTCCGACGACCCCGAAGCCGCGCTAGAAGACCAAGAAATTATCTTGCCTAACCTGAAAGTAGGGGATCATCCAAACTGTAAAGAACTCGAAGCAGTTGGTCACGAAACCCAACCCCCAGCCAGATACACCGAAGCCACTTTGGTCAAAACCTTAGAAAGTGAAGGTATAGGTCGTCCTAGTACCTACGCCAGCATTATCGGCACAATCATCGATAAAGGTTATGCCCAATTGGTGAATAATGCTTTAATTCCCACCTTCACCGCCTTTGCCGTCACCAGCTTATTAGAAAAACACTTCCCCGATATTGTTGACCCTAGTTTTACCTCCAAAATGGAGCAAACCTTAGATGACATTGCCGAAGGTGAAGTTAACTGGCTACCTTACCTGCGGGAATTTTATTTAGGTGACAAAGGGTTAGAAACCTTAGTTAGAGAACAGAAAAGTCAAATTGATGCGACTAAAGCTAGAACCGTAGAACTAGAAAATTTAGCAGCAAAAGTCCGCATTGGCAAATACGGCCCTTACATCGAAGTGGAAAACGGTGATGCTGTAGTCACAGCCTCCATTCCCAAAGATTTAACCCCGGCTGACCTCGACCCTAAACAAGTAGAAGTTTTACTCAAGCAAAAAACCACAGGCCCCGACGAACTCGGTCGCCATCCCGAAACAGGTGAGCCGATTTATATCAAAATTGGGACTTACGGCCCTTACGTGCAATTAGGTGACAAAACAGAAGAAAATCCTAAACCAAAACAAGCTTCCATTCCCAAAAACGTGCCGAAAGAAAATGTCACTCTAGAAATAGCTGTTGGTCTTTTAGCACTTCCTCGGACTTTGGGAACCCACCCAGCGACAGGAGGCAGAATTCAAGCTAGTATCGGCCCCTATGGCCCTTACGTAGTTCACGACCAAGGCAAAGAAGGCAAAGATTACCGTTCGTTAAAAGTTGCGGATAATGTTTTAACAGTTTCTTTAGAAAGAGCTTTGGAAATATTATCAGAACCGAAAAAAGGACGGAGTTCGGCTAACAGTAAGTCCAAAGCGGCGTTAAAGGAACTAGGGAACCATCCCGAAGATGATTCACCAGTGAATATATATGATGGCCCTTATGGCCCTTATATCAAGCATGGCAAAACTAACGTCAGCATTCCTGAAGGACAGTCGGTGGAAGAAATGACCCTATCTCAAGCCCTGGAATTGTTAGCCAGTAAAGCTTCATCTGGGAAAAAATCTACCCGCAAAACTACTAAAACAACTAGTACCCGCGCTAAATCAACTGCTAAGTCATCTAAGACCACAGCTAAAAAGAGTGAGGGGTGAGGAGTGAGGTTGAGTTCAGGGGCTTCTACGTGACTCTCTTTATTTAGGGACAAGGGGGACAGGAAGACAAGGGAGACAAGGGAGACAAGGGAGACAGAACGATTAGTCGCGGCTACAGGAATAAAGCCTGCCTTTGCAGGCTGAAATTTCTCATTAGTACTCACACTTCGACTTACCTCGACTTCGCCCAGTGTACAGTACTCAGCACTCAGCACTTAGTGTACAGCCGTCTATTAAGTCTAGAAATCATAACTAATTTCCCATGACAAATGACCATTGACCATTGACAAATGACTCTTGACTATTTTGACAACATACCCATCTTGAGAGAGATGCAGTTCATTAGGTTGTGGATGTGATACTCTAAAAAGTAAGGGAAATCACAACTCGCAACTTTTAAAATGGCTAACCCAGAATCAGAAATTCGGGAATCAGCCAAGTTAGCAGCAAAACGTGTAATAATAAGCCAATTTCCGCGTAGCTGTTAATTAAAGTAGTTAGTAATTCAGGAGCGGTCAGTTCATGGACTATATAGAAAAGGTACTGGAAAGGCTGAAAGAAATGGCTCGCAAGCTAATTGAAGCCCTGCTGGGGCCAGAAGCTGAACCGGAACCGGAACTGATTCCGATTCCAGTCAATGAACGCTCCCGTCGTCGTTAAATCTGAAGGGACTGACAATTGCTGGTGCAACCTTTAAGCATTTTGGTACTGCATGGGCCAAACCTAAATTTGCTGGGACAGCGAGAGCCGGGGATTTATGGTGCTGTAACTTTGGCTGAAATTAACCGTTTATTGCAAGAACAAGCGGCAAAGATGCAAGCAAGTGTGTTTGCCATGCAGTCTAATCATGAAGGCGCTTTGGTAGATGCGATTCATGAAGCTTTAGGTAAACACCAGGGGATTTTAATTAATGCTGGGGCGTATACACACACTAGTGTGGCACTAAGAGATGCGATCGCAGCAGTTAATTTACCAGCAGTTGAAGTACACCTCAGCAATATTTACCGTCGAGAAGATTTTCGCCATCATTCTTACATCGCGCCTGTAGTGATTGGTCAAATTAGTGGTTTTGGCGCACAAAGTTATTTTTTAGGCTTACAGGCTTTAGTGCATCATTTACGAAAGGATGAAGTTTAGCAAGGTATAAATTACTCATACCAGTTCCATAAAAGGCTGCATATTGCCTTCGCTGGCAAATTATCTGCTTCTTCATATCGATTTGGTATAACTTATGCTGCGACTGCTATAAATTGTTAAGGCTGAAATTTCAGGCTTAACACTTTACACTTCATACTTGAGATATGCGCTATTCACTGTTCAGCCGCTTTAGAGGTACTATACTCGGAGCGTTATTAGGTGCAAATTTAGCTAAGTCGGGAGACAAATCACCTCAAGCTGTCTCAGATATTGGCAAATTAATGCTACTGGGTACCGAAAGTTTGGTGAAGCTAGGCAAATTAGATTTGGATGACTGGAAACAGCGTCAGCAAGAAGAATTGCCTAGTTTTTATCTTAATAATCATGCCACTTCTGAAATTATTTTAGCCGCCTTACCAGTGGCACTTTTTTTTCATGACAATTTGCTGAAGTTAAGAAATAATTTACTACACACGTACCAACTTTGGGGAGAAGATCCAGTGGTACGGGATGGAATATTAGCAGTAGGCTACGCGATCGCTTTATCTTTAACCGAAAAATTAGATCCGCAAACTCTTATAGCTCAAATTATTAGTTTTATTGGCGACACACCAACATCATTACCAAAAAAATTATTACAAGTTAATGATTTGTTATCTAAACATGCTGGGTTAGAAACAGCTAAAGCAGAGTTAAATACCAAAGACAAAACTAGCAGTGCGATCGCATTGGCATTTTATTGCTTTCTCAGTACACCAGAAGACTTTCGCTTAACAGTTTTACGCGCAAATCGATTGTTACCTTCACCGATAATAGGTGCGATCGCAGGTGGTTTATCGGGAACCTACAATAGTACAGCCGGAATTCCTACACAGTGGCGAGTTTTATATTTATCAACCGATAACTCTACTGGGATACTGGTCAATTATCCACAGATGTTAGAATTAACCGATGCACTTTTAGCTGTGTGGTCAGGAGTATATAACCTGTCCCTACATCCCAAACCATTGACTTTAGACGGATGTGTGATGCTGGACAAACAAAATTTTGTTTCTGTATTTGCTGCACCGCGCGTCATTCGCTCACGTTAATTAAGCCTTGATCAATATAACTACTTACATAAAATTAAATTTATAAACGCCCAACGGTACCCAGAACAATGACAAAATCGTTCAAAACTCAGACTGGAATGATCGCAGTCGGTTTAGGCTGGGTACATGAAAAACGTTCTTCTGTGGTATTTGCGATCGCAGTTGTTTCGTTAACCGGGGTACTGGGTCATAAGCTATACAACCAACCCCAACTGCAAGTAGGAACCGACGCACCACAAACTTTTAAAGCACCTTACGCCACCAGCATTGAAGATAAAAAACAAACTGAAGCTCAACGGAAAGAGGTTAGTAACAGTTCTATACAAGTCTTAAGGGTTGATGACAAGATTACCAACAAGATTAACCAAGAACTACAACAAATTCTCGACCAAGGTAATGAACTTCGTGCTGTTGCTGGGCCGTTTCCTTTTTTTGACACCGCAGTTTTATCTTTACCTACCCAACAATATCTCCGTGCTTGTTCTGACTCAGAATGGAAAGCACTATTAGTCACTGTCGAAAACAAGAGTAAACAGAAATTAGAACTCTCGCTAGGATTTCCCCAAAAACCTCGCTCTCCTAAATATCTTCCCTTATTTCCATCTGCCACAGGTTCATCTACCGAGCATAACCAGCCCATAACTATCATCCCCATACCATCTCAGTCACCCCAACCGAGCAACATTACCCAAAACAAAGACTTTCAAATAGCTGTAGGAGAATTAGAAGCTTACCGAATCACCACCTCAGCCCAAAATTTAGCTTCTTTGGTGCAGCAGATATCTCAAATCCGCCAAGCTTATATCCAAGCCAAGTCACAATTTTTACAACTAGATACAACTAACCCAGGGATAATTTATCAAGAAACAGTCATCTTAGATTTATCAGATGATGATTGGTCAAACACTTACACACAAATCAGCCAAATTGCCGATCGCATTTTGACCCAGGGCATTCCCGAAGGACTGCCAGATAAAATTTTACAAAATGCAGTCAGTACTCATGTGCAGTATGTTGTGCCGAAAGATGCGGAAGCTTTAGCATCTAAGTTGTTGTTGGCAGTTTTAGAACCCAACTTAAAAAAAGATGAAGAAAAAACGCAACTCAAGGCGAAACAAGCCGCAGAAGGAGTTTCACCCGTCTTAGTTCCGGTGCGCCAAGGTCAGATAATTGTCAACAAAGGGCAGAAAATTACTGAGTGGCAATTTGATGTTTTAGAAAAGTATAAATTAATTCGTCGGGAAAATAATTGGCTAGGACTGGCGAAGGTAGCCACGATGGTGACAGGCGCAATTGGGTTTTTTGTTTGGGTAGAAAGGCGCAATAAGTACCGCTTACGCCAACGCGATCGCCTGTTAATATTACTCCTAACTTTGAGTACCCCTGGTGTGATCGCAATGGGAATATTTCATACTAGCTGGAGTGCCGTTGGTTTACTACTAGGCAGTTTTTATGGACAGACTTTAGGTGCAACAGTCATAGGGTTATTGTTGCTAGTTATACCCTCAAGTGTGGAAGTTAGTAAAGTTGCCTTGGTGGCTGGTGCAACTGGAGGAATATTAGGTAGTTACATTGCCCAAAAATTGCGATCGCGGGAAGAATTAGCATTATTAGGTGTAGCGATAGCAGCGACCCAAGGTAGTGTTTATCTCATTGTGAGTTTATTGATAGGTACAGCATTTAGTACAGGCTGGTACATGGTATTTCAAGCAGCCGGACTGTTTGCTTTATCAGGTTTAGCTTGGAGTATCATCGCCTTGGGCGTAAGCCCTTATTTAGAAAAATTATTTGATTTAGTTACACCAATTCGGTTAGCAGAACTAGCAAATCCTAACCGTCCCTTATTAAAAAAACTGGCTACAGAAACTCCTGGAACTTTTCAACACACTTTATTTGTCGCCACCTTAGCAGAAGCGGCGGCGAAAAAATTAGGTTGTAATGTCGAATTAGTCAGGGCTGGGACTTTATACCACGATATTGGTAAAATGCACGACCCTTTAGGTTTTATTGAAAACCAAATGGGGGGGGCGAATAAACACGAAACAGAAATTCAAGACCCTTGGAAAAGTGCCGAAATTATTAAAAAGCACGTTAGTGAAGGGTTAGTTATGGCGCGTAAACATTCTTTACCCACGGCAATTCAAGCATTTATTCCCGAACACCAAGGTACAATGCTGATTGCTTATTTTTACCATCAAGCCCAGCAGCAAGCCCAAGCCGACCCCAGCATCAAATTAGACGAAGCTGATTTCCGCTACGATGGCCCCATTCCCCAATCACGGGAAACGGGAATTGTGATGTTAGCAGATGCTTGTGAAGCCGCCTTGCGATCGCTCAAAGAAGTCACACCCGAACAAGCTTTAACTACACTCAATAATATTTTGCGTGCCAGATGGCAAGATAATCAACTGCAAGAATCTGGACTAACGCGGGATGAAATGAAGCAAATTGCTGAAATTTTTGTTGAAGTTTGGCAGCAATTTCACCACAAGCGTATTGCTTATCCGAAGTTAAAGGTTAGTAATAAGTAGTCAATGCTAGGCTACATATAGCGGTAGTCATACCAATTCTATGTGAGACTGCATTTAATCTTTTATCTTTTTTTTCTTTGTGTCCTTTGCGCCCTTTGTGGTTCGTTCTTTAATTTAGTGCATCTTCATACAGAATTGGTATCAGAGATGTTAGGACGATTTGGGAATCGTAAAACTTTTACTCCTGCCTTGTGCCTCCTGCCTCCTGCCTTCTGCTATATATCAAGATTGAGGAACAAATATGACTGCTTTGATTCTTGACCTCAGCCCCGTCATTGAGTTAACGGATGAGCAGTTTTTTCAAATTTGTCAAAATCATCGAGACTTACGTTTTGAGCGAACAGCGCAAGGGGAAATCATTGTTATGCCGCCTACGGGATGGGAAAGTGGAAATCGTAATAGTCGTTTAAGTCAACGATTGAATAATTGGGCAGATATTGATGGTACTGGCTTAGTTTTTGATTCTTCCACGGGATTCATTCTTCCTAATGGTGCAACGCGATCGCCTGATGCGGCTTGGGTAAAAAAAGAAAGAATCGCAGCTTTAAATCCTGATCCTGCCAAGTTTTTACCTATGGCTCCTGATTTTGTGGTAGAGTTGCGCTCTGCTACAGATAGCCTAGAAAGATTGCAACTTAAAATGCGGGAGTATATGAATAACGGTGTGCGTCTAGGCTGGCTAATTGATCCGCAAAATCAACGAGTAGAAATTTATCGACAAGGAAAAGAAGTTGAAATTTTACAATCTCCTAGTAGCTTGAGTGGAGAGGATGTTTTACCAGGGTTTATTTTGGATTTAGCACAAATTTTGAGTTAGGCGTTTCAGTGCAATTTCATATCCATAATTACTGCTGACTCAAGATTAAAAATGCTGTTTGGCATAACCCGACAATAAAACCCAAAACTCCACCTAAAGTTACGATAGCCTGTAATTCATTTTTGACAATTCCTTCGATAGCTGCTTCTAAATCAGCCGGAGAAGTTGACTTTACACGGTCAATAATTACTTGGTCGATGGACAAAATTGGAATGACTTGCGCCACAATAGCTTCTAAATCTTTTTCTAAATAACGTTCTAAAATCAAAGCTAATTCTAAGCTGACCACTTCTAAAGAAGAATTGACCACAGGTGAAGCACTCAAGCGATTCAGCAATAATGTAGCGATATTTTCCCAATTTACAGAATCAGTGAATCCTTGTAGTAAGTCGCCGCCAGTACTTTGAATATATTGGCGGACTGTTTCGCGGGTGGTTTTGCGTAACTGTCTGACTGTACCAATGGGTAAGTTTTGTAATGATAAATTTTGCAGGATTTTTTTCAGGCGATCGCGCACTTGCAAATCTTGGGTTAATTCTTGCAACCGCGCATTTGTGGCTTCTTTTTCATCCAAACAAAAAGTTCTCAGTCTGGTAAGGGTGTTGCGTAAGCCGAACAAATTAGCGACTACCCAATAAGTACCACTAGTTTTTTCTCGAAAGCTTTCATCGATAATTTGAATTGTGCGATCGGTTAAAAAATCAACTATCGCCTGACGCAACACATCAGGAGGTAAAACTGTCTGCAATAACCAATCAGCTAATCGTGTAGCTTGCTCATCAGTCAATTGCAAATCTAGCAGGACTTGATCAAAAATTTGATTGATTTGCGCTTCTAAAAAGTCTTCTCTTCTGGCTAAGACTTTTAACAAGCGCGGTAGCGATTCGCCTAGCAAATCACGCAAAATTCCGGCGACTATTTTAGCACTTTTTTGGTCTTTATCTGCTTTAATTTGTTCAATTGCTAACCGTAACAACCACAGAATTGCCCCTTGGACTCGTTCTGTTTGCAACAAGCGCCGCGCCAGATTTTGTAATTCTTCTGGCGTGAGCAGCGAACCCATAATGGTATTAGAAATATTTGTAGCCAAACGCTCCTGGTTGCGAGGAATCAAACCGGGAGTAAAAGGCACTCGTCGTCCACCAATATAAATTGCTCGGTAGGGACGAAATAACATTTTGATGGCTATATCGTTTGTGAAATAGCCAATTACCCCACCTAATATCGGGGGAGATACATAAAGCCAAAGATGAGACCAATCCACAGGATTTTGGACTTGCCAATTTTGAACTTGGAAATTTAGACTCGGATATTGATTTCTCAAAGACTTCTGCTTCTTTGCCAGCAGCGCCAATCAAAAACCTCAAATCTCAAATCTCAGATTTACCAACTACCAACACTCCCATCATACCGTTCACAATGGGGTAATGTGTAACCGATGCAAAACCAGCTTGCTGGGCTAGTTCTTTTTGTTCATCTCCTCTAGGGAAACGATCTAAGCTGGGACTGATGTAGGCATACTGTTCTTTTAAGCCCAGACTCTCAGCCATTGGTACAACCATAGAATTTAAGTACCATTGTTGAAACGCTCTTAATTGCTCGTTGTTTGGGCGATGAAAATCTAAAATTGCCGCCTTTCCACCGGGCTTGAGAACGCGGTGAATTTCTCTCAGGCTTTGGGGAATGTCTGTAACATTTCTTAATCCATATCCCATTGTCGCTGCATCAAATTGGTTGTTCGCAAAAGGCAAATTGAGAACATCAGCTTCTACCCAAGTGATGGCGGGTTGGGGGTATTGTTGTTGAGAGCGTTCTTGAGCAGTGGCGAGTAGGTTGGGTGAAAAATCCACACCATAGACATTTCCTGTATTACCTACACGCCGTGCTAAACGCAACGCTAAATCACCGCTACCACAACACAAATCAATACAGGTGTCTCCAGGTTTAGCGCCACTCCATTTAATCGCCATTTCTTTCCATATCCGGTGTTGTCCCAAACTCAACCAATTATTTAGCTGGTCATACACGGGAGCAATACTGTCAAAAATGGCACGAACTTCTTGATTCATTGGTGATTAGTCATGGGTCATTAGTCATTAGTCATTAGTCAATGACCAATGACAAAGGACAAATGACTAATAACTACAGAGTTCCTTGATAGCAGCGACTACTAGTCAGAGCGATCGCTACTAGTTGAGCTGATAAATTAATCAGGTTCAGTTCATCTTCTCGCAAAGAGCAAGGTTGTTGCCATTGGAGTGACAACACACCTAACATATCATTCCGGTAGGTAATTGGGATAACTAAATGTGCTTGCACACCAGTTTCTTGATAGTGGGATACAGCAGCGAGTTTAGGATCTTTAGCAACATTTAGGGCGACTTGGACTTTGCCAGTGGCGATCGCTTCGTTTACCAAGGGGTCTTTGTCTAGCCAGTTGAGAGTAGTACCAGCACGGCTATGAGAACCAGAAACGCCTGCTAATTGATTTCCCTCTACTAACTGCAAAATACAGCCATCAGTAGCAAAACTATCACTAAAGGCTGTAGCAATGGGTTTGAGAATTGATTCTAAATTTTCTGCGGCTTGGGTAACTTGCACTAACACAGACAATAACGCCATTTGAGCATTAGCGCGGCGTAATTCTTCTGTGCGTTGCTTTAACAAATCATAGGTTTCTGCGGCTCTTTGGACGACTGCTTTGAGTTCGCCAGGGTCCCAAGGCTTGGTGATATATTTATAGACTTGTCCAGCGTTGATGGCTTCTACCAGGTCTTCAATATCAGTAAAGCCCGTCAGAATAATCCTAACTGTATCGGGAAACTGCGGCACAGTTTTGCTCAGAAACTCTGTACCCTTCATTTCTGGCATTCTTTGGTCAGAGATAATGACTGCCACTTCTCCTTCTGCTGCCAAAACTTCTAGGGCATTGATACCGCTATCAGCTTTTAAAACGTGAAAGTCGCGCCGAAAAGTCCGATAGAGTAAATCCAGATTATCTGGCTCATCATCCACTACTAATATTTTGAGTTTTTTTGCTCTTTCTAGAGTAGCTGTTTGCCGACGACTTGTATTTAATTCCTGCGTGGGATTATCCATGAGATAATTCCTGTAAATAATTTACTATAGTGTTATATTCCACACCAAGCTTAGTTGATAGATGGTGCGTAAGCCTTGCGTGAAGGTACTGATCAGTTCTAATCCAGAACTTGCGTGTACTATTGATAACCTATAATTTTGTTTGGTGCTAGAGTGAGAGATAGTCCGCTATTAAAGATTAGAATAAGACTTGCCGATCAGGTATCGGTAGTTTTATTTAGTTCAAGTTGCTCCTGCCAATTATGACTGACTTACCACTCAACGCCCCAAACCCTGACACCTCTGGAAATGACAACGCCCAGGAGTTACTGCGTCAGCTCAGGCAAAAGCAAGGTAATTGGGTAGAATGGGGAATTGCGATCGCCACTCTGCAAAAGTCTGGCTATAATCAGCAAGAAATTTTTGAAGCAACTGGATTTGAGCCAATTCAACAAAATCAAGTTGTGGTTGGCGCTCAAGTTTATAATTCTATAGAAAAAGTCGGGGCATCAGAAGCGGCGCGATCGCACTACAGTACAAGAGGTAGTGATGTTTTATATGAATTACGCTTACTCTCCCAAGAAGAACGAGCAGCAGCAGCAGAATTAGCCTTTATACATAAACTGGATGTTGATGGGGCGAGAGAAATAGCCAAGGCTATTAAAGATTATTCTTGGTTACGCAATTTACCCGAAGGATTTTCATCTGATGCGGGGGATGCGGTGGCTTATCAAGCTTGGAAATTAGCCAGACAAAATTCTGATTTGACAGAGCGATCGCGTTTAATAGCTAAAGGATTGCGTTTTGCTCACACAGATTCCGCAAGAACGCAACTAGAACAACTGTTGGTAGATTTTACCCGTGTTCCCAAGCGTCCGGTTCCCTTGCTGCCATTTTACCGCTTTGACTCTGAAGATGAACTACCACGGATTTTAGCGGTGGCGGGAAAATTACCTTTAACGCCCCAAGATTTGCAAGCTGTACCTTTAATTACCGCTAGTGAACCATTCCAAATGGTCAAGTTTGCTGGCGAACAAGCATGGGTTCCCTTACCGGGTTGGCAAGCCTTGTTAAATGCCGAAGATCCAGTAGTAATATTAGCAGATAGCGATCGCCTGCCCAATCAAGCCCAAACACAAAACAGACGAGAAGAAGTACTCTTAGTTGTTGACCGCGCTCAAAGACAATGGGATAACTCTAGCTATTTTGTGATTGATAATAACGGAACTTTAGATATTCAATGGTTAGAAACAGAACCAGAAATTTCTATCTTGGGTAAATTAATTGTTATTGTGCGTCCAAAGAAAATTTTGGATGAGGAAGTAACTAAAGAACCTTGGTTAATTGACGAATAGTTTATTAGTTAAAAACTTCTTATGACTCCTCGCTTTGAATTGGGTCGTTTTCTGGTGGATGCCTGCCAATTTCTCTATCAGCAGCACGAATATTAATTATTCTTTCTCGATTAAATGCTAATGCTGCTACTGTGGCGCATCCTATAGGTGTCAAACCAATAAGATATAGTGTATCTTTTGACCAAATAAAGTGTTCTGTCCAATTATCAGTGCGAGGATTAAATAAAGGAATTTCTGATGACGTATTTTCATCAAATACTTTGATTTTATCAGATTTCTTGCGATTGCAATGAAAACAAGCCAAAGCTAAATTATCAATTGAGTTAGCACCACCTTTTGCTAGAGGAATTACATGGTCTACTGTGAAAGAAACATACTGCCATTTTTCAGAAGCATGACAATATTCACATAGAAATTTAGCTCTTTCTCTCACTTGAGTTTGAATAGCTTCACTGATATAACGATTAGTAGACAAATATCTATTCCCTTATATTTGATTAATGGATATATTTCTGATAAGTCGATTAATCAAACTTAAATAATCATCTAACTCTTCATACTCAGTTAATTCTTGTTCCTCTTTGTTAGTAAGTGGAACTTCTTTTTGTTTAGCTAGTAATTCTTCAATTCTCTTCTGAACTAAAATAGAAGCCCGAAATATTGGTACTCCTTCCACTAACTCTATGCGAACAGCCCCCTCTAATGGCAAACTGTCTGGTAAGTGTGATAATTTCATAGGAAAGTTTATCGTCATATTAATCTGCTCATATACTGCTTGAAACAAGTAAAAGCATCACTGATTAGCAGTCAAAGTGCAGGTAAGGACATTTAAAAAATGGTTATTCAGTACATAGTAAGACTTTTAACTTCTGCCTTCTGCCTCCGGTTGGTGAGCGAACTTGTACTGAGCGCAGCCGAAGTAGCCGAACCACTTCCTCCTACTATACAACGATAAAGTTGATAAGGAATGCCTATCCGATAATGTTGTGTCGGGTCGATATTACAAATTATTTGTTCATTAGATAACTTAACTTGTGGTTGATAATCCCGTCTTCGTAAACCAGGGGCGACTATCCATAAGTTTAGCTGAGATACATCTTTTACAGAGAATTGTGCAAGCTTTTGCCAAAAAGGAATTACAGGCGAGTTTTGATTAATAAAGGCAAAGTGATCTGATTTATCAGCATTTCTTAATGGTTCTAAAGCTAAAGCAAAACTTAAACCCAATGCTACATCTTGATAACTACCATATCCAGTAACTAGCATTGTGGGAATAGTTGGATCTAAATTCATATTTTGAGCTACCTTGTCCGGTAGAAAAGGCTTTTGGAAAGCGAAGTTAAAAATTACAAAAATACAGCTAATAATACTAATAGTTAAGAAAACCAAAATTGATTTTTGACTTTTCCTGGTGTAATTAATCCCGGCTGCTAATAAAGCACAAAAGCTTGGGTAATAAACAAAGTGATATCGGGGAACTACAGAAATATCTTTTTGGGAAATGTAAATAATAATGAAAAATTCTGAAACTACACCAATAGTAAAAGTTAACAGAGTAATAGTTGAGATATTATTTTTATTATTGGATAATAAAAAATCTAATCCTTGAAAAACTTTTATTCCTGCCCAAATAGAAAACGATACCATGATTAAAACACTAATAATTGCCACTGGTAGAGGTTGCTTTTCTACAGGGAAATTAATGAGCATCAAAACCCAGTTAATTAAAGTTTGATATAAGGGGGAAATGTAGCTAGGGGTTGGCAACCAATTGGTTTCTGTACGCTGGGCATGATTGAAAATAACAAATAACCAAGGAAGAAAACTGATGCCAATAGTAGTCAGAGAAAGCAATAAAAATAGCCAGATTTTTTTGATAATTGCAATATGAAGTTGATATCGATAAGCTATAAATATTAAAGTAGCAATTTCTGAAATCAACGCAAGAACGAAAAAATAGTGGACATAAAAACCAAGAATATTCACAACTGTCCAAGATAGCCAAACCCAAAACCGCAAACGCGATCGCTCAAATATATCGCGCTGAATCTGGATCAATCCGAGTAACGACAAAGTAATCAGCAACATTGGTGCAGTATAGTGTCTCGCCTCTTGGGAAAGGTAGACAGCAAAGGGGGAAGTCGCCATCACCAAAGCAGCGATAATTCCCGATGACTGGGAAAAAGCAATACGATTTAAGCAATATATCGCCGGGATAATGGCGACACCTAATAAAGCAGGTAGCGATCGCAATTTAGTTACCCACTCTGTTCCTAAAGGAGTCATCCAGCTTAACCACCGATACATCGCACAAAAAAATAAAGGTGGGTGGGTAGACTGTGTATCAACATTAGTAGCGATTTGTGAACAACTAACGCCAGGATGAAAGGTGAAAATTTCCTGGACACGTTCTAAAGGAAATAAAACATCTAAAGGCAAATCATGATAATTTTTACCTAAACTAAAGATGGCTGTAATCACTTCATCCATCCACAAAGGTTTTAAATCTAAATGCCAAAAGCGCAAAATTGCACCCAGGGCGATCGCCCCAACTAAACCGAGATAATGTCTACTATTAGTCATTTGTTATTTATCATTGGTCATTGGTTAAAAGTAGGAAGCAGGAGGCTAAATAACGCTGTGTGCAACTTTATCTCAAACCTAACCCCCAATCCCTTCCCTACAAGGGAAGGGGAGCAAGAATCAAAGCTTATCTCCTCGCAGGGAAGAAGTTTGGAGAAGGGTTTAAAAATAAGTTGCAAATTGTGTTAAATAATCAAATTTCAGACTTCATAATTCACACTTCAGACTTCATACTTTTCCCCTCAGCCTCGGATTGTGATATGTCAGATACCAACTTTACTGCTACTGTGCCTTTAGAATCTGCTCCATCGGAATTATCTCAGTCATCGCCGCAGGTTTTGTCTTTGCGCGAAAAAATATTGGCGATTCGTAACGGCTTACGCCAAGGACAACAACAGATGGCTGATTGGGAATCAGGGCCATTAGCGGTTTCTGCGGTTCCGGGTGCGGGGAAATCGACGGGGATGGCGGCGGCGGCGGCGATCGCAATTGCGCGTCAGTATGAACGTTTGGCGCGATCGCGTTCTTCGGTTCACCGTCAGTTGGTAGTTGTGACCTTTACTCGTTCTGCGGCTGCCAATATTAAAGCGAAAATTCGGAAATATTTACGTGACGATTTATCTTTGCCGCAAACAGGTTTTGCTGTTTACACATTACATGGTTTGGCGCTGAATATAGCCAGTCGTTATCCTAATTTATCGGGGTTGGAATTAGAAAATCTGACATTAATTACCCCTAGTCAAAGCCATCGCTTAATTCGCACAGCAGTTGAACAATGGATTAATAATAATGCTGAAATATACTTCCGGTTACTGGAAGGACAACAATTTGACGGTGAAGAAACAGAAAGGTTGCGTCGTCAATCTGTATTGCGAACTGAAGTTTTACCAGACTTAGCAACAACAGTCATTCACGAAGCCAAAAGTTCAGGAATATCGCCAGAACAATTACAAAATTGGAGTCACGAAACTTCAGATAATTACGCCATTTTAAGCATAGCGGCGGGATTATACGAACAATACCAAAACTTAATGCGATCGCGCGACTTCATTGACTACGACGATATGATTCTCGCCGCCCTGCGCGTATTAGAAAATGACAGCGCCCGTCGCATTGAACAAAACCAAGTTTTCGCTGTTTTTGAAGACGAAGCCCAAGATTCTAGCCCTTTGCAAACTCGGTTGTTAGAGATTTTGGCAAGTGATGATCAGGGGGGTGAGGGAGACAAGGGGGACAAGGGAGACAAGGGGGACAAGGGGATTTCTTTAAACTCCCAACTCCCGGTTGGTGAGCGGAGTCGAACCACCACTCAGCACTCAGCACTCAGCACTCAGCACTCAGCACTCAGCACTCAATACTCAGCACTCAACCTCGTGAGAGTTGGTGATCCTAACCAAGCAATTAACTCTACTTTTACACCAGCCGACCCAATTTATTTTCGGCAATTTTGTGAAGAGTGCGATCGCGTGGCAAAATTGGCAACGATGAATCAAGCTGGGCGCAGTACAAGAATTATTATTGCTGCGGCTAACTTTGCGCTGGAATGGGTGAATAGTTTTTATGGTGCGAAAAATCAAAAATCGCCACGTCTTCCGGCTGCTTCTCCCTTCCGCCAACAGATAATTTACCCAGTGAGTACGAATGATCCGCAAAAAAATGCCAACCCAGCACCAGAAGGTAAAGGGTTAGAACTATACACACCGCGCGATATTCATCACACAGTTGAACTGCTGGGTAAAAGGGTAGTGGAGTTATTTGCACCAGACCCCAGTAATACCCGTGCGGCGGTGTTAGTGAGGGAAAATCGCCAAGGTCGATGGTTGGCAGAAATGTTAGCACCTGTATGTAAAGAGCATAATATTACACTTTACGATGTGGGCGAACGCGATCGCCGTTCTCATGTACCCCAAGAAATTTTAGCATTATTGCAATTTTGCGATCGACCCCACTCCCCAGATTACCTGAAAGCTGCCTTAGAAGTACTAGTACAACGGCAATTAATTCCCACCCAAGACCTCAACGCCTTAGCTAGTTTACCAGAAGAATTTTTATACCCAGGCCCCTTAGCTGCACCCCAAGCCGAACCAGTCGAAAAAGCGGCTCATCTTTGTCGTAGCTTACTCCGCGCTCGTATGGAATTACCGCTTTATCAGTTAATTTCCTTTCTCGCTTTGGCGTTGAATTATGACCAAGCAGAATTGGCGACTGCTGACAAACTTGCAGAACGAGTCAATCAGCAAATATCTGGCGGTAGTTCAATGGGTGCAATGCTCTCAGCTTTAAGCGAAATTGTCAATTCCGAACGCTTTGAACCTGTGGAAACCGAAGACTTAGAAGCACATTACACCCGTCCGAATCAACTCACCATTATTACCATGCACAAAGCCAAAGGGTTAGATTGGGACTATGTTTTCATTCCCTTTCTGCATGAGAATTTGATTCCTGGTCGTTTTTGGGTTCCACCCCAAAGCCAGTTTTTGGGAGACTTCACCTTATCAGAAGTCGCCCGCGCCCAAATTCGCGCCGCCCTTCACGGAGAATCGGGTATACCTGATGTCAGCCAAGCTTGGGAACAAGCCAAACACTTAAAAACTGCGGAAGAATATCGTTTACTTTATGTGGCGATGACACGCGCCAAACGTTTGTTATGGATGTCTGCGGCGCAAAAAGCACCCTTTACTTGGAGTAAACCAGAGAATTTACAAGAACAAGCGCCTTGTCCTGTGTTTCCAGCGTTAAAGCGCCAGTTTCCTGAATCGATTGAAGTGTGAAATAAAACTAGTACAACAAGGCAAAAGAAAGAATAGTTATCCCACAAACATTTTAGCAATTCTAGATGGTGTGTTTATTTCCGCCGTGGAGTACTAGCTATAAACTGCGATCGCACCTTATTTCTGACAAAGCATCGATAATGTTACAAAGTACAACAAATGATTTTTATTTTGCAGCAGTTGGTGATGTGCATGGACAGATGCAAAATATGGTTAAACTACTGAGTAAATGGGAATCTCGGTTGGGAATTAAATTAGCATTTGTGCTACAGGTTGGCGATTTTGAGCCTCATCGTCATGAAGCGGATTTATCTACAATGTCTGCACCAACAAAATATAAAAAACTAGGAGATTTTCCTGACTATTACTCTGAAAAAAAATTTTTCCCTTGGCCAATCTACTTTATTGGTGGCAACCATGAACCTTACGGATTCCTCGAACAGTTTCCTAAAGGACAAAAAATTATTAATAACTGTTATTATTTGGGTAGAGTTAGCAGTAATATTATTAAAGGATTAAACGTTGTTGGACTTTCTGGAATCTATCAGAAGGATAAATTTCATAGTCTAAGGCCACACTTTTTAGAGATTTATACAAAATCAAATAAAGAATATATCTACTTTAACGAAGATGATATTGCTCAGGCAATAGATTACAAAAATGCCGATATTTTATTACTGCATGACTGTCCATCTGAAATAGTAAATCCTAGCATAATAGCTGAAATTATAGGCTTTAGCATAAAATATGGTGATGAAATAGGTAATGAATTTGCTCGTATGTTAGTAGATTTACTTTTACCAAAAGTAGTATTATGTGGGCATATACACTATAAACACTATACTCACATTGTTACCAGTGATAATAGAAAAATAGAAATTTATTGTCTAGCTGATATAAACAAAGGTGATGCGGCAATTGAATTATTTCGTGTAACACCTGATGGTGAAATACAAAAGGTTCTAGTGGACTGACATAGCTACAAATTTAGCTTGAGTGGAGGAACGGAACCCAAGCTATATCTGAATCGGTGAAAGTGTGATTTCTGTAAAATCTAATTTAAAATATTTGTATGGATAAAATAGAACTGAATAAAAAACTAAATAATGGGGAACAATGGGGTTTTAAAAAAGATACAAATGACCCTGAATATTTGGGCTGGATTTTAATTAATAAGCTTCCAAAACTCTCATTCACGCCTAAAAAGGAAGATTACTTAGAAGAATACTTATATTTAATCAAAGTTAGAGAAGCAGAAAAAAGAGAAAAAACACCATATCATGTAATTATTAAAGAGTTACGGCGGGATGTTCACGAAAGTGGAAAATATGAAACAGGAGATGATATTCGGCAAAAAGATAACTATTATTTTTCTTGTATTGATGATGTAGAAAAGTTTATGCACGAATTAGGATACAGCTTTGACAATATTAAACACCGAGTTGAAATAGATGCACCTTAATATTTTAGCTACAAATGTAGAACATTATCAAGATTTTGTTGGGTTTCGCTATCGCTACATCCAACCTACGTCTGTGGTTAATTTCTATTAATAAATGATGATTAAATCTTACTTTATATTATGTCTAATATAGAAGAATCAAATATTGAAAAAATTGTTTTAGAGCTTTTAGAGTTCTTCGTTTGTATTCCAGGAACAAAGCCACAGTTAACAGACAAATTAATTCATGATTTGAGGGCAGACGGAGACGATTTTATGGATTTTGTTCTAGAAATTCAAAAAAGATTGAAAATTAAAGTTCCAGTTCATGAATGGGATAAAGTGTTTAGTGTTCAAGATGTTGTTAATTTAATCACGCAATTTTACAAGCTACAACACACAGCCTACAGTAATTCCTGATATATTGTCGTGAATTTTTATCTGAGAAAAGAAAGCGCACCGGAAGATTACCAAGCAACATCAGCAACCATCAACCCGCAACATCTGTTACTTTAGTGCTGACAAACTACGAGAGACGCGAAATTTCGCGTCTCTAAATTAAGGTAGCCAACGGGGATGAAAGCCAACTAAGGGTAGCTTTTCTGGTTTAATGGTGGTCACGGCGGCATCAGCAATAGGTAATAATGGCATTAACCACAAACTGCTAGTAGCGATCGCTTCACCGTCATCTGTCTTTAAACTATTAGCAGGTGCTGGTGCGTTATCGGCCTGTGGCACTACTTGGTCAAACAATAAACCCAGCCCATCCGGTGATAAACTCATTTCTACATTTCGCTGATCAACTGGTAAAACTAATAACGGTCTTTGTTGTCCAGTTTTCAAATCGATGGCAACTAAATAAGGTTGCTCTACATATTCTGCTTGGGTGATTAACTGAGTTAACAAGCAATATAAGGTGGGTGAAGCTGGGTCAAATTGACAATCGATAATTGAACCTGTGGTTTTTACCAAAGGTTTCTGCACACCTTGATTAGTGACTAAAAATAAGTCACGGGTGTAGTCTGTATTAAATTTGACCATCGCTGCTTGAGAACCATCTTTAGAAAAGGCTTGCACTAAGCCAAATTGCGGTAAAAAATCTAAGGGTTTACTCGCATCTTTTTGTAGTGGTAGTATCGCAGCCCCTTGACCCTGGGCAACGGCTACAGCTTTGCTATCGGGAGTAATCATAAAATCGCCCCCTGGCTGGCTTTGTAGGCGCTGGGGAGCAGGTTTGGGACTGGATTTATCCCAGGTGGTTGGTAGATACCACAAGCCAAAGTCACCGGGATTATTTTTATTCCCACGTTGGACAACGATCGTTTGTCCGTCTGCTGATAAGTCAAATTTTAAGTTTTGATAATCTTTATTATCTAAAATCAAATCAACTTTCGCGGCTGGTTCTGGTTTGGTGTCCGACTCGCCAGCAATTCCGGTGGTGACGGTATATAACTGGGCAGAAAGTAAATCTTGGTTGTTGGCTGTGCGAGCCGAAAATAAGATTTTTTCACCGTTGGGAAATGGTTTAAAATCCATTACCGTCACGTCTTTGGGAGTCAGGACTTTTTTCTGCTCTTGGGTTAAGTTATAGAGAATTAATTGCCCTTGTTCTTCTGGGTTAGCACCGATGTAAATAATCACGCGATCGCGGCTGCGAAAACTGCCAACAAAAGGCTGAATAACTTTACTGTTAGTACCTTTTTGAGCAAATTTATCTTTTGCTTGTTGTAGCTGAACTTTATAGTTTGTACCGTAGGGAGCAGGTGTTAACAGTGTATAAACCATCCGCCTACCTGCCCAACTAAATTTTCCGGCTAAGGGTGGCTCAATTTTTAAGTTATCCTCAACACTTTTAGTATTCATTGGACGGCTAAAGGTGAGGCTAAAGGCAATATCATCTGCCCCAATTTGCTGATTTTGCCAAGTAAAGGTGCGGACGCGGGGAGACACAACATCACCTTGGAAGATGATAAAGCCAATCAGCAAACTCAGCAGCAGCATCAAGGCGATCGCTACACGGTCTAGTGGTTGGATCAGGGTTTTGCTAGTCATTGGTCATTAGTCATTGGTCATTGGTCATTGGTCATTGGTCATTGGTCATTAACAAAGAACAAAGAACAAATGATTAATAACTATAGGGATTTTGGGGTTGGGGAATCTTTTTGACAGAGTTCGCCACAATGGTGAGTTGGCGTTTCCCGTTGAGGTTGTCTGTAACCATTTGTCCTTCGACTTCTAACCAGGTATCAGGGGTGTATTGTTCGGGATTTGCTGGTAATTTCACGGGTAACCCGACGGGGTAAGCATCCGCCGCACAGCATGAGAGAATAAATCGGGCGAGAAATATATATTCTTTGCTTAAATCTGGAGGACGAATTACAAAGCCTTGGACTTTGGCTTTTTGTCCTGTGTATGCGTCGGGTTCGGGATAAACATTGAGAGTTCTTACCCAATCTACTAGCGATCGCTCCTCTGGACGAACCGAAGCGCGGAAGGCTTGGGGTTTAATTCGGGAAGTTCCCAGTAAATCACTCACGCCACGGTTGAGGGCTTTGTCACTGGCAAAAACTTGCGGTGTAATAATGAAACCTAAAATGGCCGCCGTTAACAGCAACGCACCACCCCAACCAGGTGGAAATAAAGTTATATGCTGGACATTTGGCAAAATATCGCGGCGATGACGTTGCCAAAGTTCTTGCATTTTGAATAAGCCAACAATAATTAAGGCAATACCAGCTACTAACACCAAACCAAAATAATTTGGGTGAATTAGCAAATTCAGCTTGCCAGTCAGCCAGTATTTCAACATTAAAATTCCCCAAGCTGTGATGGCTATGACATCCAGCCAAGAGAGTAATAAATTCAGGCGTTGAGCTTTAGGTGTCATTGTCATTTGTCCTCTCTTACAAAGTCTGATTGGAAGAAACCTCCAATCAGACTTTGCATTTTGTCCTTTGTCATTGGTTATCAGACGTATCCATCTTTTAACTCAGCACTCAGCACTTTAAAGAACGTGCAAGTTAATAAACAGCGTGAATAAAAATGTCAATTGTCCGGCTAAGGCAAAGAGGTAGAAAATTGCTCTTGGCTTGAAAATGGATAACATTAACCCAACGCTTTTAATGTCGATCATTGGCCCAAATACCAAAAATGCCAGCAAGGAACCACTACTAAATGCTGATGCAAAGGATAGGGCAAAGAAGGAATCGACTGTGGAACAAATTGAGACAACGGCTGCCAAAATTAGCATCACGATGATGGAACTAACCGGGCCAGCACCGAGGTTCAGGATTAAATCGCGGGGTGCAAAGACTTGGATAGCAGCTGCGATCGCACTCCCAATTACCATAACTCCGCCCAGTTCGCGCAATTCTTGGATACTGTTATCCATCAACAGCCGGAGTTTTGCCGCCAGTGGTTTATTTGAGTTTGCTAGGGGGTCATCTGCTGTGCCATCCATCCGGTTGGGTGTACCTGCTTTCCCTCCCAAAATATATGTCCCAGATTGCAACAAAGTTGGTGTTGTTGATTCTGGGGGAAGTTGGTAACGTTTACCTCGCCGTTGGGTTTCGACTTTCGCTGGGGGATTAAACTTCATATAACGGGCGATCGCAGGTTGGACTATGGGAGTCAAGTCCTTTTGAAAACTAAACACAAAGCCAACAGTTGTGGCAATCAATAAGGAAAATACTACCCGTAAAACCACGATTTCTGGCTGATCGCGGAACGCCGTCCAAGTTGCCCAAATCACAATCGGGTTAATCGTTGGCGCTGCTAGTAAAAAACCAATTGCTACAGGTGTGGGTACGCCCTGAATCAGCAAGCGCCGCGCTACCGGCACATTGCCACACTCACACACCGGAAATAAAAAACCCACCATACTGCCAACTAAAGCCCCCAATAGGGGATTTTTGGGCATTTTTTCGACTAATTTGCGCTCATCAACAAAAAACAGCAGCAAACTAGAGAATAAAACCCCTAGAAGCAAAAACGGCATCGCTTCGACTAGCAGACTCAGAAATATCGTGAAACCATTGTTCAGTTGATTCATGGGTGTCGCAGTCAAAAGCGGTTGAAAGTTTTGAGGTTATGTCTAGTCATTTTATCGAAATGGGGATCAAAATCATGTACGGATAATTCAACATCATTGACACAACCAGACTATCTTTAATTCGTAGTCTTGCTTAAGCGCCAACTAGCGCCCGTGAGTTTTAGTATAGTCATTTTACATGAGTGCATTTACGGATGATTGTTTTGCTTGAGATTGCCTGATTTCCGAAATAGTTCTGAATTATCGGTTAACAGGCATAGGATTAGGTGACGTTTAATTACCTAATGTTTATACTTACTGTAAATTAGCTGATTAGTGTGTTATCTTCCACGCATTTTCATCAAGGATTCACAGTCTTTAAACATTTGGGGATCACTCTGAGTTGCTGATATGCGTGTTTTAACTTAATTTGGCTCAACTCAAGAGTGTCTGTGGTTGATTTCTACTACAAAAATCAGCAATCCGCAATACCAAAATGGAATAATTTTAGTAAACATTATGTATGGCGCTAATTTTCCGCAAGACTCCAAGTATTTTCACGGCCACTACTACCTAAAATCTGGCAAATTCTCATTTTTGTTATTATTAGTTAATATTTTGATGAATTAAGTTGTTTAAATTATCCTTCTGTTAATAAAATAAGAATCTAAGTCAGTTAGGACAAATAAAGCTAACGCACGAGGTTCGCTAAGTTCCTATTAGTCAGGGTTTTTGATATGTTTAACTTGCGTTACATCGTTATATTGATAGCTGCATACTTACTGAATAGACTTTAAAATCTCAGTTTTTTACCTATTAACTAGTTGTTAAAACTTATATATCTCAGGGTTGCCAGTGTCATCAGAATTAACTGCTTTAATTTCACCACCAGTTTTATCTATTGCCAGTAATAACTATCTCAGTTTAGAGTCAAATTTACAAGAATTACCTATGTATGACTTTGCTGTAGATATTAGTTGTACATGCACTGAAGTAGCTAATTTTTTAGAAAGATACCCGCGCTTACCAGGTGTAGTTTTACAAGAACGGGGAAAATTTTTGGGGATGATTTCGCGGCGACGTGTTCTAGAATTTCTGATTCGTCCTTTTGGACAAGAGTTATTTGCTAAAGCCAACATTAACGAGCTTTACAGCTATGCACGTACAGAAATTATGCTGCTACCAGAGACGACGACGATTTTAACAGCAATGCAGCATACACTCAAGCGATCGCCTGAACTTTTTGCCGAACCGATTGTTGTCAAAACAGAAACAAATACTTACAAATTATTAGATATTCACGACTTGAGTTTAGCAGCTTGGCAAATTCGCGGCATTGAAACTCAAGTACGCTACGAACGTAGTCAAGCCCAAATGATTCAAAATGATAAAATGGCACGTTTAGGGCGTTTAGTTGACGGCGTAGCCCATGAAATTTTAGACCCCGTTGGTTTTATTTGGGGCAATTTAACTTACATCTCAAAATATAGTCAAGACTTACTCAAGCTAATAGCTGCTTACTCCGAAGATTTACCCGAAGCTTCCGCCGCCATTAACTATCTCAAAGATGAAATTGAATTTGATTTTTTAGAAGAAGATTTATCCAAAGCTTTAGCCAGCGCCCACACTGGTGCAGAGAGATTAAAAAAACTCGTCACCAGTTTACAAAATTTCTGCCATATTGATGAAATTTATCCCAAACCAGTAGACATTAACGCTTGTATAGATGGGATTATTCTTTTGTTAAAAAGCCGTTTAAAAGGTGAAATTGAAATTGTCAAGAAATATGGCAAAATTCCCCCAGTTCCTTGCTTTATGGGACAACTGCACCAAGTATTAATGAATATTTTTAGTCAGACTGTAGATGGCTTATTAGATGAAGCTGTTCGCCAACAGTTTCAACAAGCATCTTGTTCTGACATAAATCAACCTCAAATTATCATCACTACAGCCGTTATTTCTCAAGCACCAACCCACCCAAATGCCCCGGATTCTCGTTGGGTTTGTATTAGCATCGTTGATAATAGCCCCGGAATGTCAGAAGAAGCACAAAAACAAATTCTTGATTCTTTTTCAACGGAAAAACGGGCTGATGTAGAAACTAGTTTAGGCGTTAGTTACCGAATTATCACCGCAAGACATGGCGGTAAATTAGATTTTCGTTCCCAAGAAGGGGTGGGTTCGGAATTTAAAATACTTTTGCCCTTGGTGTGATTTTGGTGAAGTTCATCGACTGAGGGCAAGGTGGACAAGGGTGACAAGGGAGATAGCGTTATTTTACTTTATAAATTTTTCCTGCCTCCTGCCTTTTTAAATATGTTGATAAAACTGTAATCTACCAAAACCTAAAAATTGACTGTGAGGTTTTTCTCCAATTGGCGATGCGGTCACACCAAAGAGATAAACGCCACCTCTTTGGGGATTTTGTTGGGCTTTTAAACTAATGGTAATTTTTGTTCCAGGTGAAACTGGCGGATCAAAAGTAAAAGATATGGTTTGGGTTTTGCGATCGCTGCTAATATCTTTTAGTTGCAGTTTCTCTCTTGTTTGAGAACGCCCTCCTTTAAAGGCGACAGTTTCTTTGAGACGAAAGCGGATATATTCTGCACCTTCACGCTGGTTAATTGTAATTTGTTGGAGAGATGTCCCCGCACCTTCTGGCAAGTTAATTGTAAAGTAATAAGTTGCGCCTAAAGCTTTGGCTTGATTGTCGTCTGTTGTGACTTCTACTAAACTCGGCTGTTGAGCAAAATATGTTGTTTTGGGTGAAGTCAAAGGCTGCGGAGTCGGCGGGGTGGTGATGATTTCTTGATTGCGGGGTGATTGAGGTGTGGTAACAGAAGATGTCATATTATTTCTGTTACGATCATTTGTTGAATTAAAAGTAAAAGAACCAATTAAAGACGAAGATTCCCAAGGTGTTTGTTTGCCATTAGTTGTATTGAGAACATCAGCCCTTACTTGTTTAAACATTTGTTCCACATCTAGGTTCGGAGCCTTCATATTACGTAATAAAGCTGTAGTATAAGGGCTATTGCGTCCATCGCCATCAAAAGCAACTGTCCCTGGTGCAGTAGAATAAGCAATGAGCGTGCCTTTAACAGCTTGCGTCGGTGCTGCTAACCCACGTTGGAGCGATCGCCATTGACGAGTAAAGGGATTATTCCGACAAGCATCTAAAATAATAAAATTGACATCGTTGTTTGCATCTTCCATCACATTCAGAACTTTACCCATCGCCATCGCTTCATAACGCACATCTTGTTCCCGTTCTAGTCGCGCATTGACAGGTATTAAATAATTTTCTCCGTCTACTTGCACTCCATGTCCAGCAAAGTAAAATAACCCTACTCCGCCTTGGCGCAGTTGGCGATTAAACTTTTCAATGGCTTCTTCCATCTGTCTCAAATCTACATCTTTGAGGAGAGTGACATCAAATCCCACTTGACGTAAGGAATTAGCAATGTCTGTAGCATCGTTGACAGGATTAACTAATGTATCGGCTGATTTGTAATTGGAATTACCAATAATGAGTGCTGTACGATGTTGGCGTTTTACTGGAATGGGATTTTGAGCGATCGCCTGATTTATCCCTATCCTTGGGTGAGCTAAACTAAACGTTAATGGCAATACTAATGCCGCAGTTCCTAACAATAGTTGCCATTGGTGCCACAACATTTTTTTACTCAATATTTTTATCTAAATTAAAATTATTTGCAATAATTTTAATTCAACTTAAGTAATTATTTGAATAACATTTAATTAAATTTACAAGCCCCGAAGAATGTAATTCGCGGCTATAAAAACGCAGTCCGCCTAGGCTGCGGCGACAGCAAAGCTGAACGCGGACTAATATAAAATAAAGGGTTTTGTCTGTATAGCCGTGACTTACTCAATATTCCTCTACAACTCTTATTCCTCTGCGCCTCGGCGGTACCCTACGGGAAGCCGCTTGCGCGTCTACGATATTACAGCACTTGTGTGTCAGCCCTAGATTTTAAAAATTTGCGTGCAGTAAAGCTTCTCCTTGTTGATAAATTGCTTTAGCATAATCTGTCCAAGTACCTTGTCCCCAATAGCGAAAACAGCTAGTTTGCAGCAATAAATTATAGAGTAATGCCTGCCGATATTGGGATTGTTTAGTAATTACACCAGACTCATCGTTGACTAAAATTTTATCTGTCTTTTCATGAAATAAACTGCTGAGTTTATTCATAGGAGATAATACATTTTCATATCCTTTTACCCAACTAATATGATTTGTCCAAGAAGCACCATCAACATGAAAATTAGGGTTGCTTTGCTTTAATTCTTGAATGGCATTTTCCACAGCTTCGGGGTGATAATTATCGGATGCAACTCTTTGCCAAATGAGATGCTGTCCTACTGGCTGACAAGTTGGATAATCTTCGGGGTTACAACCTGCGGCTGTAATTAACTCTAAATATTCTGTACCGCACACTCCGACAACGCCAGATTTACCACCGCCATGATTAACCATATCCCACCAAGCTTGTTTGAAAGCACTGGGAAATTCATTCATCATCACGCCGCCATTTTCCCCATCACCAATTTGACTGACTATCGGTGGTACTAATACATTATCTATTTGTTGTTTAGAGAGTGTTTTAGCTTCGTAGTATGGCTGCATTTGAGCAACTAATTTTGTATCAGAACCTTGAGTTTTAATTAAGGCTGTAATACTAATTGTTTCACCTTGAGAATTACGCGCTATTAAACGGTGTGGTAGATGTTTATATCTCAGAGATTCACCATTGATTGTTTCTACAGAATGTTCTTGGACTAATAACCAAAGATAGCCACACTCTTTGAGAGATTTGACAAATTCAAATAAAGTATCAGGGTGATTTGGTAGGTGCATTTCTGGCGGTGAAAATCCTTTGACTCTTGCCAATGCGTCCCAGCCAAAAATAGCAGCAAAATGTTGTTGCCAAGCTAAAATATGCAATTTAATATCGGGTATTGGTGTGGAAGGAACAACAGCATGGCTCCACATTGTTCCTAACCATTCAACATAAGGTTGATATTTGGAATCGCAAGTAATTTTTTTGAGGTTGTCAAGGATGTCGTTGCGTCCCATCTGGCGTAATCCCCACAACAAATTGCCAGAGTAATCTAACATGACGCGGGGATTGCAACCTTGGCTGACAAGTTCGGGAATGAAATCACCCATGCGACTATAGCAATAAGCAAAAGGCGCGGCGTTGTGGTTGTCGCCTTCGTTGGGATGTTCAAACATATATTGCAGATTGCTGATCAGTCCGCCGTTGTATCCTGCGGGGATAGTTGGCTGGTGCATGTGTAAAGCGATCGCAAATACCGCATTCACATCCTCTAACCTCAGATTGGTTGAAGGTAAAAAAACAGGTTCGTTGTGGTTCACAACCGCAAGAACTTCTTTCTCCCAACCAGAAATATTTGGTAAGCCGTCAACGATTTCAGGCGGGAGAGTCGTAGGAAAGGAAATCATAAGTGTGAGGAATAAAACTTTTCATCCCTCATACTGTATCTTTATTGTTGCAGTAGGCGATCGCGTCCCAGAATCTTTTAAGACTTACGTGCAGATACTAATGGAGTTACGTTTCGATTTAACAAAACATCGCAAAAACGATTGATCCGGCTGAATAAACTTGGTTTTTCGACAACTTGCTGCTTTCTTGGTGCTGGTGGCGCGGCAATTTTTAAAATCAACTCTAACAACCAAGGGGCTAGGCGTTGACACCACACAGCTAAATGACTTTGCCATCCAACTAAAATTTCTGGTGCATCATTCTGCAATCCGACGATCAATGCTTGCGCTACTTGTTGGGGTGTCATGGGAATCACCCAACGGAATAGTTGCAAGTCACGCACCATATCTGTGTCGGTGAGAGAAGGTAATAAGGCTTTGACTTGAATATTGTACTCGGCTAATTCTTGACGCAAGGCTTGGGTAAATCCTAAGATGGCAAATTTTGTAGCTGAATATGTTGCCATTGTTGGTGCAGCGACTTTCCCCATTAAACTAGAGACGTTAACAATTGTCCCCTGTTTTTGGCTGGCCATGCGTCGGGCTATCAAACTGGTGAGGGTGTACATTCCCAACAAATTCACAGACAGTTCTTCTTGGAGTTGGGGAAGTTTGGAACGCAAGAATGAGGTTTGATAAGCAACACCAGCACAATTCACCAGCAGATGAATCGGGCCATGATTGCGCCACAATTGGGCTACAGTAATATTTACTTCTGTGGCGCGAGTTAAATCTAGTGGGATGATGACGGCTTCTGTTCCCATCGCCGTAATTTCTTGGGCGACTTCAGTTAATTTTTGGCGATCGCGTGCTACTAAAATTAATCTTTTCATCCCTTGTTGTGCTAGAGCAAGGGCGATCGCTCTGCCAATACCGCGAGAAGCCCCTGTAATTAGAGCAACATTACCTTGAATCTTCATCGGTTTTTATCTCCAGAATTTAAGTCTTAACCCGCGTTTTGTGTTTTTAGATAGACGCAATTACGGTTACTCATTTTCCGCAGGTAAGACAAATCATCTATCCTTGTTGACTTCAGAAGAAAACTCAGCTATTTGCAATGGAGATTTGTGCTTTAATCTGCATTGCGGAAATCCTCTGACTTAAAAGTGCTGAGTGCTGAGTACTGAGTGCTGAGTAAAAATCCTAGTACTTAGTGATATAAAACTTGTCGAGTCCATAGCCTGTAGTACCTTTTCTATGCAAGGCTTCGGAACTTCATCAATACTTCCAGCAATTGGCTGAATGGATATGGCTCATAATTTTTACCTCTTCTTAGATTCAGAGCATTGATCAGCAGCGTTGCTAAACACACGTTAACAACAAAATCAAGTATCAGCAATATTTTTTAATAAGAATTTCTTAACGCTTTGTAACCAAGATGATATATATATCAAATATTTCGGGAAATAAGTTTTTATGAACCATACTAGATAAATGTCATTCTTTGGTGACATTTAGTGATAAATTCCCTAGAGTCAAGAAAATATATCACCTATTGTTAGCAAGATAGAAGAAGCTGATATGGGTAAACAGACATAATAAAGACACAAAAAAGTCATATACTAGAGAATAGGAGATAAGCTCAAAAGTCTCTTGGTATAAGTGTTTGATGATAAATCTTATCTTAATTTAGCTGGCAATGGCTATAAAATTTATTATCCCTGCCCGATAGAATAAAACAGGGATCAATGATTTCATATAAGGGATCTTTTAATTAATAAATAATTTGATAAAGCTGTGTATGCTTACTGAATTTAGTCCAGAAATAGCCGATGACCAAGAGCAACCCACCATGAATTAAAACCGCAGAAAATACATTAATTGCGCGATCGCTTCGGCAGGTAACTGCAATCGTTGTTGAAAATCAGCGATATTACGATATAGTCCATAAGCTTGGCGATTTTCCACTACTGCTTGAGCAAGGGACAAATCAATCAATGGCGTTTGCGCCAACATCTCGACTGTAGCAGTGTTGGGATTCACTAAATGATTTGTATGCACCAGAGACTCATTGTCGTAGTAAACAAAGTGCAGCAGTGGTTCTAATGGCTTGAGACGCTGCACTGGTAAACTCAAAGCGGCGGCAATATCTTCGATACAGTAAAATTTAACCCCAGAACGAGAAAGTTCGACAAGCGATCGCGCTTGGTGAATCGACAAACCCGGTAAGCGCAACCAATCATCCACCGTCGCTTGATTCACATCAATCCGAATACCCAATTGCGCCGCTATTTGAATTTCTTCACCAGACTGCAACCGATAGTAAGGATCATTCAGCAATTTGGCGCGGAGTTTTTGTAACTTAAAGTTTAGAGGTAGCCAGTTGTGCATTATCTTTGCTTGTATGGCAGGTTACAGGTTACAGGTGACAGGTTACAGGTGACAGGTTACAGGTGACAGGTTACAGTGCTATATCAAGAAATTTGGTCGAGTAGCTGGCGGCGTTTTTGCTCAAATTCATATTCTGAAATTAGACCATCTTGACGCAGCGCATCGAGTTCGCGCAAAGCATTCGCCACTGTTTCTACCTGATTACTGGCTGATTGAGAAAACTTAACAGCCGACTTACCCTGATTAAAATTCCGGTCAAAAGCTTCCTCATCTAAAGCTAAATACCACACACCTTCAATTGCACTAGCCACCTTGGGGATTGGTGTCCAAGAAAGCAGCACATATAAAATCCCCCACAACGGCTGACCTAAATAGAACTTGTGTAATCCTGAGACGGTGAGCGTACCAGAAAAAGCGAGAATAGCAGCGATACTGCGGCTTTTGCGTTTTACCAACATATTTATTATAAAGTTACCACTATCACAGTTAGGTTAATTAAACAGCGATCGTAGCAAAATACCTACATAAATTCAGTATCATATCGTCTTTAGAGATAGCCCAAATCCAGCCCTATCCTGATGCTATATTAAAATATTTCCAGTAAAGTCGGGCTATATGGGTGTTGAGGGTGAGATTCCAGGCGATCGTGAAGCTGGATTTCAGCCAAAATTTTTAGACGACTGGCGATGCTGGGTTGATAAAGACTTGGCTCACTATATAAAAAGGCTCATTGACTGTATAAACTCAGCCTCCAAAAGCGAGCTTGATCAATGGAGTATTTATAACTAGCACCCTTTACAGGATTGCTTCAATAGAATTTTTTATCTTTTCTAATTCTTGAGATTTTTGAAATATCCATACCTTTTCTGCTTCACGTTGTTCTAGAGTTTCTTGATGCGCTTTTTCGTGTTGTTCTAGCAGGTTCTCGTAAAGCAATATAGCCTGGAAAATGACTCGACTCGCTGATTCCACTTTAGTATCAAAAACTGAGGTAGTGATTTCATGCAGTTTTTCAGCAACTTTATCTGTTGATTCGTTTAACTTTTGAAATCCTATATTAATAACTTTCAACTTTATTTGGTTACGAAGTCCATCAACATCAAACATTCCGAAACCAAATGAACCAGCAACTGTAGCCGCTAAACTAGCAATAATTATTGGGATTAATCCAATTCCTGCAAATACTAGTAGTCCAGCCGCTAAAGCACCACCTATACCTAATCCACCACCAAATCCTCCAAAACCCATAAAATCGTCAGTTATGCCGTCTATAGTTAATTGAAGTTGTTCACTAAAATCAGTTTTTACCTGTTGTTCTATATTCCTAAATTCTGCTTGAACTGCATCTAGTTCATACTCAATATTTGCATCTAAAATCTTAATATTTTCGTTTAAAATAACATCTTTAAGTGTTTTGTTACCCCAGTCGTCTATCTCTTTAGATATGTCTCGAATAAATTGATTAATATAATCTTGGATTAACCTATCTTGGCTCCAAGCAGGATTATGTTCTGAATGCCAATGTTGACTTTTTTCTGTTATGCGTTTTTCTAAGCATTCCCACCACTCATCCCAAGATTCAGCAGCTTGTTCAATTACTTGCTCTACCAATTGAGAAGCTACCAAACGAATTCTGACATCACGCCCACTTGCTTCACCAATCTGTTCAAATATTTTCTGCTTTTCAGATTCAGAAATATTTATCTTACCATCTAATATCTTTTCTGCTTGTGATAGTCCACTTCTACATTTTTGGATTAAACTGTTGATTTCAATTAGAGAGAGGTTTATTTTTAAAGTTCCACGTTCATCTGTTAAGAATTTTTCAATAGCCTGAGTAAAATTTTGAAACGTAGTTAAATATTCATTTTCTTCTCCTCCTAACATCGCTTCTAAGGCAGCCTGAGCAGAAATAAAATGAATTCTATTTTCACCAATAATTAGAGGATTTTCACCTTGTAAGAATCTTTCCACTCTCTGCTTAACTTGTTCCCGTCCCTTTTCTGTCCGTACCATATCCATAAAATTACCCACTACAA
Source organism: Nostoc sp. FACHB-190 (assembly GCF_014696905.1). NCBI lineage: Bacteria > Bacillati > Cyanobacteriota > Cyanophyceae > Nostocales > Nostocaceae > Nostoc > Nostoc sp. FACHB-190. Next base: position 92,101 of record NZ_JACJQW010000017.1, read on the forward strand.
AAAGATTATTAGCAGGTTCATCATCCTTACCACCATTTAATTGAATTCTTAAATCTTGCAGTAATTCGCGTTCACTTTGTGTTAAAGAACGAGATACATTAGTTAAAAAAATTACCGCATCCGTATCTTTTAATAATTGTTGAGTAACTCCTGTCCGATCAGGATGTTCATTCAATCCTGGAGAATCTATAATTTCTACTCCACTACTACATAATGCTAAATCAGGATGTTCAAAAACTATTTCTTTAACTTCAGAGTTTGCTAGTTCATCACTCAGACAGCCAAGTGCTGCATCTTCAGAAATACTTGCTTTTAGTTGATATTCACTAAAAGGAATTTCTTCTTCGGTGCCATTTTTATATCGACAGATTATTCGTTTACAAGTACCATATTTTAATACTGTTACCGTTCCACTACAGGGAATTTCTCTGACAGGTTGAATGACTTCGCCTAGTAAAGCATTGATTAATGTTGATTTTCCTTGGCTAAATTCACCTATCACTGCTAGACGAAATCGCTGAGATTGCAATTTTTGAGATATTTTACTAACTTCATTAATCAAATTATCTGCTAAAAAACCATGCTCTTTACAATCAGTAATTAACTGATAAAGATTATGACAAAAATAATCTAATTGTTTTTGGTAATCTTGAATTTTTTTTAAATTACTGTATGAATACTGCGTTTTTTGCTTAAGTGCTTTGCGTTCATTTTTAGCAGGTAAAGCTGCCAAAATATCAGTTGTAGCTTTGATAAATATCACATCTAATTCAAAGAACCTTGATGGGTCGAGTAGAAATTTTACCTCATCTAATGCGGTTAAGTCTATATCAGTTTGATGAGTAAAACCAGTTTCTAAAACAGCTAAATGTTTTTGGTTAATCCCTAAATGATTACCTACTATTTCTAAATATTGCTTTTCTCGTGGATCTATTACACCATCTGTTGCTGACATTTCATAGCCAAAAGCAATCAATAGTAGTTTTTCGGAATTGGACAGTGAGTCACTAAGAAGGAGCAAATCATTCACTCTTTTATAAGTTTGATTTTCTTTAATACCTTTAATCATTAAATGCGTTAGTCGCCGAACATTGCTTTCTGGTGTACTGAATAAATAAAGAGTTTTTAGCAGCCTTTGTTTCTCTTCTTCTGCTACTGTACCGTCAACAAATATGACTCCTAGTAGTATCGTTACTAAATTTGCCAGAAATATCACAGGTCGAGAAAGTTCTCTTTGAGTAAGTTTATGCCCAGATATCTGTGATAACCAATCAAGAAGTTGAGTATTTGCTAGGGAAGTATCCATAGTTTTAGTGACACTAGTAATTTCAAATTTAGTATGCCCAAGTTTTAGGCAAAATTCACTTATATACCGAGTAATTACGGTTATTTACACCTTTGTAAACAAGCTAGTGTAGAGCCAAGTAATCTCTAATAATCTAAGAAAATGCAATTCCAATTTGCTCCTGTGATTGAAGCTGGAATTCAAGCTGGTAGATATGCCCAAGTCTTGAGTAATGGTGTACCAATAGCTATGGCTAGAGATACTGTTACTGGACAGTTTGTTGCTCATGCTATTGGTGCTACGGTCAAAAATAGTCCTCTATCGCCACTGTTAGTTGCGTCTCAATTAATTAGCAGTGGAGCGCAAATGTATCAAATGAATAGAGGATTTACAGAAGTTCTCAATGGCTTACAAGTTATGCAATCTACTTTAGGAGTATTACAAGCTACTACTGCATTAGTTGGAGTAGGAACAGTAGCAGGTGTAGCTTTGACTGCCATTAACTTACACCAAACTTTAAAACTGCGAAAAGAAGTTGAACAAATGCGCCTTGAGGTTAAAAATGGCTTTATTGACTTAAGGCAAGCCTTAAAAGACCAAGGGGTAGAAATTAGGCAAATAATTGAGCAGATATCCCAAGATATTAAATTTGAGCAGCATCGTGTGGTTTTAGTTCGGGCTTATGGATTATTTATACAAGCTATAAATCGCTTTCGTTCTGCGATGCAATTACAAGATTTAAGCCGGAGAAATGCTGAAATTGATGGCGCAAGAGAGATGCTGTTTACAGTTTTGGCAGATTATAACAATCCCCATTTGTTAGAAGGAACCTGTGCTGCTGGACAACTCCGTAGAATGGAATGCGCTTGGGTAATTGAACAAGCAATTATTACCACTTATCAAGTACAAGATGAGAAATCAGCAGTCAGTGATTGCCTCTGTCAACTTCAAGATAAAATTCGTCAAGATAGCATTACTGTGATTAATCGCTGCGACTCACACGATGAGCTTGATTTTCTTTTTCCTGAAATTAATCGCATTTACAACCATGATTTAGCAGTATTAGAATCATGGAAAAATCATATTACTTGGATGGCTTCGCTTCCTGCATCAGAATTAAAACTTTTAAGTAGTGCTGATATAAATAATACTGATTTTATAGATAGGAAAGATGTCAACCTAGCTACACCACCAGAACAGTTAATATATGAAAGTCTAGCAGAAAAATCTCACTTTTATTCTCTACGTGACCAACTATTATTTTTGTTTGATGCTGGCATGAGAAAAGAATATGAACTATATATTAATCAACAAGCTTTAAAGACGGGATACAAGACTTTAGTCTTATCCAATTTGCAACAAGCATCAGATTTAGCTGTAGCTAATCTTTATTATTACCTTCATATCAAAGATGAATCTGAAGATGAAATAAAAATAAATTTAGAAGAAAATTATCAATCTATTCAAACAACTAGATTAAACGTAGACTTGGATATATCTATCAACAGAGATTTTAAAGAGAGTTTATTTCAAAAAATTAAAGTAATTATTGCTGAACAGTTAGTAGTGGATGCTAATAAAATAACTAGGAATACTAATTTTATTCGAGATTTAGGAGCAGATTCTTTAGATGCAGTAGAACTCATCATGGCTTTTGAGGAAGAATTTGAAATTGAAATTTCTGATGAAGTTGCTGAAAAAACTACACATGTTCAACAGGTGGTTGATTATATTAGTCAACAAGTCACTGTTAAATAATATTGGTATAGACAGTACGCAGGATGGGCATTTTCAGTAAGATTCTCAATTAGCCTGGAGTATAGTAGTGAATGCTCACCTTATAGATGCCTAAGCTTTTTCAAAAATTAAATATGAGTACTATATATCTTCATACGGGCCAAGAAATCTTTCCCCATTAAAATGAATCATGTGATCAGGTTGATCTGCTATCCACACTTCTGTTTCCCAAGAAATCTCAGCTAGATAACGAGTCATTTCTTGGCGACTGGGAAAGGCAGTTACAAACACTAATCCTTTACGGCTAGACTGAAACAGTTGCTTTAATTCATTGCGACGTTTCAAGTTTACTGGGCCATGACTTGTCACAGCCTCTATTAATATCAGCCAGTCTTGTTGTTCATGGTAAACTACAACATCTGGCATTTTACCGTGAGTGTCTATCTCAATTCCCAGTTCTCGGAATTTCTGAGTTTCATTGATAATAAACTTATCTCCAGCATCACCTACATAAATCACAAAACCTCCTGGTGTAAATTTGGGACAGAAACTTTCTAAAATGTCCTTGATTAATAAGTTCTGTCCACCTGATGAAAGCTGAATAGCTTGACCATTAGGTAGCGTTACAGGAATTATTGGTCGATTTCGCTTTCTGTCCTGCAATAAATTTGTCACTGAAATAGCATAATTGTGACGAGCTTCTTCCCATTGTGCAGAACCGTAAGATTTAATTAGTGACAATGCTTGTTGATGAAGTTGATAACACCATTTTGGGCTATTAATCGGTCGCTCCGGTTGATCTGGATTCCCCACAACTATTCTCATCTGCACAAACTGGTGCATTGTCTGTCGTCGCACTGTTTCGCGTGTATTCGGTGCGTATTGTTTACCGTAGTGATCACGAAACCAATCCATCATTTCTGTGATTCTGCGTCTTGGTGCTGTTGCTTGATACCAAGGTGTTTCCGGGCGAATGTCTGCTAAAGCTAGTAAACACAATGCAGATCGTTCATTCTGTTGAGCTTTAGGAGCAGAAATAGCTTTGAGAATTGCTAACGCCTCCTCAATTCGGTTACTCGCCTGAATTGTATTTATGGCTTCGCTCATAATCGACAAAGTTTGATGTACAACTTGATCAAGTTGCTCCTGATCTAAGTGAGAATCACCAATTTGGCTTCCTAATCGAATTAAATCATCTTTGCTGGGGTATTTAAGTTGACGCAAATCTGTGGCGTTAACTTGTGTGTGTCCACTAAATTGGCGGAAGTAACTATCTAATAAAGTTGAATTGAGAAATGCTGTTAAACCTCGTGCTAAATCGGGGTTCATTCCTTGGCCTTGAGCATGGTAGTAATTTAAGTGGTTTTCTATACCAATCACAGGGGAATCGCCAGGAGAATACACAGCAGCCACAACACGACGTTTTTCTTCCTTAGCAGAAAACCGCTTGGTGAAAACATACCAACCTGAAGGGACTAACCATTTTGCTGTTTCTGAGTTTTGTGTAATAGCGATCGCTTTACGGGGATTACTAGGGGGAAAATATACTTTCCCTGCCTTGATCGCTTCTGGATAAATCAATGGCACACTTTTATTATCCCAGGAAGTTTTCAACGCTGATTTGAGCCGAAAATCCACAACTGGCCCCGTTGAAACTTCTAAGCCAAGGTCATCTAAAGTAAATGAGAATTTATTAATTTGCGCTCTCAAATAATCTTCAAGAGAGTTGGTCACAATATGAATAAAACTTTCAGAATCATGAGGATCAACAACTTGGCTATAAGGAACATATCTTAATTCTGAAAATTCATCTAATTTATTTTCAACATTTTTAGCAATTTCAACGTAATCCGGAAGAATTTTAGTTTTATTTGCATGAAAAATAATATTTTCTTGTAATACCTTATCTTCTATAAAAGCTGCTGAACGACTTTCAAAAATATGAATGTTTGAAATTACCATATTTTGCAGAAAAGCTTGCCGAAAAGGTCTAAAATAAAGACCATTGCAAAAACTCCTAGGTGTAATTGCAACTATTTCTCCATTGTCAGACAAATTTAAAACAGTTAGCCAAACAAATGCGCTATATAAATTTACAGTTTCTATTCCTAATTTTGACAAGATTTTTCTTTCTATTGATTGGCTATTAATTTTTTTATAAGGTGGGTTAAGAATTGCATGGGTAAAGATATTAGATAACTGATTAAAAAGTGGTAAATCTATTTCACTAATATCCTGAATAAAACTTTTTTGATATAAGCAATAATTTGCTGTAATTCCGATTTTTTCTAAAGCGATACAACACTCTGTCAGGCATTGTCTCAAAGCTGGTATAAAAACTGATTCAATTTCATAAGCTGTGAGCAAACAACTTTCGACATTATGAGGATTTGCTAATAGTTGTTCGACAAATGCAGCAGTTAACGCACCAACTCCAGCCCCCGGATCTAAAAGACTAATATGACCAGATAAATTGCTGAATTGTCTCGCCATCAACCGAGCAACTGAGGCGGGAGTGAAAAACTGTCCCAATTCACTACGCTGCTTTAAATTCAGTTTTGAGGAGAAATGAATCCGGTTAATATCAGTGGAGTCTGTGAGGAATGTCGTCATTTTGATATGAAAAAATTAGCCTGCGAACTTCGTCCCACAAATGAAATAACAATCAGTATTTTTTTGACTGGTGATGCACTTTCAGTTAAAAACTATTTTTGAAGTTGACTTAACGCAGTACTATCTACAACTCCTAAGCAGTGTAAATGGTAATTCGCTGTTCTTGACAAGTACGCTCATAAATATTATCTAATTCTACGGGTAAGCAGATTTCACCATGTAACCACAATGGCAGAGTCGGTAGCCGACAACCCACAGTCAATTTTTCCTCCCAAATATCAATTTTATACTGTTCATTTAGCTGGATAGGTCTATAAGCTGTAGCGTAAAGTTCAGCATTGAACAGTGATACATTGCTTTCTGTAATACGTGTTAATAATTCATTGTGGAGGTTTGTCTTACGTTCAGTGACAACATCAACAATAACTAAACCAATTCCCTGCCGTAAATAAGTTTCACACTTAGAAATAAAAGCATTACGATGAGTAGCTCGGTCTTTATTTGCAGGACTAACTAATTCTATTGCGCCTGCTAAAACAGGGCCAGCCTCAGTATTAAATATATTTATTTCGACTGTTTCATCTGTTGGTATAAATGCTATTGTTTTACTTGGTGGCGGAGGCATCCAAATATTAGCTGAATCTCTTGATTCCTGCCATGACTCTTCAAACGCAGCTATATCAATTTCAATCCCAAATTGTACATTTGGTTCCGCAAAGTAGCCTTCTGGTAATTTAGAGTTCAAATCAGAAGCAATATAAGTTGCCCAAGCGTTATGAAATGCGTGCCAGTGACGGCGGACAGATAGTGGTGGACGAAAATGATCTTGCAGAATCATTGTTTATAGATTACTAATTTGAGGGCTATAAACTCCAAACAAATTCCTTATCATATATGTCTAACTTTCATCGTTACTCAGTCTTTGCAACAATTCCTCACGCGATAAATTACTCAAAGAAAGAAGTAACTGAGTCCGTTCTGAAACCGGAATTTGGGCAATCTTTCCTACCAAAACAGATAATTCAGAATCTAAAGTACCAAAGCGTGCTTCTAGAAGAGAAGCTATCATTGAAAATCTTTCTTCTTGCTTCCACTCTTCCCGTTGTTGTAAATAAGCTGGTGATAAGTTCATAATCACTTCCTGTTCTTCTCTAGTTAAATTATCTCTCAACTCTAAGTTTTTACGCCAGTCTGCTAAAATTTCTAACAAATTCTCTCTAAAAGGATTCTGTTCTGGCAATTCTGTTAACTCTTCTACTGCTCTTTTTTGTGTTCCTCCTTTCCCCAAAACCCTCAACCATAAGGTATCTGCATTTTCTGGTAATTGATGAATAACAACTATTGCGGTTTTCAGAATATTCGGCAAAAAATAAACACCTTTCACCCAATTTTCTAAAATCTCAGTCGCACCTAATCCGGCAATCATCCGAGATGAAAACGTTGGTGTTAAAATCCATAAAATTGGTAACTCTGATTCAACAATATTTCTGTTTTCTCGTTTCGCTTTCCTGACTACATCACCATGAACAGCATATAATTTTAGTAAACAACTACGAATTTCTATTTCAGATGGTGGATTGCGAAAAGGTTCAAATAAACACTGAGTTGTTGCCATTTTTCCTAATAAACCCAAAGGTAAATTGTTTTTGGGTGGAGGAGAAAATGGCTCAAACCAAACATCAATTTCTTGAACTTCACTTTTAACTTTTTCGCTATTTTTAATCGTTCCTAGACCTGTTAATAACTCTTCTAAATATTCTTTAGCAAATTGGTCATGAACTTGACGAGTCATTTAAGTAAATAATATTTTTATATCAAGTATGTAGTTCTAAAAGCGATCGCGTGGCAACTACAATAAATTCTGTATGTGGGCTTGAAACCCTTGGAAAACATCGTTACTAGGTTCAACCCAATAACGATGTTTCACGAAAATTATCTTAACCTTGTACTACAGCTTCTTTAGCCAAGAACTTCTCTAGTTCAGTCAACGCATCAGCATCAACTTTGGTTTGCATCGGACAGAACTTCGGCCCGCACATTGAACAAAACTCAGCAGTTTTGTAGATGTCTGCGGGTAAGGTCTCGTCGTGATATTCCTTCGCTCTTTCGGGGTCGAGGGATAATTCAAACTGACGGTTCCAGTCGAAGTTATAACGAGCTTTCGAGAGTTCGTCGTCTCTGTCTCTTGCACCTGGGCGATGTCTGGCGATATCGGCGGCGTGGGCTGCTATTTTGTAAGCAATTAACCCATTACGAACATCTTCTGCATTCGGTAAACCTAAATGTTCTTTGGGTGTGACGTAGCACAGCATTGCTGTACCATACCAGCCAGCCATTGCTGCGCCAATAGCAGAGGTGATGTGGTCATAGCCAGGAGCAATATCTGTTACCAAAGGCCCCAACACATAGAATGGTGCTTCGGAACACTCTTCCATTTGCTTGCGGACATTAAATTCAATTTGATCCATTGGGACGTGTCCAGGCCCTTCTACCATCACCTGTACATTGTGTTCCCAGGCTTTGCGCGTTAACTGTCCGAGGGTTTTTAATTCTGCCAATTGTGCAGCGTCGGAAGCATCATGGGTACAGCCAGGGCGCAGAGAATCACCTAAGCTGAAAGAAACATCATATTTCTTGAAAATTTCAATGATGTCGTGGAAGTGGGTGTAAAGCGGGTTTTGTTTGTGGTGATGCAACATCCACCGTGCCAAAATACCACCACCACGAGAAACTATTCCTGTGATGCGGCTTCTGACTAAAGGTAAATGTTCCATTAAGATGCCAGCGTGGATAGTTTGATAGTCTACACCTTGCTGGGCATGTTTTTCGATGACGTGGAGGAAGTCGTCGGCGGTGAGGTTTTCAATTCTGCCGTGGACGCTTTCTAATGCTTGGTAGACTGGAACTGTACCAATAGGAACGGGTGAAGCGTTAATAATCGCGGTACGAATTTCATCTAAGTTACCGCCACCTGTGGATAAGTCCATCACGGTATCAGCGCCATACTTCACCGCCAACTGTAATTTATCTACTTCTTCTTGAAGGTTAGAAGAGTTGGGTGAAGCACCGATATTAGCATTCACTTTGCACTTAGAGGCGATACCAATAGCCATCGGCTCTAGGTTGGTGTGATTAATGTTAGCTGGGATAATCATCCTCCCCCGTGCTACTTCCTCACGAATTAGGTCAGCAGGAAGATTTTCCCGTTGAGCAACATAGTGCATTTCTTCGGTGATAACACCCTGACGTGCGTAGTGCATTTGAGTTACATTGCTCTGCCCACGCCGCTTGGCAACCCATTCTTTCCGCATGATTGAAATCCTCAATAAACAGCTTCCCTCCGCTGGTATTACCCAGACTCAGGTGTTAAGGGTGTGATCTCAGCCTGAAATCTCAGGCACCCCTAGCATGGATGTAGATTGTACCATTTTGCTTAAGGTTGAGGACAAAGAGGTTAACAATTTATGAGGTATGGGGGAGTGCGATCGCTATTTCTGTTATTACTTTATGAATATGCTGTGGTGTGATTGAGGCGGTATAACTCACTGTTAGATGTTTTGTGAGCCAACAATATTTTTTATCTCACGCAAAGGCAAGGCAGCGCGTTGGGCGGGTTCCCCGACTTGAAGCGACTGCCGCGCAAAGGCGCAAAGAATAGCGCGGAAGATGTCTATAAATTCACAAAAATAGATGGAGTGCAGTACTTCCTAATGAGGTTTCTAGCATTCTCACGACCTTCTCCTGTAAATAAGTTCAATACTACTACTTCTTCACTCTGAACTTAATCTACGTGAATGCTGAAAGCGATCGCTCTCTACAATTGATTAGGGTCAATCCCCATTTGACGCAACTTTTCTGCCAAGCGTTCGGTTTTTTGCTGTTCTTGTTCTAATTGTGATGATACTTCTTCTAACTGGGATGTTAATTGTTGAGACTTTTCATCACTATTCAACAAAAGATTTCCTTCTGTATCCCACCAGCGCAACCAAGGTGCTGCCATATTTTTATACTGTCCTTGCCAAATCCCTAATTCCACACCCATCGGCGGAATAGAATAGTGGCCTCTTTCATTTGCTGGCAGTAATTGATACTTGCCATCTACTAAGTGATAGACTTCCACCGCAGCTTTGCTAAACTCATAAATCCCGTAAAATGGCACTCTAATTGCCTGCTCATACACCCAAAATTTACCAGTTAGGGGTGTTTTGTCCCGTTCTTCTGAACCATCACCAGAGACAAATTCTAGGACAATTAAGGGTGCGACGTATTCTTGCCACAAGACATAAGAACGGCGAAACTTACCGTTTAACATTGGTGGTACATTTGGTACATAAAACCAATCTGGTGCTTCTGCGCCTTTTTCTGGTGGTTCTGTTAAACGCCAGTAAATACCGCTATCTTGACCAATGGCAAACTGCTGATCAGGATGTAGTTGCTGTAATACGTCTGTGATAGAGTCTGTGAGTAGGAGACTTTGAGGATGTTCTTGAAAGTTTTTCACAAAGGTTCCGTCGGACTCTGGTAATTCAGTATGGTCGGGGAGATGGGTAATGCCTAGTTCAGAAGATTTAGCAAGGGTCATAGAACTTTGGCGTATTTGAGTTGGAAATAATGAAACTGGTGGACTCGCTTACGTAATTATTTTATCTCGCGCATAGACGCAAAGTAATAATATGGAATCCCAAAGTTGTCAGTTATTGGAATTCCAAATTTATTATTGCTACTGAAATCGATCGCACCTCGCCTTGCTAAACACCAGATATTTTTGGGCGTTCGCCTTGTTGAAATCTCGTCCAAGCTTGTTTTAAAGCTGCTGGAGCCGGATTTTTAGCATCATAGACAACAATCACATTTGTTAGGGGTCTGCCAGCCGGGACTAAAATTTTATTGTTTGCTGCTAAAGCTTTGGAAGCACCACCATCTAAATTCATGGCTTCGTGACAGCCGATTGTTTTCATGGCTTGTGCTGTTTGCTGCAAACTTAAGCTACTGTCAAAATTCACCAAAAATAACTTTTTGCCGTCGGAGGGGAAACCAATGGCTGTACGTGCGCCTTTACCTAAAACATGAGGATCTTTAAATCCTTCTAGGCCTGGGTTGAGCCAAATTTGTCCCTGTCTTAACAATCGGGGGCCGCAGGTTAAAGAAAACCAATGTTGATGCCATTCTGGTTTACCATCCACCCGCGCCGTAATCATTTCTGGTTGATTGCCAACTCGCAAACCCAAGGTAGTGCCGAAATTTTCCCATTGGCTGTATTTCAAAAATCTACCGCCTGCTACCATATTACCCATCACTGTTTTTTGGGCATTTTTGGCGAAAAAAGTGCCGTTGGCAATCACGGCTGCTCGATAACGAGATACGATTTTGCTAAATTCTTCATCTCCGCTACTTTTCTGCTGTGTATTAGCAAAAGAGGCATTCTTGGCTAAACCAATGGTGATGAAAGTTTGGGGGTCAGTCAGGTCAATAATTGTTTGGTAAAAAGAAATACCGTTTATCTTGGCTTTTTTAATTTGGACGGTTTGAGCCGTGGCGGGGAGATCCAATGTTAATCCTTGAACTAGAGAAGCACCGCCTAGGAACAAGAAAGAACGCCGACTAATCTTAGAGTTCAGCATCATCAACTCATCTTTAATCTGGTTTTTATTAAAGTTCCCAAATCTTTGGATAATTTCACTCAATCAACCCTGTTAAGTCTAAATTGAGACTTCTAGGAGTAGCAAAAATCTGTAATATCTAATGAGCAATAGCTTTCGGTATTTAATCTTTCACAAACCCTACGGTGTTCTCAGTCAATTTACGCAGGAAACACCAAACCATAGTACCCTCAAAGATTATATTGATGTGCCTGATGTCTATCCGGTGGGGCGTTTGGATTGGGATAGTGAGGGGTTATTACTGTTGACAAACGATGGTAAATTGCAACATCGGCTTGCTGATCCGCGTTTTGGCCATCAGCGAACTTACTGGGTACAAGTAGAGCGGATTCCCGATCCAGATGCTATAACCAAATTGCAAAGGGGTGTAGAAATCAAAGATTACCGCACGCGCCCTGCCCAAGTGAGGCTGTTAACCGTAGATCCACCAGTGGGCGATCGCCACCCACCGATCAGATTTCGCAAAAATGTACCAACGGCTTGGCTAGAAATGACTTTAACAGAGGGTAAAAATCGTCAGGTGCGGCGAATGACGGCGGCTGTAGGTTTTCCCACTTTGCGACTGATTAGGGTAAGCATAGCCCATCTTAATTTAGACGGACTACAACTCGGTCAGTGGCGCGACTTGAGCGCATCAGAACTTAAATTACTACTGAACAAGTCTTCTGAATCTAAAACTCAAAAGTCTCAATTCTCTTAATTAATAAATAGATGTAAATAAACGTGAGAATTAATCTGTGAATGTCAGCTATTCAAGGAAAGCATTAAAAACTGGGAAAGATATTTTTTGCCTGTAATTGGCTAAATTTTGCCAAAAAAATTATAATGAACTTTTTTCTTCCCTTTCCCTATTAATGAACGTTAGCCTGTGAGTACAAGTTTAGGTCTTATGAGCTTAAATCAGCGATCGCTCTGGCATCAAACACACACACAACAAGATACCTTGTCAGCCTCTCCGGCTCGCTTGGAACTTGTGCCTGAACGCACCTCGGATTTAGAACTGTACACAGCAGATATGCTGCGGCGTACACAAGCAGAACTCCATTGGTATCGCAGTCTGTATGAACATACTCCAGCAATTTACTTGAGTGTAAATGCAGCCGGGATAATTCTTTCTATCAACCAATTCGGCGCTAACTTGCTGGGTTACAAACCAGAAGAATTGATCAAAACCTCTGTATTTAATTTGCTGGAATTATCAGACAGACAAAGATTATCGGAAACATTCATTGAATTGTTCAGTGCTGTTTACCCCAACCATTCGATCAAGGCAGAATATCGCCTCCACTGTCCTGATAGTAAAATTACCCAGGTGAAAACAACTCTCAAAATCTTACCTGATGGTGAATATCCTGAGAAAAGTCCGGTAATTTTGATGGTGTGTGAAGAAGTCAGCCAAGCAACTAACCAAACTGCAAAGCAGGTACAGTTAGCAGAAATGGAAAGTCTGACTCACCTCAAGGAAGAATTTCTCAGCACAGTTTCCCATGAACTCCGCACACCACTGACAAACATGAAAATGGCAATTCAAATGTTAGGAATTGCACTACAGCCAGAACATTTTGTGCAGGAAATGGCTAAACCGCCAGCCGAACGCTCAAAAGCCGCCCGCTATTTTGCCATTTTAGATAACGAGTGTGAACGGGAAATCAACCTGATTAATAACTTTCTGGATTTGCAACGCTTAGATAGCAACGCTCAACCTTGGGTGCTGGAAACTATTCAAGTCCAACAATGGCTGCGACGAGTTGTAGAGCTATTTCATGCCCGTAACCGAGGTATCTGCAAGCAAAAAATCCACCTACGTATAGCTCCGCATCTACCGCCATTGGTTTGTGATCCTTTTAGCCTAGAGCGCATCTTTATCGAACTGCTGACCAACGCCTGTAAATTCAGCCCTCCAGAGGCTGAAATCACGGTTGCTGTGGCATTAAATTGCCAAAATATGCAGTTTCAAGTGATTAATGCGGGTGTAGAAATCCCTAGTTCGGAGCTACCCCATATTTTTGACAAATTCTACCGCATTCCTAGTAATGACCCGTGGAAGCAAGGCGGTACAGGCTTGGGATTGGCATTAGTCCAGAAATTAATTAAGCAATTAGAAGGAACAATTGAGGTAGACAGTAGGTCAAATCGTACTTGTTTTATGGTGCAATTACCATTGCAGCGTCAAGTATAAAAGGGAGTATAATTATACCAGTTTCTTACTAAGAAATTGCTGCTCCCCTTGGACAAGAACAAAATTTATTTGCAGGTATCTGAAATATTTAGCTAAGATGCGTCACAATTAATACTGCCACCAACATTCACTGGTGAAACCACAATCTCTTGTAGGTCTACTGTAGGCAGGGGCAGTTAATTGTGGCACTTTGGATATTAGTGGCTAGAAGCACCTTGGAACGGGAATAAAGGAACTTCCACTATGCTGATTTGCCCTCAGTGTAAATTTGAGAACCCCAATGCTAATAAATTTTGCCAAAACTGTGGCACTTCCTTGACTCATCATGCTTGTCATGAATGTGGCACGGAAGTGCCATTACATGCCCAAAGTTGTCATAACTGCGGTGCTGAATGTGGGACAGTTTGGTGGGCAATTGTCACTAAAGAAGAAGGCGGGGACTGGGAATTAGGCAGTTGGCAAGATGATCAGGATGATTTACCAACTTTACCTCTTTCCACGGAATATACTTTACCGCTTGCTGCTAGACCTGTGTTGAAAGCAGGTTCTTACATAGATAAAGAACAACGCTATCAACTGCTAGAACCCTTGGCAATCTTTGATGACAATGCCCAACGAACTGAAGTAGGTGTACGAGTTTTAGATTGTCAGCCGTATCAAATATCACCAATCGGAGCTATTTTAGACAATCAAAACCAAGGATGGCTCACCGTAACAGGTCAAGAAATTGACATTCCTAAATTAGCTAAAGCTTACGTACAATTACAGGCGAAATGTCAAGTAGAAATACCAGTAATCCACGATGCTTGGCAGGAAGGAAATACCCAGGTTCTCTTAATTGAAGACCGTTCTGATTGGCCTTTGTTAATTGATTTGTGGAAAGAAGAGACAACAAGCTCGTTACAAATTTTACATTGGTTTTATCAAATGACCCAACTGTGGGCTGTGTTGGAACCTGTGAGATGTCGCCAAAGTTTGTTGGAGTTATCGAATCTGCGCTTGGATGAAGACCAAACATTAGCTTTGGCAAGATTGTATAGGGAAAGTGACGCAGAAGCCGATGACATAGCCGAAGACGAAACATTATCACTAACAGAACAGCCGTTTAGTGTAAAAGTTTTGGGGGAAATTTGGCAGGAATTATTTAGACAGTCCCAACGGACGCAGTTTGGTGCGGTATTGCAGATTTTGGAGGATTTAAAACTAGGGAAAATTCAAATGATTGCCCAGTTGCGATCGCGCCTAGAAGCGATCGCCTCAGACCTGGAAACCTCAGCAATTCCTAGTTTTTCTCCCACCGCTCACCAACATCCCACAGCACCCACGATCATTCAGCTAGAAGATGATCCAGACGAAGACAGTTCTGGAAGAAGCGACGACTTACCCACCATCGTGCTGTCAATGCAATTAAGCAGTCTCGAAGATGTGGGATGCACCGATGTAGGTCGTCAGCGTCAACACAACGAAGACTACTTTGGCATCGACACGAAAATTGAGAAGCTAGAACTTCCCAGAAACCGCGTCTACCAAGCCCGTGGTTTATATATTCTCTGTGATGGAATGGGTGGTCATGCGGGTGGGGAAATAGCGAGTGAATTGGCTGTTAACACTGTCAAACAATACTTCCAAGAATTCTGGCAAACCAACCAGCGCCCAACCGAAGCAAATATGCGTGAGGCTGTTTATTTAGCTAATCAAGCAATTTATCAGCTAAATCAACAAGATGCGCGATCGGGTATTGGGCGGATGGGTACAACTTTGGTAATTTTGGTAATTCAAGATACCGAAGCTGTAGTGGCTCATGTGGGCGATAGCCGTCTCTACCGCTTAACCCGCAAACGCGGACTCGAACAAATCACCGTAGACCATGAAGTTGGACAACGGGAAATTGCGCGGGGAGTAGAACCCAGCATAGCTTATGCCCGTCCTGATGCTTATCAATTAACCCAAGCTTTAGGGCCGCGTGACGAAAGCGCCCTCGATCCTGATGTAGAGTTTTTTGACATTAATGAAGATAGTTTGCTAATTCTCGCCTCTGACGGTTTATCAGATAATGATTTACTAGAAACCCACTGGAAGAGTCATTTACTTCCTTTATTAAGTTCTGGCGCAAGCTTAGAACGGGGTGTCAATGAATTAATTGATGTGGCAAACCAAAAAAATGGTCATGACAACATTACTGCAATACTGGTGCGGGCAAAAGTCCGACCAAACATGGACAATTCCGGGGCTAGAGGCTAGAGATTAGAGGTTAGCTTCGAGTTTTTCCTCATCCCTACTCCCTACTCCTTACTCCCTACTCCCTATTTTTTATGCAGGTTTGATTGTGGTTATTGTGACGCTGTTAGAACCGCAACACAAAACACCCCTGAAACAGTGGTGCTTTGATAACTCCGCCGTCATTCGTATTGGTCGAGCGGCAGACAATCATGTGGTTTTATCCGATAGTTTGGTTTCCCGACACCATCTAGAACTCAGGCAAGTCAGTACTGATAATCATGAAGAATCTTGGCAGATATATAGTCAAGGTACAAATGGTACGTTTCTCAATGGCATTTTGGTAATTCAAAGTCCTCTACCGCACAATGCAGTTTTACAACTGGCGCAGGGAGGGCCAATACTGCAATTTCAAATTCAGGAGATATCGCCAGCGACTAATGCAGAGTCAGAAAAGTTGGCTGGATTTGTGCCGACAAATCAAGACCCTGCTAGGGCGGCTTACACTTGCACCCATGAAGGTAATTCTCCGCAAAATTTATTTTGTATTCATTGTGGTCAACCTCTTTCAGTGCAACAGACGATTCGTCAGTATCAGGTGTTGCGAACTTTGGGACAAGGAGGTATGGGAACCACATATTTAGCTTGGGATACACAAGGCTGGATGAGTGGAAATCCCCAACTTTTGGTCTTAAAGCAAATGAATGCTGATATGGCAAAAATAGCTAAAGCCCAAGAATTATTTGAGCGAGAAGCCAATACGCTGAAATCTCTCCATCATCCAGGTATCCCCAGGTATTATGACTTTTTTGTTGACGGTGGTAAAAAATACTTGGCTATGGAATTAGTACATGGGCAAGATTTAGAAAAACGAGTCCAGATGACTGGGCCTGTAACGCCTAGCCAAGCGATCGCCTGGATGATTCAAACCTGCGAAATTATAGACTATTTGCATAGCCAAGAACCACCACTGATTCATCGTGATATTAAACCCGCTAACCTGATGGTGCGAAATGCCAATAATCACATCGTGGTGTTAGATTTTGGTGCTGTGAAAGAAATTGGCACAACACCAGGTACACGCATTGGTGCAGAAGGTTATTGCGCCCCCGAACAAGAACGGGGACAACCTCTGATTCAATCAGATTTATATGCCATTGGGCCAACACTAATTTTTCTGCTGACTGGGGAAAATCCCTTTAAATTCTTCCGCCAAAAAGGACGAAATTTTCGGTTTGATGTGGCTAACTCTCCCACGATTACACCCCAAATTCGAGAGGTGATTGAACGTGTAACAGAGCCGTTACCACGCGATCGCTATCAAACCGCTAGGGAATTAGCCAATGCTTTAACAGCTTGCAAGGTATAAATTTGGAGGTGGGGAGTCGTAAGTAGGGAGTCGTGATTTTTCTTAGTCCCTACTCCCTACTCCCTATTCCCTATTTCCTATTCTTCATCCCAAGCTTCCACTGCCAACAGTTCACTGATTGGGTCTTGCATACTGAAGCCAAAGTCCAACAGTTCCTGTTTCCAGTGCTGCCAGTCATTGCCATAGAGAAAGGCAATTTTCCAAATGCTATCAGTGGGTTTGATGATATTTGATTCTACGAGTGATTGCACGTTACGCTGCAATTTCACCATTGGGTGAATTACTTGCTGAGTCATAACCTATGATTAAGTTCAGATTTCGTTTAGGTAAATGCTTAATCAAAACTGCTTTCCGCTAGGCAATTGTTATCGATGCGTAGAGCGTTGGAATTGGTAAAGCTAGTCTTAACTTTCTAACTATACCATAACAAACCCTGCTTGTTTTTGCATAAATTCGGTTTTGTACGGTAATTACCACCACAAAACTGAAATTTTTACTCACAAGCGATCGTCTATGCGTCACGAAAAAACTAACTGTTTTGAAAGTTGCATTGATAACACAAGTTGAATTTGCAGAATTTTATCTACATCAGCCATGAGTATGTGAGTACTTGTTAGAAAAACAAGAATTTTAGGCTGGTTTGAAGTCGTTTAAGACACGGCTAAGGAGAGTTTACCGCGTATATTTAGACGTAATATACAATATCGCAAACACCTGACATTAGATAGATTTATTACAAAAATTTATAAAAAATTAATTCTTTAGCAGAGATTAAACTAGCGCACAAAGCTTGTCTTGAATAATGGGTGTAAGGGTGTAGGTGTTCAAAACCTAGTCCGTTCGGTTGAAGCTCACGGTGAAGCCTTATCTCCCTTGTCCTCCTTGTCTTCCTTGTCACGCGAATAATTGCAAGTCTTCATTCAAGTAGTTCTTACGTACCGTCTGAAGAATTTTCAAAACTTTACAGCCATCATGTTAGTTTACCTGGGGTGGTGGGTACTCTGATAACTGGAGGCTTGCTGGTATCTCAGTATTTTTGACAGCAACTATTGAGACATGTCTAGTTCTGGGGATGACTATATTATTTCTCGCCAAAAGAAAATTGACCTAAAGAAAAGGATTTTAACGGTAGTAGGTTTAGCCTCTTTCGTTGGTTCTACGGTATTTGGTGTGATTAGTGGAATACCACAAGCTCATCAGCAGTCTCAGAAAAAGAATGTATCTGTTGAGTCTTCTTTACAGGAACAAGCACGGGGTTATGAACTAGTTTTGCAACGAGAACCAAACAACCAAGCGGCTTTAGAGAAATTAGCTATAGCTAGAGTGCATTTAAAAGATCCCAAAGGAGCGATTGAGATTATGGAAAAGCTAGTTAAACTGCATCCTGACAGGCAAGACTACAAAACTGTTTTAGAGCAGATTAAGAAACAGCAAAATTAGAGCGATCGCTATTAATTTTTCTTGGATTTCAATAAGCAAATTTACTATCAGTAATCTTTCAAAAAGATTAATCATATCTATGAAATGTAAAATCTGTAATTCTAATAGTCACTTTTTTGGGAAAAATCTTTTATTAAATAAATATAATGTCAATTATTTTCAATGTTCTAATTGTGGTTTTGTTCAAACAGAAGAGCCTTACTGGCTAGAAGAAGCTTACTCTGATGTTATAGGCAAAAGTGATAGTGGTTTATTATTTCGTAATCAATATTGTTCTCAAAAAGCATATCAAATTATTTTTAATATATTTAATCATCAGTCCCGATTTTTAGATTATGGTGCTGGCTATGGTTTATTTGTGAGAATGATGAGAGATTCAGGATTTGATTTTTATTGGCTAGATAAGTTCTGTAATAATATATTTGCAAAAGGTTATACAACAAATGGAAATGAATCTTATGAATTAGTCACCGCGTTTGAGGTTTTTGAGCATTTTGTTAATCCTATAGAAGAGATAGAAAATATTTTAAAATTTTCTAGAAATATTTTGTTTAGTACAGAAATTCTACCTATAAATAATCCTAAGCCTGATGAATGGTGGTACTACGTACCGCAAGAAGGACAACACACATCAATATATACATTAAAATCTCTAGAAATAATTGCAGACAAGTACAATTTAAACTTTTATTCCAGTAATATATCTTACAACGGAATTACTTTACATTTACTTACAGAAAATAAGCTTGTACCTAATGTTTTTAATAATTTATGCCAGAGTCCTATTAAAGAAATAAGAAAAGTTTCATTATTGAATCAAATAACAGAAATTAAAATAGCATTAGATATTGCTGTCCTAGGTTTAGGGACTATCTTAGAAACTGCTAAAACTGGAGTTTTTAGAGTTACAGAAAATCTTTTAAAAGGACTACTAAAATCTCCACAGTGTTGTATTTATTTATGTACTAGTGAGCCTGATTTATTGGAGGCTTGTCAAATTTATATAAATCAAAATTTAGAGTATAAAAATCTTCCCGTATTTTATTTATCACAACTACAAGATTTAAATATAGACATTTATCACTCGACTTATTATCCTTTACCTCACAATATCTACTTTGCTACCAGAATCATCACACTGTATGACTTAATTCCAATTCTTTATCCACAATATTTTAACTATAATTCAGAACATATAGTTAAAACAATTATAGACCAGATAGATCCAAATGATTTTGTCTGCTGTATTTCTGAATCTACACAACAAGATATTTGTGCATATCGACAAAATCTCAATCACAATCAAGTCTTAGTTACACATTTAGCTGCTGATCAAGAAAAATTTTATCCTTGTACTGATTCAGACGTAATTAACCAAGTTAAACAAAAATATAAAATTCCTAATCAGCCTTATCTCTTAACTTTATCAACCCTAGAGCCAAGAAAAAATATTGCTCATGTTATTCGGGCTTTTTTGAGACTAATTCAAACCCATAATATTCATGACCTCAATCTAGTATTGGTAGGTACAAAAGGATGGCAATATGAAGAAATTTTTGCAGAAATAGACAAATTCCAAGAATTAAAAGACCGAATTATTATTACAGGTTTTGTACCTGATGAAGATTTAGCACCTTTATATTCCGGTGCATTAGCATTTTTATATGTGTCCTTTTATGAAGGTTTTGGCTTACCACCATTAGAAGCTATGCAATGCGGAACTCCGGTAATTACATCGAATACTTCTTCTTTACCCGAAGTTGTTGGAGATGCTGGAATTATGCTTGATCCTAATGACACATCAGGACTTGAGAATAATATACTGCGATTATATTCTGAACCTGAATTGCGAAAAAACTTAGCGAAAAAATCCCTTCAACAAGCTCAGAATTTCAGTTGGGATAAATATATTCAAGAAACTATTAAAATTTACGAACTAGCTAAAGCCAAATCTCAAACTTTACCTCGACGTAATATTTTAATTGATGGTGTCTTCTTTCAACTCTATCAAACAGGAATTGCTAGAGTTTGGCGGAGTTTGCTAGAGCAATGGTCAAATAGTGAATTTGCTAATCACATTTTAGTATTAGATAGAGGCAATACAGTACCCAAAATTAATGGTATCCGTTATCGTACAATTCCTGTTTATGACTATAACGATACCGATACAGATAAACAGATGCTTCAAGAAATATGTGATGAGGAAGGTGCAGATTTATTTATCTCTTCTTACTATACAACCCCATTAACAACACCTTCTGTATTCATGGCTTACGATATGATACCAGAGGTGTTGGGATGGGATGTAATTAATAATCCTATGTGGCGAGAAAAGCATTTAGCGATTCAAAGTGCATCTGCTTACATTGCTATTTCTCAACATACAGCGCGTGACATTAACAAATATTTCCCAGAAATATCTGTAGATTCTGTTACTGTTGCTCATTGTGGTGTTAATAGTAATTTTTCACCAGCAAAATCTGAAGAGGTTAATAGTTTTAAATCGAAGTATGGTATTACAAAGCCTTACTTTATTGTAGTTGGGGCTAGTAATGGTTATAAGAATAGTATGTTATTCTTCCAAGCATTTTCTCAGCTTGCCAGTAGTTATGGATTCGATATTGTTTGTACAGGTAGTGGTGGGGTATTAGCGCCAGAATTTAGAGTTTGTACGTCGGGTAGTTCTGTTTATATGTTGCAACTTAGTGATGAGGAGTTAGCAACAGCTTATTCTGGTGCAGTGGCATTGGTTTATCCTTCTAAATATGAAGGTTTTGGGATGCCAATTGTTGAAGCAATGGCTTGTGGTTGTCCGGTAATTACTTGTCCGAATGCTTCAATTCCAGAAGTAGCAGGAGAGGCTGCAATATATGTGAAGGATGATGATGTAGATGGAATGGCAAGTGCTTTATGTGATATCCAAAAGCCGAGGGTTCGTCAAGCATTGATTGAGGCTGGTTTGGCGCAAGCACAAAAATTTTCTTGGACGAAAATGGCTGATATTGTTAGTACTACATTGATTAATGCTAGTCTGATATCTTTGAAGTTGAAGGAAATTAATGTTATTGTTTTCCCTGATTGGTCGCAATCGGAAGAGTTGCTGGGGTTAGAATTGGAATCTGTAATTAAAGCGATCGCAACTTATCCAGATAGTCAAAAAACTACTTTATTAATTAACACCAGTAATATTTCCACTGAAGATGCAGAACTATTACTTTCTGGCATCACTATGAATCTTTTGATGGAAGATGACTTAGATATCAGTGAGGGATTAGAAATTTCTTTGGTTGGTAGTTTAGCAGATATTCAATGGCAAGCTTTATTACCTCGTCTCAGCAGCCGAATTATTTTAGGATATGAAGATAAGGCAATTGTGGCAGAACTCCCAATAGAAACACTACCAGCTTATGAACTAGAAAATTTTATTAATCAACTTTGTGTTTTATAAAGTTTGAACTAACAGTTTGAATAATTTTAGTTAATGGTGAGTGCTTTAGTATTAAGGCACTCACTCTAGTTTAAAAAGAAGGAGAAGATAACTTGATTAGCACCACAGAAGAATTGAGTAATGATTCAGATTTTCTAAATACTAACGATATTAATATAATTGTTTTTCTTGACTGGTCACAGGCAGAAGATAATCTTTATCAAGATTTAGAAAAGGTAATTTATGCAGTCAATAATCATCCTGCTAGTAGTCAGATAAATCTAATGATTGATATTAGCGATGTTGCGGAAGATGTTGCTAATTTAGTATTGTCTGGTGTATTGATGAATCTGCTGATGGCGGATGATGCTGATGTTAGTGCAGGTTGTGAAGTTTCGCTAGTTGATAGTTCGGATTTTCAGCAATGGGAGATGATATCTCATCAAGTTCATGCGCGAATTATTTTAGATAACATTCATCCAGCCTCAATCACTAATATTTCTGAATATGCAATTGATGAATTTAGTACTATATCAATAGTGCAATTGATTTATGATTTAGCAAATAGATTATTTCAAATAGGATATTGGCAAGGAGCGATCGCACAATATCAAAAACTGCTAAAATTGCAAATCAATAACTTAGAAATTTACAGGAATTTAATTCATTCCTACAGAAGTTCTCAGCAAAATGAGGCTTATTATACAACACTACATCAGGCGATCGCACTCTATCCCACAGAAGGGAGTTTGCATTTTTCTTTAATCATCGACTTGCGGCGTGATGGTAGAACACAAGAAGCAATTGCTAGTGCGGAACATGCTTGTATATGCTTGCCGGATGATTATACTTTTAAACTGCTGAAATATTTAACAGTACCTAGCATTTATAATTATGTAGATGAAATAGAATTTTATCGTCAGCGTTACACCCAAGGCTTACAAGATTTAATTCAAAACACTAGCTTAAATACTCCAGAAGAAAAAATTAATGCCTTCAATGGTATAGGTCGTCTAACTAACTTTTATTTATCTTATCAAGCCCAAAATGACCGAGATTTACAACGTCAATATGGACAGTTAGTGCATGACATTATGGCGGCTAACTATCCCCAATGGGTTGCGCCTTTATCTATGCCAAAACTCCAGCCACAGCCAAAAATCCGCGTTGGCTATCTTTCACATTATTTACATTCTTATAGTGGCACATTATGGTTAACTGGTTGGCTACGTTATTGTAATCATCAAGACTTTGAAATTTACTGTTACTATACAGGTAATGACCCAGATCCAGTTACAGAACAATTTCAAGAATATAGTGATGTTTTTCACCATATTCCTTATAACTTGCCGGGAGTTTGTGAACAAGTAATTGCTGATAATTTACATATTTTAGTGTTTCCAGAAATTGGCATGAACCCACAAACTATGCAAATTGCTGCACTCAGACTTGCGCCTGTGCAGTGTGTAGCTTGGGGACATCCGGTAACAACTGGTTTACCAACAATTGATTATTTTTTATCAAGTGAGTTAATGGAACCGGAAAATGCCCAAGAACATTATTCGGAAACACTAATTCGTTTACCTAATATTGGTGTATCTTACCCCAAACCTTATATTCCGCCAATCATCAAAACTCGTTCAGATTTTCAGCTTTCAGATGATGCGGTGATTTATTTATGTTGCCAAGCACCGTTTAAATATTTACCCCAGTATGATTTTATTTTGGCAGAAATAGCCAGTCGCATACCGCAAGCGAAATTTGTATTTTTGCGAGGAACTTTACTTCGGTCGCGTTTACAACGTGCTTTTGCAGCGATAAGTTTAAACAGTGAAGATTATTGTGTATTTTTAAATATTCCCGATCGCCTCGATTATCTGATGATTAATTTATTATCAGATGTTTATTTGGATACTTTTACTTGGTCTGGTGGTAATACTACCTTAGAAGCGATCGCTTGTAATCTCCCTGTTGTCACTTGTCCAGGAGAATTTATGCGTGGTCGTCACTCAGATAGCTTTCTGAAAATGCTGGGAGTGACTGAAACCATCGCCGCCAATGAAGCAGAATATATTGATATCGCCGTTAAGTTGGGACTAGACTCAACTTGGCGAAACCACATTGCCGAAAAAATCAGCCAGCGTCATCATTTATTATTTGATGACCAGGCTTGTGTTGCTGGGTTGGAAAGTTTTTACAGGAAAGTGCTGAGTTTTGAGTGCTGAGTTTTGAGTGCTGAGTGCTGAGTGCTGAGTGCTGAGTGCTGAGTGCTGGGTTTGGAGTGCTGAGTAAATATTGTCTACTCCTGTCACCTATCACCTGTCACCTGTCACCTGTCACCTATCACCTGTCACCTGTCACCTGTCACCTGTCACCTCAAAATATCTACTCCTCTGCTTGACCGACGCGGCGAATATTGATGATGTCGCTCATTTTTTTAATTTGGACAAAGACTTGTTCAAGTTGGGAGCGATCGCGTATATCTATGCCTAAGTCCATTAATGCTGGTTGTCCACTGGCTGTTTTAACTTGGGCATGACGGACGTTAATACCTTGGTCACTTAACCGCGATAAAATATCCTTTAAAACGCCTACACGGTCTAGGGCTTCAATTTGGATATTGACTGGGTAAGTGTGGGGGCGAGAACTATTTTCTACTGCCAAATTCCATTTTACCGGCACTAGGCGATCGCCTTCAACACTATCCAAATTGTGACAGCCTTGGCGATGGATAGAAATTCCCCGACCGCGTGTCACTACGCCAATAATTGATTCTCCGGGAATTGGTGTACAACACCCCGCCAGATGATACACCAAACCCTCAACACCGAGAATCGGCGAATCGCTGGCGCGGGAACTGCTGTGGGGAACATCCCGTAAAGCTTTGGCTGATGATTCTTTGGGGACAAATGGTGGTATGACCATTGTCGCAGGTTGCTGTGCCTTGACCACATCCCGCCAGCGATTTAGGACTAAATTTAAGGTAATTTCGCCGTAACCCAAACCTGCGAGTAAATCTTCGACGCTGTGATAGTTGCACTTTTCGGCCACAGTCTGCATTGCATCGGATTTTAGCAAATTATCAAAACCTGTTTTACCGAGTTCTTTTTCTAACAAGTCTCGCCCACGGGTGACGTTTTCTTCGCGGCGCGATCGCTTGTACCATTGTTTAATCCGATATTTTGCCGTGGAAGTTCTGACAAAATTCAACCAGTCTAAACTCGGATGACCATTCTTTTGGGTGAGAATTTCGACAATATCGCCATTTTGTAACCTTGTAGATAAAGGTACTATCCGCCCATTTACCCTTGCACCTGAACAATGGTTTCCAACTTCTGTATGAATGCGATAGGCAAAATCTATACTAGTAGAACCAGGATTTAAAGAAACAACATCACCCTTGGGCGTGAACACATAAACATCGTCTTCAAATAAGTTATCTTTAACGCTATCTAAATATTCTTGGGCATCTTTCAGGTCGCTTTGCCATTCTAATAATTGCCGTAACCAAGTAAACTTTTCATCAGCCGCCGTCAACGGACTATTAGAACCACCTGTTTCTTTGTACTTCCAATGGGCTGCAATACCATATTCGGCGATATGGTGCATTTCCAGAGTGCGAATTTGAATTTCTAAAGGACGACCGGTTAAACCAATAACCCCAGTGTGCAGAGACTGGTAACGGTTGGGTTTAGGTAAACCGATATAATCTTTAAATCTGCCGGGAATGGGGCGAAACGCATCATGAACAACCGCCAAAGCCCGATAACATTCTTCGTTAGTTTCGACAATAATTCGCAGCGCCGCTAAATCATAAATTTCATGAAATTCCTTTTGCTGTCGCTGCATTTTTTGATAAATGCTGTATAAATGTTTGGGACGACCACTAATATCTAAACAGCGAATTCCAGCTTGTTGTAAACGTTCTCGTAAAATATCTGTGGCTTTAGCTAATTTTTCTTCTCGCGCCGTGCGTTTTTCCGAAACATGCTGCTGCATTTGGCGAAAAGCTTCCGGTTCCAGATATTTAAAAGCTAAATCTTCCAGTTCCCACTTAATATGCCAAATACCCAAACGGTTGGCTAGAGGTGCAAAGATATCTCGTGTTTCTTGGGCGCTGCGACGACGGCTATCTTCTGACATATATTGCAGAGTTCGCATATTGTGCAAACGGTCTGCTAACTTGACTACAATTACTCTAATATCTTGCGCCATTGACAAAAACATCCGGCGGAAATTTTCGGCTTGGCTTTCGGTTTTACTTTTGAAATTAATTTTAGAAAGTTTGGTTACACCTTCCACTAACCGCCGTACTTCTGAGCCAAATAGCTCTTCTATTTCTTCAATTGTGACATCTGTATCTTCAACTACATCATGAAGAAATCCAGCTGCTATCATAGCAGGACTACCCCCTAAATCGCGTAGCAGCCCAGCTACAGCAACGGGATGATAAATATACGGTTCTCCAGATTTGCGAAATTGTCCATGATGGAGTTGATAGGCAAAAGAAAATGCTCGACAAATTAACGACGCATCATTCTGTCTTCGGTCTTCTGGTTCGACACTTCTGGGTGATGACTCGCGTAAACATTTATTGAGCCATTCTGGAAGCGTAACGTCAATTGAAGTACTAGTAGCTATGCCGCTCATACAAAAGGTGATCGGTAAATAGTAAGATGGACGAAGTTTACAGCATCAACTAATGGTGATCCTGTGTCCCTGGTGGGGCGGTAAATGCAGTGTGAGGATGATGAGTCTCTTGCCTTGTGGTAGTCCTCCATTTTAGCTTTCAACAAGCATCATTTGGAAAAACCTACGATGGCGAATAAGCCTCAAAAGGGGATTTGAGGCTTGTGATAGTGATAGTGGTTCAAGAAGATATACTGTAGAAGAAAAAATTCTTGTCATTAATACTATCTTAAATGGCACTAGATGTCTTTAAATTGTGATAAATATCAAGCACTAGCAAAGTTATTAGTGCAGTTACGGTCTGATGTCACTGCTGGGGAATTTGACAAAACCCAACTGCGACAGCGTGTTGCTGATTTGCAGCAGTTGTTTCAACGCGAGATTGTGCCTTTAGCAACAGCAGATTCCAAAGAACTGTCTTATCAAACGGAAATCAGTAAACAATTGCGCTTATTGGAAATTGATATCACATTTTTCCAAGGCGCAAGGCAGGCAGCCACAGCAAAAACCAGACTTCAAACCATGAGCGATCGCCTCACTACTTTAATTCAATATTGCCATGCCATACTGCAACAAGAGACACCAGAAGTTTCTGAGGATTAGTCTGTCTGTTAAGTTTTGCCGTTAAATTCATCAGGATCAAAGAAATCTGGTAGCGAACATAGTCTTTCTAAGTTGATGAAGATTTAATGCTGATATTTAGGGTGTAGGGGTATGAGGGTGTACTTCGACTGCGCTCAGTA
Source organism: Nostoc sp. FACHB-190 (assembly GCF_014696905.1). Taxonomy (NCBI): domain Bacteria; kingdom Bacillati; phylum Cyanobacteriota; class Cyanophyceae; order Nostocales; family Nostocaceae; genus Nostoc; species Nostoc sp. FACHB-190. The sequence goes on from NZ_JACJQW010000017.1 coordinate 119,460, forward strand.
ACCAGGGTGTGGGTGTGGAGAAAGCGTCACCGTTGGCTTTGTCACCCGCCTTGAACTCAAGTTCAAGGCTAATAGCTCAAGTCGACTAAAGTAGACTCAAAAATTTAGGGTACATTGAGTCATCTTTAGATGACTTTTGCTGTGAGCAAGGAACTTAAGTTCCTTGCGGGATATGTTTATACACATATCTTGCATACTACACCCTACACCCTGGTTACTGAGCGCAGTCGAAGTACAGCCTTCCACCCATTACTTGCTCAATAACTGTAGGATTGTTACTTAGTACAGGACAATCCCCAAGCAATTCGGAATGGCTCGCATCTCCAAATTAACCTTCGATCGCGGTACATTAATTCTGCACCCACCACCACGCGGTAAAGCTTGGATGGATTATGCTACATGGGATGACCGTGTGGAAAAATTTCGCATTCCGGCGATGCGTTACCGGGCTGTGGTGGAAGCACTGCAAGGGGAAGAAGTAGAGTTTATTGATGAGGCGAAGGAATTTTACCCGATAGAATTGGTTCCGAGTTTGGAAATGGAACCTTACCCCCACCAAAGTGAAGCTTTAGCGGCTTGGAAGTTGGCGGGAAGACAAGGTGTAGTAGTGCTACCAACGGCGGCGGGTAAAACTTATCTGGCGCAGATGGCGATGCAAGCAACACCGCGTACTACGTTAATTGTTGTCCCGACGTTGGATTTAATGCACCAGTGGTATGCACATTTAGTTGCGGCATTTCCCGATGCGGAGGTGGGGTTACTAGGCGGCGGTTCGCGGGATAAGACAGCGATATTAGTAGCAACTTACGACAGTGCAGCCATTCATGCTGAATCTTTGGGAAATAAATATGCTTTGATTATTTTTGATGAGTGCCATCATCTACCGACAGATTTTAGCAAGGTAATTGCCGAATATGCGATCGCACCTTATCGGTTAGGATTATCAGCCACACCAGAACGCACTGATGGGAAACACGCTGATTTAAATATTTTGATTGGTCGAGAGGTATATCGCAAACGCGCCGAAGATTTGGCGGGGAAAGCCTTAGCCGAACATGAAATTGTCCAAATAAAAGTGAAATTATCCCAAATTGAGCGGGAAAGATACAATCAATTAATTCAAACCCGCAATGATTTTTTGCGTCAATCTAAAATTTCTTTGGGAAGTATTCAAGGTTGGCAAATGTTTGTGCAGATGAGTGCGCGATCGCAAGTTGGGCGTAGAGCCATGTTAGCACACCGCGAAGCCAAAGAAATTGCTTTAGGAACTGATGGCAAGTTGCGAATTTTAGCTGATTTATTAGCCACTCATTTTCCTGAACGAGTGTTAATTTTCACGGCTGATAATGCGACAGTTTATAAAATTTCCCAAGACTTATTAATTCCAGCAATTACTCATCAAACCCCAGTCAAAGAACGCCATGAAATCTTAACTAAATTCCGCGAAGGTGAATATAATACTTTGGTGGCTTCTCATGTGTTGAATGAAGGTGTTGATGTCCCGGCGGCTTCAGTGGCAATTATTCTGTCGGGAACAGGTTCAACGCGGGAATATATTCAACGGTTGGGGAGGATTTTACGCAAGGGAAATGTGGAGAATAAACAGGCGATTTTGTATGAGGTAATCGCGGAAGATACGAGTGAGGAAGGGACTTCGGCGCGGCGGCGGGGTGAGGAGAAATACGAACCGCAAAGACGCATAGACGCGTCAGCGACTTCCCGAAGGGTAGAGCGCGAAGGGAAGAAAGAAAAGAAAGGGAATTTACAGGTTATCTATGGAAGTGGTCAGGAAAAAGGTTTAAAGGCGGCGGAACAATTAGAAATTAATTATTCAATCCAAAATCCAAAATCTAAAATCCAAAATTCAGAAGATGTTACCAACGGAGTTACTAAGTCATCGCCTAAACGGAGAAGAAATCATTCCGAAAAGGCTGAAGATTGATGATAAACATTTGGCGTTGACTAATGAATTAATTGCTTGTTTTCAAGCAGCACAAGGTAAAACGCAAGGGGAATTAGAAAAGCAGCTTTTAGATTTAGAAGGTGATGCGACAGATTATCGTGTCAAGCGGGGATTAGCTTATATTATCAAAAGCAATTTTTGTACTTTTGAAGTGGTTAGTCCTTTAGAACCGCCAATGTTAAGAGAAAGAGTGTTTGCTTTGGCGGCAAAATCTGTAGCGAGTCGAGAATCAACCCAAGCAACTTTAAGCAAAATTGCTGATGAATTAAGTCAGGAATTAGAGCGAGAAGTTTTGTTAGAACAGGTGCGGACTGGTTTGTATGCTGACTTATCAGAAAATAAAATTTTGACCCAATTTGATACACCTTCGCCTGTAGATATTTTAAATAGATATAACTTGTCCCAGGTGCAGGGAATTTTTTATAAAGCGAGTCAGTTAGTGTTAAATGCTCATCGCAATGTACCGGGAGAATATAAGCTGTTATTTCGCTATTTAAAATTATTTCAACTCATGGCTTATATAGAAGGTGATGCTGACCACGGCTTTACAATTACAGTGGATGGGCCGACGAGTTTATTTAATCCTAGTACACGATATGGGCTGGCGATCGCTAAATTAATTCCGGCTTTACTGCATGTCACCAAATGGAGTCTGTCAGCAACATTACAAACCCGTGATGTTTACACAGATACTTGGAAAACTGGCAGATTTACCCTCAATTCTGAATGTGGTTTAGTATCGCACTATTCTAAAGGTAAGCCTTACGATAGTATGCTAGAAGCTTCCTTTGCTGATAAATGGGATGCTTTAAAAACTGACTGGGTATTAGAGCGAGAAGTTGATTTAATTCCCATTCCTGGTAGCGTGATGATTCCCGATTTTCGCCTAGTGCATCCTGATGGCAGAGAATTTCTATTAGAAATCGTCGGTTATTGGCGACCAGAATATTTACAAAAGAAATTTTCTCAGGTGCGGCGTGCAGGTTGTGATAATTTGATTTTGGCAATTTCCGAACGGCTGAATTTAGAAAAAGCTGGAGTGAAATTAAATGATGTCCCTGCGAGAATTGTGTGGTTTAAAGATAAGTTATTACCCAAAGCTGTGTTAGCTGTAATGGATTAAGGAAGAACAAGATGAAAAGTATAGAAACAATTGTCACAGTTACTAAAGATGGTAAGATGACAGCCCAATTACCGCTAGATATTCCAGAGGGTGAACATCAAGTAGTAATAGTAATTGATGAACAACCCTTAGTCAAGAAATTAGAAAGCAAACAAAAACGTCTTCCTCTCAATTTTCCAGTAGATAATTACGGTTCTTGGCCTGAAAATATTTCTTTAAGCCGTGAGGATATGTATGGTGACTGGGGACGCTAACTCTGTTTTTTTAGACACAAATATCTTAGTTTATGCGAATGTTGCCGAGTCTCCCTTTCACCAAGCAGCAATACAGAAAATTCAAAATTTCTATGATACAGGAATTGAGTTATGGATTAGTCGCCAAGTTTTGCGAGAATTTTTGATGGTTCTGACTCGTCCACAAGCATTCGTAAATCCTCGACCTGTTGCCATAGTAATTGAGCGTGTTAGATTTTTTCAAACTCAATTTCGCGTAGTTGAGGATACACCTGAAGTTACAGAACAGCTTTTATCTTTGATGACTGAAATTGCTATTGGTGGCAGACAAGTTTATGATGCCAACATTGTCGCCACGATGTTAGTTTACGGCATTCCTCAGTTACTTACCCACAACACAAATGATTTTGCGCGATTTTCTGAATTAATTACTGTGTTGCCATTACAAGATTAGAAAAGTAGGTTGGGTGGAGCGATCTCGTAACCCAACAAAGTCTGGATAATGTTGGGTTTCTTTTCTCTGTGCTAAGTTTAGTTTTTAGCTTTGCTTGAACTGGATTTAGTTTGGTGGATTGTTGGTGCTAAAGTTTTGACTAATCCAGTTATTGCCATAATCAAAGTCGCAGTTCCTCCCATCAATAAAGAAGTTAAAAATGCTGCTGCAAGAAGGATTTCTGTAGGACTGTAACCGTCACGTATCCAAGCAGAGGGATTTTCCATTGTTGAGGAAGATACTGGAATTAACTGTGAAGTTTGGGTAGAAGCTTGGGGGTTAGTGGAAGTTGATAAAGAAGTATTCATGGCGCGAACCTCAGTGAAATTTACTGTTTTCATAGTATTTCTGCCTTTAAAGCCGGAGATTCCTGATAAATAGAGACAAAGTAGAAGCAAGGTGTAAGATAAGTAGAATCAAGCAAAGTTTTGTCAGGCTGGCTATGCAATGGGATGAGTTTTTACGACAAGAAGCTATTACTCATGAGTTATCCCCAGAGCAAACAGAGGCCTTTTTAGTTCGGTTACAGACTGAAAACTTACGTACAAGTGAAGCGAAACTAGCCAGCGAGATTGATATCAGTGTGGCGGCGTTTAAAAAGCGGATGACTGAGGTGTATGACAAATTTGCTCGGAGTTGTCCTGAGTTAGCCACCTCTAAACGCGGAAAGCTGGAAATATTAAAGGCTTACCTGACAAAAAAATATAACGGTGTTCCCAATACTTCACCAACAAAAGAGATTCATCATAATATTCCCCTGGCTTTACCTAGGGAAAAGTTTGTCGGACGTGACGAGAAATTGCAAGAACTCCATCAGTTGTTGAAAAAGAATCAACAGGTAGCTATTGCGGGGATGGGCGGAGTCGGGAAGACAGAACTCGCTTTGCAATACGCTCATTCTCACCGCACTACTTATCAAGGCGGGATTTGTTGGTTATCCGCAGTGCAGGATGTGGGGTTACAACTGGTGCAGTTTGCAATGAATAAGCTGCAATTGAACATCCCAGATGATTCAGAGTTAGTTCCAAGAGTCCAATTCTGCCTGACAAAATGGCCTGAAGGTGAGGTTTTACTGATAATTGATAACGTCACTAACTATCGGGATGAAGTTAGGTGTTATTTAGATTCTGTTCCTGCGCGGTTTAAGCAGTTAATTACCACGCGGGAAAAATTACAGTCGCCGATAGTGCGTTTAGATTTAGATGTGCTGACACCACTAGAGGCGATGCAGTTATTAAAATCCATAATTGGTAGGGAAAGACTGCAACATGAGCCTTTAGTTGCGAGAAAACTTTGTAAGTGGTTGGGATATTTACCACTGGGTTTGGAATTAGTTGGGTGTTATTTGTTGGGTGATGAGGAGTTATCCCTAGCGGATATGCTGCAAGACTTGGAAAATGAGCGTCTAAAAAATCCGGCTTTAGTCGAAGTTCCACAAGAAATGAAGACTGAATTGGGTGTTGCTGCTGCGTTTGAATTAAGTTGGCGACGGTTGCGAGAAAATGCCCAATATTTAGGCTGTGTTTTGAGTTTATTTGCTTTAGCCCCCATTCCTTGGGAGTTGGTGGAGAGAATCACAATAAATAATGAGGAGCAAAATTGGAAACAAGCTAGACGTGAGTTGTTACAGTTACATCTAGTTCAGCCCAAAAGTGATGGAACTTATCAACTGCATCCCCTATTGCGGGAGTTTTTTCAAGATAAGCTCGAAGGTTTAGAGCAGAAAGAGGAATTTAAGCAAAGTTTTTGTGGGGTAATGGTAGGGGTTGCTAAAGATATTCCTGAAATTCCCATCCTTGAGCAAATCGCCGCCTTATCCCCCGCCATACCTCACATAGCAGAAGTAGCGAATCATCTCATTCAATACGTTAGCGATGATAATTTAATTTCACCATTTGTCGGTGAAGCCTATTTTTACAATGGTCAGGGGTTATATAACCAGGCTTTACCTTGGTATAGGCAATGTCTAGAAGTTGCCAAAAAACGTTTAGGAGAAGAACATCCAGATGTCGCACGTAGCCTCAACAACCTAGCGGCATTGTACTTATCTCAAGGCAGATACAGCGAAGCCGAACCCCTTTACATTCAAGCATTGGCACTCAGGCGCAAAATGCTGGGAGAAGAACATCCATCTGTCGCAATTAGCCTCAACAACCTAGGGGTACTTTACAACTCCCAAGGCAGATACAGCGAAGCAGAACCCTTTTTAATTCAAGCATTGGCACTCTACCGCAAGCTGTTGGGAGAAGAACATCCATCTGTCGCACGTAGCCTCAACAACCTAGCGTTTCTCTACAACTCCCAAGGCAGATATAACGAAGCCGAACCCCTTTACATCCAAGCATTGGCACTCAAGCGTAATTCACTCGGAGAAGAACATCAAGATGTCGCACTTAGCCTCAACAACCTAGCGTTTCTCTACAACTCCCAAGACAGATACAGCAAAGCCGAACCTCTTTTAATCCAAGCATTGGCACTCTGGCGCAAGCTGCTGGGAGAAGAACATCCATTTGTCGCTACTAGCCTCAACAACCTAGGGGCATTCTACCGTTCCCAAGGCAGATACAGCGAAGCGGAACCCCTTTTAATCCAAGCATTGGCACTTAGCTGTCAACTGCTGGGAGAAGAACATCCAGATGTTGCCTCTAGCCTCAACAACCTAGCGTTACTCTACTACTTACAAGGACGTTACACCGAAGCTGAACCTTTTTATTTGCAAGCTTTGGAGATTTTTGAGCAACGATTAGGGGTGAGTCATTCCTGCACTATTAAGTGTCGTGAAAATCTATCAAATCTTCGAGATCGCCTCAACTCACAACAGTAAAATTCAAGTTCTCAACCTAATCAATCAAGCTTTTATCTCCAAGTTCCATGTTCTGAACTCGAAGTTTCATGTTCCAAACGAGAACGTTCATGTTCTGAACTTAAAATTTCAGGTTCCGAACTCGAATGTTTCTGTTCTCAACGAGAATGTTCATGTTCTACACTCGAAGTTTCGTGTTCTGCACTTGAAGTTTTGTGTTCCGAACTGGAATGATGCTGTTATGAAGGCGATTTTTTCACTTAAATTGTAGATTTATCAGCAATCTATCAAAACATTACTCAACTAAATCCAGTATCATAATTTTCACATTTAGAGCGTATCCGTTATTTCTATGCCAAAACCAGCCGATATCAGCACCAAACGCTTAATTAGCCTTGCACCTAATAATTGGGTCAAATGGGTAACACAAATTCCTGATATCATTGCTGGGGAAATCCTCAACTCTGAATTTCAGTGGATTAGTAGAGAAAGTGATGTACTCATCCGCGTCGAAAGTCAAGAGTATGGAAAATTTCTCGTCCTCAATGAATTGCAATTGCGCTACAATCCCGAAATGCCACGAAGGATGCGGGCGTATGCAGGGTTAGCAGAGGAAAAATATAAATTACCTACTTATCCTGTACTAATCAATATTCTTAAAACGAGTGATGTAGAAATACCCACAAAGTATGAGTCTAATATTGCTGGGTTACAAGTGCGCCAAGACTACCGCGTTATTAACCTCTGGGAAGTAGATGTTAAGTAGTTAAACATAATTAATTACACAAAGTCATTGCGAATGGAGCGAAGCGAAATGAAGCAATCGCAAGGGCTGGGATTGCTTCGCTTCGCTCGCAATGACTGTAATTAATTTTGCGTGTTTACTTAGCATTGCCTTTGAACAACCTTTACCCTCGTTACTTCCATTTGTGCCAATTCTTCAAGGTGGTGGAAACGAGTCTACAATTCGAGAAGCATTGCATTTATTGCAAAGAGATGAACAATTAAATCAACTCGAAACTGTCTTGGCGTTTTTTGCTACGTTTGTCATAGATAGTGCTTTAGTCCAACAAATTATGAGGTGGGATATGACAGTATTACGTTCTTCACCCTGGTATCAAGAAATTATGCGAGAAGATAGGTTATCCAGCATTGAATTAACTCTAGAAGTCAAATTTGGCAATGAAGGATTGAATTTCATGTCAAAAATCTCTCAAATATCTGATATTGAAGAACTCAAGGCAATTCAACGTTCTATCCTCATTGCTCAGAATCTAGATGAATTGAAGCAATTACTCGAAGATTAGAAAATGACAATTAAACTTCATGATTTTATCTCACGCACAGGTGCAGGGATGTGCTTTTAAATGAGAATATTCTGGTTCTGAGGTGGAATGCTGGTGTTTTACAGTCGGGTTCTGCTTTCTCAGTGTATGTATTTATACGCTGATTTTAGTGAAACAGAAGTGCGATCGCACCGGAGAATGAGGATCATTGCAATACTTAAAAAAGCCTTAAGTATTTTAATATATCTATCTTAAGTGTAAGTAAATAAAGAGATGGATTTGGGAAATATGGAGATATAGGTAAATTCTTAAGGAGGTCTTCAAATGCAGAACTTACGCCTTTACTCCACAATTTCAAAATCATTGATTCCTGAAACTCACACAAAAAAGCTGGCAGTTTTAATTGAATGGTGCAAAATTATTCATGGTTGCATCGAAGCTGGGCAAATAGAAGATGCCAAAATTTTTCTAGAGCAAGCAATTCAGGAAGCTGAAATGCCAAGTAGAGAATAAATTAATTCACATCGGCATCAGATAAAACTGGAAATGCTAAACATACTTAATATACTCACGAAATCCGAAACATAAAGGAGTCAGAAAATTTTTCTGGCTCCTTTTAACTGTAAAAATATACAACGCAAATTCTCTATATACCAATACGGTTCAGTTAAGAGAATAGTAGGTTGGGTGTAGCGATCGCGTAACCCAACAAAGTATGCGTAAATGTTGGGTTCCGTTCCTCCACCCAACCTACACAAATCTATTGCGAATTGCAAATTGGTATTATTAGCTGCTCAGGTAAATTGACTTATTTACGGTTATTACTAATAATTGAAAATCTAATCTATACATAGTATAAAAATTCATATATTACCTTGAAATTAATCTCATCAAGAAAATTATTTATATATTATCTAAATAAAAATAATTGGTTACAATTAAATATAAAGTACTTTTTAGAGAAAAATGCTCATAATCTTTTACCTGCCTTAGTTCACTCCTGAAACGGTTGGAAATCCTGTAAGTTTAAACTTGGGTAAATGCGATTATGATAATAGATTGGTTGGCTGTTTGGGGCGTAACTCAAGCTGTCGGGTTTGCTTTTAAACCGATTTTTGAGGAATTAGCCAAAGATGTAGTCAAGGACTGGGCTAAGGATATATTAAAGTGTATCCCGAAGAACATTTTACAGCAACTTAAAAAGGAAGAAATCGAAATTATTGCTGGCAAAGCCTTAAAGGAATTTTTAGAATTAATCCAGCAGGAATTAGAAGATGCAGATATCGAAGAACTAGCACTGCAACAATATACTAAAACTTTAAAAGAGTTTATTAGTAGCCACTTTATTAGAGAGATTCTCGGTTATCCTTTTCAAGCAGAATGTCACTCTCTAGATGCTCAAGTACTTTTTCGTACTTGGTATGAAATGAATTTACCAAGTTTACCCCAGGATTTTGAATGGGAAAGACTCACTAAAAGATATATCAAAAAAGTTAAGGCGATTATTCGTGAGTCAGATAAGTTACGCTCTCTTTTAGATAGTCAAAATTTAGAAGAAATAACTAAAAGTCTGCAAGATATATCTGGTATTCCGACAGATTTTGATTTACAGAAGTATCAAGAAGGACTATGTGAGCGTTACGGAAATCTGAAGTTAGATAGTTTAGATACCACTGGGTATGCTTATAACGAATTGAAGTTATGGCGGATGTTTATTGCTCAGAATGTGCGGGAAGTACATCAAGTTTTACCCCAAGTACATGAATTACCTAAAGAACATCTCAAAAAGCAGCGAGATAGCAATCAAATAGAAGCGGAAATTTTACTAGAAGAGTTAGAAGGCTACCGCCGAGTTTATTTTGAGCAACCAATTGTTTCTGTATTAGATATTATTAATGATCCGGTTTATAAATATATAGTTATTTTAGGTGATCCAGGTTCTGGTAAATCGACATTATTGCAATTTTTAGCGTTGAATTGGGCGGAAACACCGCTAAACAATATTGTTTTTCAACCTATCCCTTTATTAATTGAGTTACGCACTTATATTAGAAGACGTGAGAATAATGAGTGTAGTAATTTCTTAGAGTTTTTTCATAAATGTAGTGGTATAGTTCATCATCTGAATCAAAATCAACTCCACGAACATTTAAAAGCGGGAAATGCTTTGGTGATGTTTGATGGTTTAGATGAAGTTTTTGAGTTGGGAAAGCGTGAAGATGTAATTACAGATATTCATCGGTTTACGAATGTCTACCCCAATGTGCGAGTAATTGTAACTTCGCGGGTAATTGGCTATAAACCGCAACGGTTACGAGATGCGGAATTTCGCCATTTTATGTTGCAAGATTTGGAGTCAGAACAAATTCAAGATTTTATCTATCGCTGGCATGAATTAACTTTTCATGATGAAGAAGATAAGTTACGGAAACGGGAACGGTTACAAAGAGCGATTGATACTTCAAAATCGATTGCTGAATTGGCAGGAAATCCGCTATTGTTAACAATGATGGCAATTCTTAATCGTAACCAAGAATTGCCCCGCGATCGCGCCACACTTTATGAGCAAGCATCACGAGTATTGCTGCATCAATGGGATGTGGAACGCGCTTTAGTAGAAGATTCGCGCTTAGATCCGAAAACGATTGACTATAAAGATAAGCAGGCGATGTTGCGTCAAGTCGCTTATCACATGCAAACTAGTGCTAAAGGGTTGACTGGCAATTTAATTAGTGTGCATGATTTAGAAAAGATTTTGATTCGCTATTTAAAAAATATTGAATTTGAAAACCCAACTAAAGTGGCGCGGGTGATGATTAACCAATTACGGACTCGCAATTTTATGTTGTGTTTTTTAGGCGCAGATTATTATGCTTTTGTCCATCGGACTTTTTTAGAATATTTTTGTGCTTGGGAGTTTGTCTGGCAGTTTAAGGAAACACAAACACTGTCGATTAAAGAATTAAATAATGAGGTGTTTGGCAAACATTGGCGTTATGAAACTTGGCATGAAGTTTTGCGATTGATTGTGGGAATGATTGAGCCGAGGTTTGTGTGCGAAATTCTCGAATATTTAATGGCGCAAGATGGAGAAGGGGAAAAGTTTATTAATTTGTTTTTAGCGGCTAAATGTCTTGCAGAGGTACGGAATCGCTTGTTAGTCACAACAACGGCGAATAAATTATTAAATCGGCTGAAAGATTTAACGAAATATGACCTTGGTTATTATTATCAACCTTATCGAGATGAGGAAGAAACAAAATTAGTCCAAGAAATTCGGACTAAAGCAGTGACATCTGTGGCGACAACTTGGAAAGATGATGCTGATACTTTAGTTTGGTTGAAACAACTGGCTAATGCTGATGAACATGAAGATGTCCGCCGGACTTCTGTCCAAGAATTAGCGAGAAGTTTTCGAGATCATGTTGATACTTTGGTATGGTTAAAACAACGGGCGATCGCAGATAATGATTGGACAGTCAGACAAGTAGCATTGCAAGAACTCGCACGGAATTTCAAAGATGATTTAGAAATTCTCCCACTGCTGCAAACACGCGCCACCAGCGATGAAAATGAATATGTGCGCCAAGCGGCTGTGCAGGAATTAGCCAGGGGTTTTAAAGACAAACCCGATATCTTACACTGGCTAAAACAGCGTGTGACAGCCGATAATTCTGGAACGGTGCGCCAAGTAGCCGTGCAAGAATTAGCACGGGGGTTTAAAGATGATTTAGCAACTTTACCTTGGTTAAAACAATGCACCACAGATGATGACTGGACTGTGCGCCAAGCGGCTGTGCAAGAATTAGCTAGAAGTTTTAAAGACGATGCTGATACTCTCTTGATACTGAAACAACGCGCCATTCATGATGAGAATGAATATGTCCGCCAAGCGGCTGTGCAAGAATTAGCCAGAAGTTTCAAAGACGATGCTGATACTTTCTCCATCCTCCAACAATGCGCCATAACTGATCAATATTCTGGTGTGCGCCAAACAGCCGTTGAAGAATTGGCGCGGGGGTTTAAAGATGAACCGGAAATTTTACCTTGGCTAAAACAGCGTACGACGGCGGATAATGACCAGTATGTCAGACGTGCGGCTGTGCAGGAATTAGCCAGGGGATTTAAAGATGATGCCGAAACACTGTTGATTTTGCAACAAAGAGCGATCGCAGATCAATATTCTGATGTTCGGCGTGCGGCTGTGCAAGAATTAGCGAGAGGGTTCACAAATCATCCCGATACTTTACTCATTCTCAAACAAAGCGCCACCACCGATGAAAATGAATATGTCCGCCGCACAGCATTGCAAAAACTCGCCAAAAATTTCACCAATGACCCTGATATTCTCCCAATTTTAAAAAAACACGCGACAGCAGATAAATATGCAGATGTCCGTCAAGCTGCTTTGCAAGAATTAGCTAGAAGATTCAAAAATGACCCTGAGACGCTGGTAATTCTCAAGAAACGCGCCATTGTTGATAAATCATCGAATGTCCGACAAGTGGCTGTACAGGAGTTAGCCAGGGGTTTTCAAGACCAACTTGATTTATTTGAATTATTTTATAACTGTGCTGTTAACGACCCCTTTACGCGGGAATATAGTTTTCAAGATAATCCCCGCCAAGTCGCACTAGAAGCCATTACCGAACAATATCCCCACTATCTACAGACATTACCATTGTTACGCGATCGCGCCACCAATGACCCAGATGAGCAGGTGCGGGAGTTGGCGAAGAAAAAGTTAGCTGATTTAGGCGAGAAATTTTCGTGATTGTTGAGATGGAAATTAGTATGAATCAAAAAGTAAAATAAATTTAACCCGCAGTAAAAATTCTTAGCAAAAGAATGAAACTACCAAATCTTGAACTCCAAACAATAGATCGAATTATTGAAATGGCTTGGGAAGATAGAACCCCATTTGAAGCCATTGAGGCACAGTTTGGACTGGAAGAAAAACAGGTAATTGCCTTAATGCGTCAGCAAATGAAACCATCTAGTTTTCGGATGTGGCGAGAACGAGTAACTCAACGCAAAACTAAACATTTAAATAAACGAGAATTTGTTGCCGGCAGATTTAAATCACAAAATCAAAAATGATGAATATGAATAACGATGTTGTAATTTTTTTGCTCAGTGCTGGGGCGCTAATTATATATTTAATTTTCTCGGCCTTGACCGAGATGGGGACAAAGCTACCTTGGAAGAAGTGAGCGATCGCTCATCTTATCCCATAAACTGTAGACAATGCTGCTACTCAATTACATCCTCAACTGTAAAAACTTTGCCGTCTACTGTTACTTGGTCGCTGGAAACTAATTTCCGTCCGCGACGGGTTTCGACTACCCCATTAACTTTCACATCACCATTAATAATCATTAGTTTGGCTTGTCCGCCAGTTGGGGCGATACCTAAAAACTTTAAAAACTGGTCGAGTTTAATCATCTGGCTACTTGTTGAATGTAGTTAGCACTGTACATCAACTTTATTTTATCGATGAGCTTAACGCTTGGTTGAAACAATTTTGATGAATATAGGAAATCTAGTTGTGTAGGTAGGGAGTAGGGAATGGGGAGTAGGGAGTAGTGAGTGTACTGATTTTTTTCATAAATCAAATATGAGTCCTATATGACACAAAATAATCTGAGTCAGTCCATAAGAGAAAACAGCAGCATCATCGGGTTTCATGCTCATATTTACTATGATCCCGAAACTCGTGATGTTGCTGCTCAAATCCGCGAAGAGTTAGGTACTAGATTTGAAGTTATCTTGGGACGTTGGCGGGATCAGCCAGTTGGGCCACATCCCAAATCTATGTATCAAGTCGCCTTTGCGCCAGATCAATTTCCCCAAGTTGTACCCTGGTTAATGTTGAACCGTAGGGGTTTAGATGTTCTCGTTCATCCTGAGACTGGTGATGATGTTACAGATCATACAGCCCATGCTTTATGGTTGGGAAATAAGCTGGAATTGAATATCCAAGTCCTGCAACGATAACGATTCAGATAATTAATGACGCTTGCGTGCTAAAGTTAGCCCATCTGCGATCGCAATCAAACTCAAGTCAATGCGATCGTCTTCAGCTAACTTGCTATTAAACTCACGAATAGCTGTGGTAGATGAGTCCTGTAGTTCTGGTTGCAGTACCCTTCCCGACCACAACACATTGTCAATCGCAATTAAACCACCAGGACGGACTAACTGTAATGCCAATTCGTAATACCGATAATAATTTTCTTTGTCAGCATCAATAAAGGCAAAGTCAAAGGTTTCTGCTTGACCTTGTGCTAAAAGAGACTCTAAAGTTTCCGTCGCTGGCGCAAGTCGCAAGTCAATTTTATCTGCTACACCGACTTTTTCCCAATAACGCCGAGCCACAGATGTAAACTCTTCGCTCACATCACAGGCGATAATTTTGCCATCAGGTGGTAATGCTAAAGCAACACTCAAAGAACTATAACCAGTAAAAACTCCTACTTCTAAAGTTTTTTTAGCACCAATTAATTTGACTAAGAACGCTAAAAACTGTCCTTGTTCCGGTGCAACCTGCATATTTGCACGGGGATGTTGAGCAGTTTCTTGTCGTAACTGTAAAAGTACTTCTGGTTCACGTAGAGAGACAGACAAAAGATACTCGTACAAATTTTGTGTCAGGTTCAGAGTTTTACCAGTAGACATATTTTTCTATCTTGTGTTTACTGCTGATTTGTGTAATTATTCTACCAAATAACTGTATATCGCTCGATTTAACGTAGTATTACTTATGCTTATAAGCTCAGTGAGGTACAGACAAAAATAATTAATAGCAGATAAATTAGAATCTCAGCAGGCGAGGAGATAGTATAGCAGTCTTGTTTGATATGGGAACAAGGGAGACAAGGGAGACAAGGGAGAGAAACGCCAATTTATTGGATAAAAAATATGCAGTCATTAGAGACATTTAAGACGCATCGACTGTTAGCTGAGAGGCTGCAATTTCAACATTTAAATGAATTAAATCGGATGCACCAAAACAAACAAGTTATGGCAACTTTAGGTGGTGTACGTTCTGATGAAGAAACGCGGCTATTTATTTTCAATAACTTGCATCATTGGCAGCGTTATAGATATGGTTTATGGATATTTAGAGATAAAGTCAATCATCAATTTGTCGGGCGGGCTGGTCTTCGTAATACTGAGATAGATGGAATTAATGAAGTTGAACTCGCCTATGCTCTGATGGCTAAATTTTGGGGACAAGGTTTAGCTACCGAAATGGGTGAGAAAATCTTGCAAATTGGTTTTGAAATCTTAAATTTACAAGAAGTTGTTTGCTTTACCCTAACCACAAATCAAGCTTCGCAAAGAGTGATGGAAAAGTTAGGTTTTAAGTATGAGCGGGAAATGATTTATGCTAATCTACCTCATTTATTTTATCGGTTTAAAGCTTGATAATTAAGCAAAAAATGTAATATTATAAACTAAATTTACCACCTAAGTAAAATGCCTTTTAAAGAAAACTTTAATAATGCCAATGCCATAATTATCGGAGCTAGTCAAGGCATTGGGTTGGGTTTTGTTAAACAATTGATTCAAGATATAAGAGTTAACAAAATTTACGCCACATATCGGCAAGAAGAAACTGCTCAAGAATTACTAGACTTAACTGAGGAATATCCTGATAAATTAACTTCCCTACAGATGGATATTACTGATGAATCACAGATTGTTACAGTGGTAAAAAATATCAGCGCCCAAATCAATAAGCTGCACTTAGTAATTAACTGTGTTGGACTGTTACACGAAGGTGATTTACAACCAGAAAAAAGCTTAAAACATATTAATCCAGAAAATTTACTACGCTACTTTCAAATTAACAGTATTGGTGCGGTGTTATTAGCTAAACATTTACTACCTTTATTTCGTCATCCAGAACCCAGTGTATTTGCTTCTATATCGGCAAAAGTGGGCAGCATTGGCGATAATCAACTAGGTGGATGGTATGGTTATCGTGCTTCTAAAGCGGCGCTGAATATGTTGATGCGAACAACTGCAATTGAGTATGGTAGAAGTTCTCCTCAAACTTTAGTTATCACTTTACATCCAGGAACAACCGATACACGTCTTTCTCGTCCATTTCAGCGCAATGTACCCCCAGAAAAATTATTTTCTGTAGAACGTACTGTAAGTCAATTATTAACTGTAATTGAAAAATTAGAACCAGGTGATAGCGGGCAATTTTTTTCTTGGGATGGGAGCAAGTTACCTTGGTAAAAATCTGAAGCTAGAGCTTAAATTGGGTGGATCGCTAAGTGCGATCGCCCATTAATTAATCATATAATATTTTAGTTTATAATTCGAGTATTTAAACATATTTTTCAGACATTATTCCTGAATTAAAAGCAGCTAAAACTATTTAATATAACTGTTGTGGCTGATAGTTAATTCAGTCTTTAGTTCAATATGATTACAGAGTGCGATCGCCTAAAATTTTCAGCAACACCTAGGGCGTATCTCCACTTAATAGAAGACATAATATTCTACCAAAGAGGACACACAACCATATCAAGTTTTTAGGACTTTATTGCTGTAGTAAAGTCCAAATTTATGTGCTAAAAAAATATGTGAGTAAATCTTGAGCAACTGCTGAAATATTTTACCTATATTGCCACCTAAAATCATATATTGGGTTTGCTCATGTTTAACCAATTATTACATAAGCAGCAATATTATTATCTATTGCTGTTCACATTGTTATTTATATCCCATTTAATCCCTGAAAAAGTAGAAGCTAAAACTATACCAATTCAAGGTTTAATCAATTCTCAGCCTACAGATAACCAAACTTTCGCTAATTATAAGTCTGGGAATAACATTAGATGTAATTCTATAAATACATGCACCGCACAAAGTATAAAATTAGAACCAGTTCAAGTTTTTCCGAATATTAATGATGAAAATATTCCAAACTTCTTTAATCCAATTCTCAACCCAGATTTTTATAATAATGAACCAGACACTATCAAGCCGACTAATCTAAATGAGCCACAACAAAATTTTGTTGACAACAAAAAAAAGTTACAACTATTAATACTCAATGCTCTGACTAACAGTGCGACGAGATATCCTTGGATAATTGACCCCAGATATAACTTAAATTTCACTACATCCACATTTAACCCTTTTAAAAATGCCAATTACATTGATTTTTCGATTAAGTTTTCTGCAAAAGATCCCATAGTTGAGCGATTCAATTTTGCACACTTTCAGCCAGCAGAGCAATTTTACTGGGTATTACCTAATAATCGAATTGTTGTAGAAACTCAGGGTTGGCAAAGTGGGATTTCATATCAAGGAGAAACTACAGACTTTCAACGTATTCAAATTGTACGCTTAACGCAAAGACTGTGGGGAATGCAAGTTGTTTCTTCCCTTCCGCCAGACTTTCAAGAACTAGTAGGAGGAACTAGCTTCAATCAATTTTCTATTCAATCAATTGCTGCTGAATTAATTAATCCAATAGGTATTCCTGCACCGTCTGTTCAAATTAATAGTCCACTGACAGCCAATAGTTCACAAATAAATTCGATAGTTCCTAATCTTTCTAGCTTGAGTACTAATCGTCCTCCTTTAATTTTACAATCTTTCCCTACGAATAACTTACAACCATTATTAGGAGATGTTAGCCTACATAGAGGTGAAATAATTCCTCAAAATAATTTAAAACAAGCTGGTTTTATTTGGGGAAATCCTTTAACTGGTGAATTAACAAGATTTCAAGCCCAAACTACTTCGATACCAGGAATCAAACAAGGGAGTCGAGAACAATTTGATAACTCTGATTTGTTTGATATTTTGCTAAATCCTGATATTAGCAATCAGCAACGTAATTTATCTTACTTAAATTCACTATTTTGGGTGACTTTAGGTCAACAACAAACTTTACTGAGAACTAGAGATAAAACAGAAAATCAAAATTGGCAGAGATTTTATTTCAGTCGTCCCCATAATCGGACTTTATTACAATACGATTCATTAGTCAACAAAGCAACTTACACTAATATTTATAGTAATCCTGGTGTTTCTCTGTCTTTTTCTCTTGATCAAATAGATGTAGATCAAATCCAAACTGCTAATACTTCTCTGGGAATGCTATTGGGAGGAGTTTTTGAATTTATTCATCCTCCTGAAATAGCCAACAGTTTAGAAGAAGCTAAAACGCGATTGTCTCGACAAGAAAATTTTGCACCTATTAACTCAAAAGCCACGCCAGAACAAAGAAGAAAAATTAATCAACTTCTCAACAGAACATTGTTTTTAGGTAATCGAACAAGTAGTTTAGAGCAAATTTCTGGAAGTTATACTTTTCCCGGTACAATTACACCAACTAGTTCTAGCATTTTTCAAATTCGCGCAGGAAATTATCGTCGGGCTGTGCAGTTTATTCGTGGCGAACGTACTTGGAGAGAAGGTAAAACTTATATTTCTAAAATAGATGTTTCCAATCGCAGTTTTGGACGTTTAAGTTCTGTAAATGTGCCAATTCCTGCAAAACAAATACCGATAAGTACCAATAATCGCTCGTCAGCTTTACAAGTAGCTTTAATTAGTCCTAATGGTGAGAGTTTTGTTCAGAACTATAATTCATCTGATACTACAACAGTTCCAGTAAATATTCGTTCATTTGATTTAGCATTTGATAATATTGAACTCAGCCAAAATGGACGACTGATTACCCATATACAAACGTTTAATGGTTATTTATCTTTACCTGCGATCGAAACTTTATGGGCTGGGGCTTCTGGTAATTGGAACTATAGCATTAATTCTGGGATTTGGTTGAATTTAAATTCTAGTAATGCTTTTAATATTACCAATGAACTTGGAAATTCCGAGCCAACTTTAGGCTTTTATACTAATGGCTTATTAAACTATATTAATACTCATCTAGAATTAAATGCTGCTGGGCAAACTCAAGCTATTACTAGCCATATTCCTGCATTACGGTTTCATTGGAATAGTGGCAGCAATTATCAAAATCCTGCTTATATTAATTTGAGTTATTCTTTGATTCGCCAAGATAAAGATAGAAATAACTATTCATTGACTACGGGAATGATATTTTATGATGCAACTCGTCGTCTAAGACAATCAGGATTTTTTCAAGGTGCATGGGAATTTAGTACAGGAGTAGAGTTGAAAACTATGGTAGAAATCAGTGAAAATTTTTTCTACACTTTAGAAGGCACGCAAAAGATAAATGATAATTGGTATTTGGGTACTTATTTGCAAAACTTTAGAGATATTAGCCGTGGTATTAGAAGCAGAGTTAATGATTTTTCTTATGGGTTATTAATTAAGCGTGATATTCCGAGTAATGGTATGTTTTGGGAATCTCGCTTAGGTATGAGTGGAAATACATTTGAGGTGCGTTTTGAAGGGGGATTTCGGTTTTAAGTAAAGTAGATAATTTATTTTTTAGGGCAATCTCAATGCAACAAACTGCTAACATTTCAATTATTATTCCTACTCTCAACGAAGCCGATAATATTTCAGGCGCGATCGCCAGCACTCAATCTGGTAAAAATATAGAAGTGATTGTCGTCGATGGTGGCTCGTCTGATGACACAATCAAAATTGCTCAGTCTTTGGGAGCGAAAGTGATTTCCTCACCGCCTGGACGCGCAAAGCAAATGAATGCAGGTGCGGCGGTGGCTAGTGGTGATGTGTTGCTATTTCTTCATGCAGATACTCGTTTACCTGTTGGCTTTGATATTTTGATTTGCACAGCTTTACAACAACCGGGAGTAGTGGCTGGTGCATTTGATTTGCAGATTGATCACCCAGCTTTTGGGTTAAGGTTGGTGGAGTTGGGTGTAAAATTGCGATCGCGTTTTTTCCAAATGCCCTACGGTGATCAAGCAATTTTTTTAACTCCAGAAATATTCCAAAAAATTGGCAATTTTCCTGAACTCCCTATCATGGAAGACTTTGAATTAATCCGTCGGTTAAATTCTACAGGACGCATTGTAATTATCAATACGCCAGTAGTAACTTCAGCGCGGAGATGGTTGCAAAAGGGAATTGTGAAAACTACCTTACTCAATCAAATTATTGTGCTTGCTTATTTGTTTGGCGTGTCACCAGCCCGCATTCGTAGTTGGTATCGTCGGGAAAAATTTAAGCAGAATTAAGCTATTTCTTATTTAAATGGAGTATTTTAGTTAAAAGAGAGATACCAGCACAAATAATTTAGGATGAAAAAATTATGGTGACACAACCACAGCCTAAATTCCAAGGTAAGCTTAAATTTATTTTATTAGTGATACTTGTCGCCGCCTTGGTTATTACTGCTAGGTTTCTTAATTTTTCAGTATTTTTTACTAATTTAGTTACCTATGTCAACAGCCTGGGAATTTGGGGCATTGTTGCATATATAGGTATTTATAACTTAGCGACATTATTATTTATTCCTGGTTCAGTTTTAACTTTAAAAGCTGGCTGTTTATTTGGCGTATTTTGGGGTTCTGTATATGTATTAATTGCAGCCATCATTGGGGCAGTTTTAGCCTTTATGATTGGGCGTTATTTTTCTAGAAATTGGGTATCCAAGCAAATTGAGCAACACCCTAAATTAAAAGCCATTGATGTCGCAGTAGCCAAAGAAGGATGGAAAATTGTCTTGCTAACAAGATTATGTCCTTTATTTCCCTTTAACTTATTAAATTACTTTTTTGGTGTCACGCAAGTTTCCCTTAAAGATTATATATTAGGTTCTTTTGGGATTCTGCCAGGGACAGTTATGTATGTCTATATGGGGACATTAGCGGGCAATTTAGCTATGACTAATATGTCCAGTCAAACACTTACACCTGAAGCCAAAACTTATCAATTAATTATGCAGATAATTGGCTTAATTGCAACTGTGGCTGTAACTATTTATATTACCAAAATTGCCCAAAAAGCTTTATCGCAGAGTATGGCAGTTACAGAAACAGTTCAAGAAAAGAATCAATAATATTTTAGACTAATGGCAGAAGTCCAGAATTTGTAAATAAATATATTTTGATTTAATAAAATGAAAAACAAATTTTTAGTAAATAATTATCATTGGCCGAGCTTGGTTAAAGCTTACCAATTACTTATATTAGCTGTAATGACTGTGGCGATCGCCATTTTATTTCATCCAGAATCAGCCATTGCCAAAACAGCAGTACAAAGTAATACATTGAATCCCCAAACCCTGTTACGTGATGCTTTACAATGGATTGATAGTCAAGGAACAGTAGGTGCGATCGCGTTTATTGGACTGTATATTATTGCCACTGTGGCTTTCTTACCTGGGTCAATTCTTACCTTGGGCGCAGGCGTTGTGTTTGGTGTTGTTTGGGGTTCTTTATATGTATTTATTGGTGCAACTTTAGGTGCGACAGCAGCATTTTTAGTAGGACGTTATTTAGCGAGAAATTGGGTTGCAAATAAAATTTCCAATCATCAAAACTTTGCCGCCATTGACCGCGCCGTTAGTCGAGAAGGATTAAAAATTGTTTTATTAACTCGACTTTCGCCTATATTTCCCTTCAACTTATTAAACTATGCCTTTGGTGTTACAGGAGTTTCCCTAAAAGATTATTTTATCGGTTCAATCGGGATGATTCCTGGCACAATTATGTATGTTTATATTGGTTCCTTAGCCGGGAATTTAGCATTAATTGGTACTGAAGGTCAACCGAGTAATTCTACCGTACAATGGGCAATTCGGGTCATCGGTTTTATTGCCACAGTTGCAGTTACTGTTTATGTTACTCGCATTGCCCGGAAAGCTTTAGCAGAAGAAGTAAAAATAAACGATGAAGCACCTAGCCCCGACGAATGGAATTCGCGGCTATAAAAACGTAGACGCGCAAGCGGCTTCGTTTGGTGCAAGATGTAGAATATACAAATTTATTCATATTGATTTGGTATTACATTTCACACTTCATACTTCATACTTCACACTTCAAACTATGTCTAATTCAGAATTATCAAGAGTGATCGTCCGTCCAGTAGATGAATACAATCAAAAATTAGTTTCTTATGTACATCCGCCAGATTGGGTAAATCCACAGCCTGCCGATTGTTATGATTTAGTAGTTATTGGTGCGGGAACAGCCGGCTTAGTTGTTGCTGCGGGTGCAGCAGGTTTAGATTTAGGTTTAAAAGTCGCATTAATTGAAAAGCATCTCATGGGGGGAGATTGCTTGAATGTGGGTTGTGTACCATCAAAATCTATTATTCGTTCTGCGCGGGTAATTGGTGAAATTTGGCACGCCAAAAATTTAGGAATTAATATTCCTAAACAACAAGTAGAAGTTGATTTTTCCGCAGTTATGGAACGGATGCGCCGTATCAGGTCGGGAATTAGTCATCATGATTCAGCAGAACGTTTTAAAAATTTAGGTGTTGATGTTTTTTTGGGAAATGGTCGTTTTACTAACAACAATACTGTAGAAGTCGATGGCAAAATTTTGCAATTTAAAAAAGCGGTAATTGCGACTGGTGCTAGGGCTGTAAAACCGTCAATACCCGGAATTGAAAATGTTGGTTATTTAACTAATGAAACTGTTTTTTCTTTGATTCAGCGTCCAGATAAATTAGCTGTGATTGGAGGCGGGCCAATTGGTTGTGAATTAGCCCAAACTTTTCAGCGTTTGGGTTGTGAAGTGACGTTCTTACATCGCGGTTCGCATCTGTTAAATAAAGAAGATGCAGACGCAGCCGAAATTGTTCAAAATGTGTTAATTCAAGAAGGCATTCGTGTAGTATTAAATTGCCAATTAGAAGAAGTGGTTGCTGTTACTGAAGGTAAGCGACTTTACTTTTCTAGTAACGGTTATCGAGATTCCGTCACCGTAAATGAAATCTTAGTAGGTGCGGGACGTGCGCCCAATGTGGAAGGTTTAAACTTAGAAGCTGTGGGAGTAAAATACGACACTCATCACGGCATACAAGTCAATGATTATCTACAAACAACCAACCCAAAAATTTATGCGGCTGGCGATATTTGTATGAATTGGAAATTTACCCATGCGGCGGATGCAGCAGCCAGAATTGTGATTAAAAATACGCTGTTTTCTCCCTTTGGGTTAGGGCGTTCTAAACTCAGTAGTTTAATTATGCCTTGGGTAACATACACATCCCCAGAAATTGCCCATGTGGGAATGTATGAACATGAAGCGAAAAAACAAGGTATTGAGGTAGCAACAATTAAAATTCCTTTTACTAGTGTAGACCGTGCGATCGCCGATGGTGAAGAAGCTGGATTTCTCAAAATTCTCCACAAAAAAGGTTCTGATCAAATTCTCGGTGCTACCATTGTTGCCAGCCATGCAGGTGAGATGATTTCGGAAGTCACCACCGCAATTGTGAATAAAATTGGTTTGAGTAAATTAAGCAGCGTTATTCATCCCTACCCCACCCAAGCCGAAGCCATTAAAAAAGCCGCCGATGCTTACCGTCGCACTCTCTTGACTGCGAATACCAAACGCATTCTCGGATTTTTGACCAAGTTTTCATGAATATAAAAAAGCGATCGCCTGTTGTGTTGGTGGTGCGATCGCCTTTAAAATCAATCTATAACAATCCTCAATGATGGACAAACACCTCTCCCTTGTCCTCCTTACCTCTATTGTTCACCTATCAAATAGGATGATTAATTTCTACTAGTCGGACGTTGAATAATTGTTTCCACAACTCGCCGTTTAGCTTTTGGGTCAATTCCTACCAAGCGGACATACTCACCGCTATATTCAGTAAGATGGGATTCTAAAGTTGAAATCGCATCAGATTCTGCATCAATGTGAATTGTCCCACAACTTTGCCAAGCACCTGTACGAAAGCGCCGTTCATCAACATGTTCAAAAGTAACTTTTAAACCTTGAGACAAAATTTGCCGAATTTGTTCTTGTGTTTCTAGTGATACATGCGTATTTAATGTTGATTGTTGACGAGATCCATTTGTTGACGGCTGAGGAGTTGGTGTTTCCACCACAGATGATGCTGGTTGATAATTTCTTCTACCTCGATTCAAGCGATTATATTCATCCACCAACTGCGAATTTTCCACCCGTTTTTGTTCACCAACCATAAAATTACCAGACTCAATTAAGTGAGATAAAGTAAAATCTGGCTTTTTAAATTCTGGCGGCCCTTCCACACTATTTACCACACGTAAAGATATGCGTTCATAACCAATTTGATGAATAAAGTTGCGGATTTGTTCATCATAAATTCGAGAACGCAACGCACTAAAAAAGTCAATTGATTGATTAGGAAAAGTATCAACTAACTGTTCAATATCCCGGTTAGAGAGTCCATCTGGTGCAAAAATTCCGCCAACAATTCCAATTTTGTCATCACGGTCAGGTTCCCAATAAAACTTTTCCATCCGTCCGTCTCGAATTAACGGTGCATACAACGTGGAAAAATCATTACCTGTAACAATAATTGGTACACGCCGGATGGGATTTGCATCATAGCTTCCTGGTAACTGCACATCTGTGGGATTATCCGCAATATTCATCAGTGTGGCATTTACCAACTGTGTGTTTACAGTATATTGAGTTCCTTCGTCAAAGCGGCCTGCACCTGCATCTAAATCGTTAATCATCAGCACGCACATTTTACCGCGCACTTTAATCAGTTCTGCTGTTTCTCGATAGCGTAGCCGAATCAACCGCGCCGGGTCTCCCGCGTCGGGACTTTCTAATTCGCCGCCAGAAATGAGTGTCACTTCCACACCCATTTTTTCAAAAGCTAATTCACACTGAAAGGTTTTTCCTTCACCTTTACGTCCATGAATGCCTAAAATCAAAGGAACTCTCACACCAGGAAGATTTAAGAAGTTCTTAGTGATGTGAACAGCAATTTTATCCAAAAATCGAGGAGCAATATAATAACTCATGAATATCCCTGGTGAAGACTGATTCAATAATGCTAAGTTTTTTTGGTAACGAATGTTTATTAATCTTGCGGTAGAATTTCAGCATCGCTACCACAAACGCTTGACCGGATAAGTATCAAAAATTGTATCAGCACTTAATATAGGTAGATTTTCTACTATTGCCTGAGCAATTAACATTTTGTCAAAAGGGTCACGATGGTGTAATGGCAGTTGGGAAACAGTTAAAATATGCTCAATTTCGATATTAATTATTTGAATACCATTCATAATGATTTGCTGATCAACAAACTCAGCAAAGCTTAAATTAAAATTTAGTTTGCCAATGCTGTGTTTGATTGCCATTTCCCAAATGCTGGCAATACTAAGAAAATTATCATTGTTTTCTATTTGCGATCGCAGACTATTACTAAGTCTTGAACTACCCAGAATAAACCAGATAAAAGTATGAGTATCTAAAAGTTGCTGCACTACATATACTCCTGAAATTCTTCTAATGGTTCGTCAAAGTCATCAGATATTGTCACTATTCCCTTAGCACTACCAAATTTGGGACGGCGTTTCACTGGCAATATAGGAATTAATTTCACAGCCTGCTGATTATCTTTTGTGATGATAATTTCTTCACCATCAAGCGCCGCGTCAATCAATTCTGATAAGTGTTGAGATGCTTCAGCTAAATTAATTTGCTGCATAAATACCTGTGAGTAATTGGGAGTTGGGAGTGAATTTGATTATTTTATATTCACAAATTATATAGCTTAAATTTGAATGAAAAATTTAAGATTTATTAGCTAATTCTTGTACAAATAGTTGATGTTCTTGTGAGTTCAAACCTCTTTGCAGTACTGCTAACACTTGGGTCATTTCTCCAGTTAACAGCGCAGTTACATCCAACCATAAACCAGGAAAGACATAACTTTTGATAATCCCATCTATATCAGATGTTAATGATTTATATTCACCATTCTCTAAAATAAACCAATCAAATTGATTCTCAAAAACCTGCCAAACAATATATTCTTTTACACCATTGCGTCGGTATACTCGCTTTTTATCATACAAGTCATTAGCCGCACTACTCGCAGCAACTTCGGCAATTAATTCTGGTGCGCCTTCTATATAATCATCTTCACTAATACTTGCTTGTCCACCCAGTTGTTCATCAATTAACAGCACAACATCCGGCTGTAGTTCATTATCTAAATCTAAGCGGACTGTGGAATTATCACCCAACTCCACGCCAGGGGTAGCAACTTTGTAAGTTCCTAGCCAAATTATCAAGTTTCCGTGGGGTTTTCCATGACTTTTAAAACGTAAGGGTGAGGCCACGTATACAACTCCTTCAATTAGTTCTGCTTTTTTAGTATGAGGCATGGCATAATAACGACGTTCAAATTCTTGGCGAGTTAGGCGATCGCCACTTTCTAAAGGTGGTATTTTAATATCTGATGCTGTCATAGTCAGATTCCTCGTAGGAGTTTTACTGCATCTAGTATAAGCAATTCTTAATTACAAAAAATTAACCAAGAATCCCAATTAGTAACAAAATGATTCGCCCAAAAAGCAAATTCTTACTTCTGACAGTGGTTGATTATTCATTTTTTGTATTACCATATAAGTTTGATTAGTGATTTTTTAATTCGCCATAAATATTATAAATTAATTTAATAATTTAATATAGTTATTCAAACTATGATCATTTCATAGACCTAGGAATCTAAAATTACTTGGATTTTGATAATAATTAATATGAGACTATGAAACTTTCTATCTAGCAGAATACGGAATTTTGACTGGCAAACTTGCAAATTATTCTCATCATCCATATATCAATTCTAAACTTATGCTAAAAAAAGTAGTGATTGTTGGCGCTGGCCCAAGTGGACTTTTATTAGCTCAGTATTTGTTACGTCGTGGTGATAATTATCAAGTAGAGATTTATGAGCGTCGCAGTGATCCTAGAATTGTAGCTTTTTCTAAATCCAGGACTTATCCTATCTCTCTCAACGAGAGAGGTATGTATGCTTTAAGACAAATTGAGGGATTAGAAGCAGCAGTCAAAGATATAAGTTTAGTTATGAATGGCACGATTTTTCATCAAAGGAATGGGAAAACTAGATATAGTCCGCGACAAAATCCTTTATTCACCCTTGATAGAACAAATTTAGCGATCGCAATTTTAGAAGACTTAACTAATAAGTATCATCATCGCTTAAATATTCACTTTGACTGTCAATGTCAGCAAGTTGATTTTGCGACTAAAACTTTAACAGTTATCAATAAATCTGAAGTATCAGAAGAAGTTGTTACTGTTCATTATGATTTTTTAGTTGGTGCTGATGGAGCCTGTTCGGCGGTTAGAGAAAGTTTGAAGTTGACCGCAAATTTTCCCTGTGAACAAAAATATATTCCCACAGATTATAAATCGTTTTTCTTACCTAATCTTGATGCTAACTCCAAGATTAATTTAGCCGCAGATAAAATCCATTCTTGGATGCTGAAAGATGGCACAGTTGTGTTCTTACTCCATCAATTAGGCAAAACTATGAGTGGAATTATTCACTTTCCTCGTCAGCAAAATCAAGTAGCTAATCTTGCCACCCAGCAAGAAGTATTAAACTTTTTTCAAGCAAATTTTCCAGACATTGGTCAATTAATGCCAGCATCAGAGGCGGAAGCTTTTGGTAATAAACAACCATCAACAGTGTTAACAGTTCGCTGTCAAAGTTACCATTATGGTGATAGTGTATTGCTAATAGGTGATGCGGCTCACGCTGTATCTCCATCCATTGGTCAAGGTTGCAATGCTGCTCTGGAAGATGTATTGATATTTGACCAGCTTTTAGATGAATATTCTGATAATATCCCACAGGCGATCGCACAATTTACTGTGCGCCGTCAGCCCGATGGTTATGCTTTAGTAGAACTGGGAAATCATGCGTTTCCTTTATCCCAGGGTTTATTTATTGAGTATCTGATTAGAGACATTTCCGCCAAAATTCTCCACAAATTATTCCCCAAAAATTTTGCCCAGCCGCTATTTTATTTAATCTCAGAAACTACTGTTCCTTATGCAGAGATTTTGAATTTATATCAAGGTTGGATTGCTAAAGTCAAGAAATCCAATGAAAAATTCCAAGACTTACCCAATAACTCCCTCAACCTCTTATAACTTTGCGTCCTACCCTGCGGGAAAGCGTCTCCTTTTGGGAGAAGACTCGCTAATGGGTTCAGCAGTGAGGGAGTCGGGGACTAAAAGCAGAAATTTGCCAAAGTCCCTTGCTTCCCTGGGTTCAATGTGTGATACTCTTAATCCAAGATAAAGTACGGTAAATCGATAAAGTTACCGAGTTAAAAAGGATAGGATTCATGCAGCTACTCTGGTTCATCCCTACCCACGGCGATGGGCGCTACTTAGGAACAGCAACAGGCGGTAGAACTGTTAGCTTTCAATATTTTCGGCAAATTGCACAGGCAGTGGATGACCTGGGTTACACAGGGGCTTTATTACCTACGGGTAGGTCTTGCGAAGATGCCTGGGTTGTGGCATCAACTCTAGTATCATTAACTCAACGGATGCGTTTTTTGGTGGCGATACGTCCGGGTTTGATGTCGCCAACGTTAGCCGCGAGGATGGCGGCGACGTTTGACCGCCTGTCTGGGGGGAGGTTGTTGATTAATGTCGTGACGGGTGGTGATCCGGTGGAGGCGGCTGGAGATGGCTTGCATTTGGATCACGATGAGCGTTATGAATTAACAGATGAATTTTTGACGGTATGGCGATCGCTTGTTAGTAGCGAAACAGTTGACCTCAAAGGTGAGTATCTAGATATTCAAGGCGGCAAAATTGTGTTTCCGCCTGTACAGCAACCCTATCCGCCGTTATGGTTTGGTGGTTCCTCAGCCATTGCCCAAAAAATCGCCGCCAAGCACGTAGATGTTTATTTAACTTGGGGTGAACCACCAGCGCAAGTTGCTGAGAAAATTGCCGCAGTTCGCAAACTTGCAGAGATTGAAGGTAGAACTTTACGGTTTGGCATTCGGCTGCACGTTATTGTGCGGGAAACTGAAACTGAAGCTTGGGACGCAGCTAATCAATTGATTCGCTATGTGGATGATGAAGCGATCGCCAAAGCCCAAAAAGTTTATGCGCGGATGGATTCGGAAGGGCAACGCCGCATGAGTCAGCTACACAAAGGTAGCCGCGAAACACTCGAAATTAGTCCAAATTTGTGGGCGGGTGTGGGTTTAGTGCGCGGTGGGGCAGGTACAGCACTGGTAGGTGATCCCGATACAGTCGCCGCCAGAATGCAGGAATATGCAGACTTGGGAATTGAAACCTTTATTCTTTCTGGCTATCCCCATTTAGAAGAAGCTTATCGCGTTGCAGAATTATTATTCCCCCGTTTGCCGTTAGAAAACTTGCCCAAAGTTGAAGAACAACACATCATCAGTCCCTTTGGCGAGATTGTTGCTAATGAAGAATTTCTGAAGCAGCAGCCTCAGCACAAAGCTGCGTCCATATCCTAAAAAGTCAAGGAATGGGAGATTAGCCGCTATGTTACATCAACAAATTGACGAACAAATTGCCCAAAAAGAAGCTTGGTCATTGCGGCGACAGTTAGGCATACCCAACAATAAACGCTTGTGGGTACTAGCCTGCATGGACGAACGTTTACCAGTAGAAAAAGCTTTAGGAATTGGCGAAGGCGATGCACATATTTTTCGTAACGCTGGCGGGTTAGTTACAGATGATGCCATTCGGTCGGCGATGTTAACCACACAGTTTTTTAACACCAAAGAAATTATTGTGATTAACCATACCGAGTGCGGCATGATGAGTGCTTCTGGAGACTTTCTGAGTGAAGTGTTACGCAGCCGAGGGATTGATGTAGATGCAGTTGCAGTTGATCCCGCCTTACCAGAGTTGAAACTACCCAAAGGTGTGTTTTCCAAATGGATTAAAACCTTTACCGATGTGGACGAAATCTGCAAACAGCAGGTGGAATTGTTACGTCAATCTCCGTTGATTCCCGATGATGTGGTGATTCATGGCTACATCTGGGAAGTTGAGACTATGAGTTTACGCCGCCCCTACGAACGTTTAAGTGAGAAGGTCAACACAGCCGAGGCTATGCAGACCAAGACAAAATCACCGTGAATTAATTGTATAAATTAGGAGTGTATTTACATGACTCGGATTTTAGCGATCGCTGGTAGTCCTTCCCATCCTTCCAGAACCTACGGAATTTTGGAATATGCTGCCAAACTATTAGAAAAAGAAGGTCTACACATAGATATTATTTCTGTGCGCGATTTACCTGCGGAAGATTTAGTCTTTGGCAAGTATGACAGCCCCGCCTTAGAACAACCCAAAGCTTTATTAGCCCAAGCCGACGGCGTAATTATTGCCACCCCAATCTACAAAGCTGCTTATACAGGCATACTCAAAGCATTTTTAGACTTACTCCCGCAAAAATCATTGACTGGCAAAGTCGTGTTACCCTTAGCAACTGGCGGCACAATTGCCCATTTGTTAGCCATTGAATATGCCCTGAAACCCATCTTAGGCGAGTTAGGCGCACGGCATATTCTCGCCACCGTGTATGCAGTTGACAAACAAATTCAAAAGCAACCTGATGATAGCGTCCTGCTAGATGAGGAACTGGAACAACGGCTAAAAGACGTGCTGCAAGAGTTCGCCAAGGCTGTGAAATTCTCCGCGATTGAATCTCCACAACTAGCACACGCTAACTAATACACAAGTTTATACCTCCGCTTACTTGCTACAGATGGGTAAATTTTATCCATCTGTTTACTTTTGACTTTTGATTTTTTACTTTTGACTTCTCCGGCTTTGCCGGAGTGCCTCTTGCTATAACTTTAAAATTACCCGTGCCAAATTGAAATAAATCAAGACCCCTAAGACATCAACGGCTGTGGTGATAAATGGTGCAGACATCAAAGCCGGGTCTAAACGTAACATCCGAAATAAAAATGGCAGTGTGGAACCAGAAACCGAAGCTAAAACCGAAATCGCCACTAAACTAGTACCGACGGCGATCGCAACTTCAATTCTGCCTTGTAAAAAATATGCCCAAATTGTAGCGATAATCCCCAGCATACCACCCAAGAGTAAACCAGCGATCGCTTCTCTGCCAATTACTTGCCATGTGCCGAGTGAGCGAATTTCTTCAGTATTCATCCCCCGAATTACTACTGTCGAAGATTGAGCGCCAACGTTACCGCCTGTTCCTGTTAATAACGGAATAAATGCTGTTAGCGTAACTACTTTGGTTAAAATATCTTCTTGGGATTTAATAATTGTGCCTGTAACAGTATTAGTAATTAATAAAACAAATAACCATACGACTCGTTTACGAGCAACTTCCATCAAGTTCATCTGGAAATAATTATCGCCACTCGACTGTACACCACCACCTAACGCATAAATATCTTTGGTGGTTTCTTCTTGTAAAATATCAATTACATCATCAACCGTAACAATACCAACTAAAAGCTGTTGTTTGTCTACTACAGGTACAGCTAAAAAGTCATATCTTTGGATAACTCTTGCTACTTCTTCTTGGTCTGTATCTGTGCGAACAAATATCACATCACGGGTCATAATTTCCCCAATGATTTGTTCTGGTTGAGATGTTACCAAATCTCGCAAAGATACAATCCCTGTCAAGCGTCTTTCTGCATCTGTGACGTAGAGATAGTAAATTATTTCGCTGGCATTAGCTAAACGACGAATCCGCTCTAGAGCCTGAGTAACTGTAATATTTTCCTTGAGAGAAATAAACTCTAAAGTCATAATTCGTCCGGCTGTATTAGGTTCATAACCTAACAGCAAAGCCGTAGCTTGACGTTCTACCGGACTTAATTGTTCTAGTAAACGGTTGACAACTTTGGCAGGTAATTCATCAAATAATCTTGCTCTGTCATCCGAAGACATTTGATCGACAATATCACGAACTTCTTGACTTTTTAATTCTTCAATTAATCGTTCTTGTACACTATAGTCAAGATACTCGTAAACTGCGATCGCTTCATCTTTAGAAAGTAAACGAAAAGCTAAAGCGTGCATCGCTTCCGGTAAACCTTCAATTGCTTCAGCAATATCCGCAGGTTGTACGGGTACAAGAATTGATTTTGCCGCTTGTAAATCTGCTGCTTCTAACAGCATTTGCAGTTGAGTTCTGACTAAATCTCGCAATTCTCTACGGGACACATCCTGGAACGGAGAATTTAAGTTGTTTGTCTCAGTCAATTTCCACTTTCCTCAGCCAGTTTTAATAAGGTTGCTGCCCCTAGTCTATGAGACAATGCCGGAAGATGAAACCTTAAATGATGTAACTTTTTTTACTTTAAATCAACTTTTCTCAAATTTTTCCTATTAACGTAGCAAATAGACTGTTAATTAATGCTCAAAACTTAGTCAGGAAGATGAGGGTGTACTTCGACTGCGCTCAGTAACCAAGGTATTTTGGTGATGAGGATATAAGGATATGAGGGTATAAAACTTAAAAAGCAAAAATCCTAACTTTTACCTCCTGCCTTCTGCTTCCTGCCTTCTGCTTCCTGCCATCCCTCATTAGAAGGAACTACTAATCTATCTAGAACAAGTTTTGAAAACTTCGGCAAAACAACTATGGTGTTTTCGGGTAATAATAAACTTTGTTACTCGATAGCGTTGCTGGTAACGGAAATGACGCGCCCTCCCAACTCAGAGAATGATCAGGAGCCAATTAACCGTCGTTTATATCTCCTACTTTTCAGTCGTAGTAGTTTAGTTATAGGAATTTTCTTGCTTGCTGGTATTGCATCAGGAATTTGGTGGGCAAGAAATTATGTATATAACGATTTAGCGCCGTTAGTAGAGACAAATCTAGAACAATTACTAGGACGACCAATTAATCTAGGACAAGTGGAGTCTTTTTCACTTTCGAGCCTGAGATTTAGTTCTTTATCCATACCTGCAACATCTACTGATGCTGACCAAGTAACAGCAAAGGCTGTTGAGGTGCAGTTTGCGCTGTTACCAGTCATTTTCAGCCGTACACTACCGTTAAATGTCACTTTGGTGCAGCCGCGTGTGTTTATTCAACAAGATCAAGATGGTCGTTGGGTGACAGCAGAGGTGAACAGTGGCGAAGGTCAAGGAATTATTCAAACGCAATTACAAACACTGCAAATTGTTGATGGCAGTGTAGAACTTTTACCAGCCCCTGCACCAACTAAACCAAAAGGTTCTGTAATAATTAATCAATTCGCTGGTGGGGCGCGATTTGCACCAAATAATACAGAGATTGGTTACGAAATTAATGGTCAATTTGCTAGAGGTGGTGCGGTTAAAATTACTGGGTCAACACAACCAAAAGCACAAAAAACTAATCTACAGGTTGTCGCCCAAAGTTTACTAGCATCTGATGTTAGTCGATTAATTCAGTTACCCATTGTTTTGCAAGCAGGAAGAGTTAGTGCTGACTTGGGTGTGCAGATTCCTGCAAATGCGTCAGAGATAGCGATTACCGGGACAGCTACTCCGTATCAAGTCACAGCCCAAATTCAAAATATACCCCAACGCTTCATTAATTCTAACGGTAGATTAGTATTTCAAGGTCAGGCGATCGCATTAGATAATCTCACCACAAATTTGGGCAAAGTTCCTCTCCTGGCAAATGGTACAGTCAATCTCAAAACAGGTTTTGACCTTTCTGCCCAGGTAAAACCCGTCAGTGCGAAAAATCTTTTAGATACCTTCAACGTTAAATCTCCCGTTGTCGCCACTGGAGAAGTCCAAGCCAAGGTCAAGGTGCAAGGTTCTCTGCAACAGCCAGTTCTTAGCGGTACAGTCAGCAACACCAAACCTCTGCAAGTTGACCGGGTGCAGTTCCAAGCTGTCAATACTGACTTTCGCCTCAATGTCAATAAAAATGCTTCTCAAATCACCGTCTCAAATCTCAAACTTGTTCCCGCCGCAGGTGGAATCATTACAGGTGGTGGTCAAGCAATATTAGGGGGTCGAGTAAAATTTGACCTACAAGCCGAAGGTATTTCAGGAGATATACTGGCGCAAAGATACGGGTTTACACCACCAATTAGCATCGGTAATGTCTCAGCTAATACACAAATCACTGGCTCCCTCGGCAAACAACCTTTAATCCTCAACATTGCCAGAATCTTAGTGCAACCACCAGCCGGAGGGCAAATTGTCGGCGGTGGTCAAGTGCAACTAGC
The DNA here is from genome assembly GCF_014696905.1 of Nostoc sp. FACHB-190. Taxonomy (NCBI): domain Bacteria; kingdom Bacillati; phylum Cyanobacteriota; class Cyanophyceae; order Nostocales; family Nostocaceae; genus Nostoc; species Nostoc sp. FACHB-190. The sequence continues at coordinate 153,528 of NZ_JACJQW010000017.1, forward strand.
GCCCCAAGGTAGAGTATTGTTGAATGTTCTCGCCCAAAATTTGCCAGGGGATGTCATCGCCAAAACCAACAACTCTGCATCTAGCATCAAAGTTGGGAATGTCTCAGCCAATGCTAGGGTGTTTGGCTATCTGGGGAATTTGCGGACAGTCGCCCAAGTACAAGCGCCGAATGCTACCTACCCAACTATCGGTGCAGCAGTAATTGAGCAACAAGGGCAGAATCTTGTTTTGCCAACGGCTGTGTTTGATGTAGCAGGTAATACCATCACTGCTAAGGGGCGGGTTTCCCAAAACCGTTGGCAAGCTGTTGTTAATACCGAAAAAGTTCAGTTAAGCCGATTTAAAGAAATTCCCGCCCAATTCCAAGGTGTATTAACGAGTGCATCGGTGAGTTTGTCGGGTAGTACGAAATCTTTTCAAGCCACAGGGGAAGCAAATCTCAACCTGGCGGGGGGTAGAGTCAATATCAGGGATATTAACTTGAATAATAGTCGCTGGCAAGCAGTGGCGAATGCTTCCCAAATTCAACTCAGCCGTTTTTCCCAGATTCCTGCCCAATTTCAGGGAGTATTAACTAGTGCTTCTGTGAATTTATCAGGCAGCACGAAATCTTTCCAACCAGAAACTATTCAAGCTTCTGGACAAGCAAACTTGAGTGTGGCGGGGGGTACAGTTAACATTAGGGATGCTAACCTGAATAATGGTCGCTGGCAAGCAGTGGCAAATGCTTCTCAAATTCAACTCAACCGTTTTTCACCCCAACTACGCGGTAGGCTGAATGGGAATGTGCAGGTGGCTGGGAATACAAAATCTTTTGCCTTAGCAGATATTCGCGCCGCCGGACAACTCCGCGCCAACCAAGGAATAGCACAGTTAGCACAACCATTGTCAGCCGAGTTTCGCTGGAATGGTCAGCAAATTATTGTGCCACGGGCGACGACACCGGGGGTAAGTGCGAGTGGTGCGATCGCTGTACAATTACCAGCAACAGGTACACCGAAAATCACCGGCTTTAATTTTGATGTCCTGGCGCAGAATTTCAACCTCAACAATACTGGTGTGCAAGTTCCCGGAGATATCGCCTTATCAGGTTTTATCGATTTTAATGGGCGAGTCACAGGTACTCCAGAAGTCCCCCAAGCCACAGGTAATGTACGACTGCGGAATTTCAATGTCGGAAACGTGGCATTTGACCCCGTTTTAACTGGTAATGTGAATTTTCAAGGCGGACAAGGGGGAAGTCTGCGCCTCGCAGGTACACAAGATAGGATAGCTTTGAACCTCGATGGTAATTATCGCCCAACTTCCTTTTTAGTCCGGCGTGATGGCGCTGTCACCACAGGTAGAACCGAGGGAGATAATTTAATTATCAACGCCCAACAATTTCCCATCGCTTTGGTTGGCGGCTTTTTACCTAACAATAATTTAAAACCCTTGGGTGGGCAATTATCAGGCAATTTAGTAGTTAATCTGAATAATTATGCCTTGGCGGGAGATGTGGCAATTTCTCAGCCCCGTGTTGCCAGAGTTTCAGCTGAAGAATTTCGTGGTAGTTTTAACTATGCCAATGGTTCGGCTAACTTAACTAATGGTCTCTTACGTCTGGGAGAAAGTAGCATCGCCCTGAGTGGGAGTGTGCAAACTGGCAATAACCCCCAATTTCAAGTCCAAGCGAATTTAGTAGAAACGAGAATACAAGAACTTTTACAAGCGTTTAATATCTACGATTTTCAAGATTTAAGTACAGGTACAGAACCACCCACACTAGCAGGTGCAACCGCACTCAACACCACATCTGTGCGCTTACCAAATGCAGACTTAAAAACCCAACTCGAATATTTCTCTAAAATTGCCACAGTCGCAGAACAGCAACAACAGCAAGACAAAAAACAAGCGCCGCCTTTACCCAGCTTGGCAGAATTAACGGGTGCTTTGAATGGAACCTTAGTAGCCAGTGGTTCTTTAAAATCTGGGTTGAATGCTGGGTTTAATCTCCAAGGTAATAACTGGCAATGGGGACAATATACGATTAATCAAGTGATAGCTCAAGGTAATTTTGCCAATGGTGTTGTGACACTTTCACCCTTGAGTATTGGCATCAATCAAGGACAGGTAGCTTTTGCCGGCAAATTAGGCTTGAATCAACTGGCGGGACAGTTGAATGTAGAGAGTTTACCGCTATCTTTATTTCAGCCGTTTATTGCCCAATATCCGCTAGATGTCACAGGTGAAGTGAATGCTGTGGCTAATTTACAAGGTAATTTCCTCAACCCCAGCGTAAATGGTGAAGTATCACTGGCGAATGCGACTCTGAATAACCAACCAGTGCAGACAGGACAGGTAAAATTTGCCTACGAAAATGCCCGCTTAAATTTTGACAGTACGCTACTGCTGACAGGAACTCAACCCATCACAGCTACAGGTAGTATTCCTGCACCCTTACCTTTTACCTTTGCCAAACCAGCTAGTAATCAAATTAGTGTCCAGGCGAATGTGAGTAACGAAGGTTTAACACTGTTAAATCTGCTGACTAACAATCAAGTCTCATGGCTAGATGGACAAGGACAAGTGGCTGTGAATGTTGGCGGGACTTTAAACCAGCCAATTATTAACGGCAATGCCACATTGAATAATGCTACTATTCGCGCTCAAGCTTTATCGGAACCGCTCACAAATGTCACGGGAACAGCCCAGTTTAACGGCAATATAATAAATATAGAAGGTATTCAAGCTAATTACAATCAAGGGTTAGTCACAGCATCGGGAATTTTGCCAATTTTTACACCCCAGTCCAATACAACCAATCCTTTGACAGTATTAATAGAAAAACCCCTAGATTTTCAAGTTCCTGGTTTGTATGCAGGTGGTGTGAGCGGTAATGCGGTGATTCAAGGAACAGCACTCAAACCACAAATTGGCGGTGAAATTGAACTGAGTGATGGACAGGTAATTATTGGCAACTCCACCACTGCTAACACTCAACCAACAACAAACGATAATATTGACATCAATATTAGTGCCGTTACACCCACAGAAACTAAACCTAACTCTACGACTACTGCTGCTGTAACTAGACCTAATTTACCTGTGGCGTTTGACAACTTACGCTTGAGTTTGGGTGATGATGTGCGGGTGACAAGTCAATCTTTACTCAGTTTTGTACCGGGAGTAGGCGGCTTTAGTCAACCCATACTCAGTTTTAACGCCAAAGGTGACTTAACAATTAACGGTACATTAGCCAAACCTCTCCCCGAAGGAGAAATTCGATTAACAGGCGGAAGAGTCAGTTTATTTAGCACCGAGTTCACCTTAGAACGCGGCTATGAACAAACAGCCATCTTTACCCCCAGTCAAGGACTTGATCCTACCTTGAATGTGCGACTGTTAGCGATCGTCCCTGAAACTTCAGCAATCAATAATCGGATTTTAAGATCCCCTGCATCGGCAGAAATCAGCGATGCTTCTGCGATCAATTTTGGCACTTTACGCACCGTGCGCGTACAAGCAAGGGTGACAGGACGTGCTAGTAGATTAAACGAAAATTTAGAATTGACAAGTCAACCCCGCCGCAGTCAAGGAGAAATTGTCGCTTTACTGGGTGGCTCAATTTTGAATAATTTTGCTCAAACCGGAGATATCACCCAAGGGTTAACTAATTTTGCTGGCACGACGATTTTAGGTAGTTTACAAGGTACGATTACTGCGATCGGTCAAGCAATTGGTTTTAGTGAATTTCGCATCTTTCCTACTCCCATTACAGATCAAACAGCAAGACGCTCATCAGTTCTCGATTTATCAGCCGAAGGTGTATTCAACCTAAATCGAGATTTTTCTGTTTCTTTATCACGACCATTATTTAGTAGTGATGCGTCCTTCCGTTACAACGTCCTTTATCGACTCAATGACGAAATTTTAGTACGCGGCGCAACCGATTTGGGCAATGAAAATCTACTGTTCTTTGAATATGAAACTCGATTTTAACATCAACATTACGCACAATGGTTGTCTGTGAGGGTATAGCAATCCTATCTGAAGTTGTGAAAAAGTATTTTTTTTAACGTAGACGCGAAGCGGCTTCCCGTTCGCGTAGCGTCTCCCTTTGGGAGAAGGGTACCGCAAAGGACGCAAAGGACACAAAGAAAGAAAAGAAAGAGAATTTCACAAATGATTTAGGATTGCTATATAAGGGTTTTGAACACTTACAGACCTATACCTCCTCGTAATGACATCTTACTCTTTGCGCCTTTGCGCCTTTGCGCCTACCCTGCGGGAAGCCGCTACCGCGTCTATGCGTGAGACAAAAGTCTATATTTACTTATTAGCAAAATCAGTAATAATAGCTTCAAGTTAACGACCAACAGTCAACTATGTCGCAAAATCGCTCAATTGCTGTTGAATTCCGCGATGTCAGCTTTAGCCGCAACCGTCGCAATTTAGTATCAAATCTTAATTTTTCGATTCGTCAAGGAGAAGCATTAATATTACTTGGACGCAGTGGTAGCGGTAAAACTACCACGATGAAATTAATTAATCGTCTGTTTACGCCAACCACAGGTGAAGTCGTATTTGATGGAACTCTGACAAGTCAATGGGATGAAATTAAACTGCGGCGCAAAATTGGTTATGTAATTCAAGAAACTGGTTTATTTCCCCATTTCACAGTAGAACGTAATGTTGGTTTAGTTCCTAGTTTAGAAGGTTGGAAACCGAAACAAATTAAAACAAGAGTTTATGAATTGTTGCAATTGGTAGGGTTAGATCCTGTGCAGTTTGCTGGGCGTTATCCCCATCAACTTTCGGGGGGACAGCGACAAAGGGTAGGCGTAGCGAGAGCGTTAGCCGCAGATCCCCCAGTTTTGTTAATGGATGAGCCTTTTGGCGCACTTGACCCTATTACGCGCTTAGAATTGCAACAGGAGTTTCGGCGGTTACAGCAAGAACTCGGTAAGACGGTGGTGTTTGTAACGCACGATATCCAAGAGGCGTTTGTCTTAGCTTCTCGAATTGGGTTAATGTATGACGGAGAACTGGTAGTATTAGGTACAAAGGAGGAGTTTCTGCGATCGCAACATCCAGAAAGCCTGGCTTTTCTTCAATGTCTGCGTTCTCTGCAAGACAATTTATGAAAGACTTTTTCTTGATTAAGTATGCCCCAGAAATTTTACAGCACACGCTGGAACATTTATTTTTGGTAAGCATTGCCATTACAATTGCCACACTTGTTGGCATTCCTTTAGGTATTTTAATTACCCGTCAAACTCGTTTGCGTCAACCCATTTTGGGTATTGCCAATGTATTGCAAACTATTCCAAGTTTGGCATTATTTGGTTTACTAATTCCTGTCCCGATTATTGGTGGAATTGGTGTTGTCCCAGCTATTGTGGCTTTGACTTTATATTCTTTTCTGCCGATAATTCGCAATACTTACACAGGTATTACCAGTGTAGATCCGGCAATTATCGAAGCTGGTAGAGGCATGGGAATGACTGATCAAGAATTATTATTACAAGTCGAAATTCCCTTAGCAATGAGTGTAATTTTGGCAGGTGTAAGAGTTGCGGCAGTGATAGGTATTGGTGTTGCTACAATTGCGGCTGCTATTGGCGCTGGTGGTTTAGGCGTGTTTATTTTTCGCGGTATTGCGGTAGTAAATAATGATTTAATTTTAGCTGGGGCAGTACCAGCCGCCGTAATTGCTTTACTGGCAGATTTGTTAATTGGGTTGTTGGAAACCAGATTAAAAGTTAAATAAGTAATGAAAAGATTTTTAATATTTTTTATTTTAACTTTTACTTTAGTAGTGGCGATCGCAGCTTGTAACCCTAGCGCGAATAATACCACGGGCGATATTGTTGTTGCTTCTAAAGATTTTACCGAACAAGATATTTTAGGCGAACTCTTAGCCCAACAAATTGAAGCAACAACTAATCTCAAAGTTGTCCGTCGTCCCCGTTTAGGCGGTTCTTTTGTTTGTCATAATGCTATTCTGGCTGGAAAAATTGATGCTTATATTGAATACACGGGTACAGCTTTTACTGGTATTTTAAAACAAAAAGCCGTCAATGACCCAAAAGTAGTTTACGAGAAATTAAAACAAATATATGACCAAAAATTTAAGCTGGAAGTGATGCCTAGCTTAGGTTTTGAAAATACTTTCGCAATGGTAATTCGTGGTGAAGATGCCAAGAAATATAATATTCAAACTTTATCTCAGGTTGCCCAATATACACCCCAATGGCGCGGCGGGTTTGGCTACGAATTTTTAGAACGAGAAGATGGTTTTCCAGGTTTAGCTAAAACTTACGATTTGCGTTTTTCTAAATCACCGCAAATTATGGACTTGGGTTTAATATATCGAGCTTTGGTGCAGAAGCAAGTAGATATGGTGGCGGGAAATTCGACTGATGGACAAATTACGCGCTTAGGTTTGGCTGTATTAAAGGATGATAAACAATATTTTCCCCCTTACGAAGCTACGCCAATTGTTAGACAAGAAGTGTTGAATAAATACCCGGAGTTGAAAAGTGCGATCGCTCAACTTTCTGGTAAAATTTCCGCAGATGAAATGCGGCAGTTAAATTATTTAGTTGAAGGGGAGTTACGAGATATTAAAGAGGTTGTGCGTGAGTTTCTTAAATCTAAGGAGTTAGGTTCACGAAGAGGAGCAGAGGCGCGAAGTTTTTAAGTGGGAAATTTATGAAGTTAAACACAACTTTTCAAACTGCAATTATCTGGTTTTTTGTTTCTAGTGGAACTGTTATTGCTCAAACATTACCCCTTTCCAATAACTTGATTGCTTTTAATTCTAAGGAGGGAGAGAAGTTATTAATTCAAAGTCGCTCCAGAGAAGATTTCTTTTCTTTGAGTATGCAGTTTGTCACGCAACATAATCAAGCTTTTTGTGGTGTTGCTAGTAGTGTGATGGTGTTAAATGGTTTAGGAGTTGTCGCACCAGAATCACCACAATATTCTCCTTATAGAGTGTTCACCCAAGAAAACTTTTTTAGCAATGAAAAAACTAAAAAAGTCATTGCACCTGAAGTTGTCGCTCGTCAAGGAATGACTTTAGCAGAATTAGGCGGATTAATTGCTAGTTATGATGTCCAAGTCAAGGTTTATCATGCAGCCGATACGAATTTAGAACAGTTTCGTAAGCTAGTTTCGACAAATTTAAAGCAATCTAATAATTTTGTCATAGTGAATTATTTACGTAAAGAAATTGGTCAAGAAAAAGGTGGGCATATTTCACCAATTGCTGCTTACAATGAGCAGACAGATAGATTTTTAATTATGGATGTTTCTCGTTATAAATATCCACCAGTGTGGGTGAAAGCCGCGGATTTATGGAAGGCGATAAACACCACAGATACAGTTTCCGGTAAGACACGCGGCTTTGTTTTAGTGAGTAAAGTTAATTAAGTTCCTAAATCCCCGGAGCATTGTCCATCAAAGCATTTAACATCTGCTGGAATTTTTGGCGGAACACTACAGCTAATAAACCGCAAAATATTGTAGTTGCTGCCATCACCCACCAAAAGTGAGTGATGTGCCATAGTCCGCCGAACAGGGCAAAGATGATTAGTCCAGCACCAGCCCCCCCTGCAAACAGTAGAGTTGTTTCTTTAGCGGTTTGTTTGAAGATGCGTGGTTTTGATTCCATAAGATTATCTCCTGCTCCCTTAAGCACTCGTTACTTTATTGTAGCGAGATGATATTGATATGAATTTAGAAAGTATTGATCTATGAAAATTTAAATAATTAACTGCGATATCAAGCGATAGGCTAAGACATATAGCAATCCTAAATCAGTTATGAGAAAACACCATAGGTATGGAGTTTGGGAAAGTCAAAAATTTGACCGTGAATTGCTAGTTCAAATAACGCTTTCACCACAGTAAAAGAATGACAGAAAAAATAAAACTCTCTGATGAATCGTTTGGCGT